>CAZPYX010000021.1:0-34763 GCA_964590635.1 uncultured Bdellovibrio sp.
AAAAGTTTTGGGTGTTTCTTGGGATGCTTGCGCGATCTTAACAACAAGTGATGGACATGCGAAAAATTGGCGTATCTTGATCAACCACGGAAGAACAGATCACTATTCTCACGGTATGATCGGTTGGAACTCACGCATTGGTGCTTATGAGTCTTTGTTCTTGAATATGTCGTTGAAACACATCAGCGCTCGTATTGAGAGCCGTATGAAGGCCGTTAAATTCTATTCTGAGTCTTTGCAAGGTCTTCCATTTAAACCTGTAAGGGCGGGCGCTAAAGTGACAGAGAACGGTTATTGCCAAGTTGGTATGATCGATCCTTCATTAAGACCTGCCCTTATTGAAACTTTGAAGAAAGCTAATATCGGTCATGGAACTATCTATCCGGGAGCAATGAGCTTACAAGCCGGTGCAAAAGATCACTTGGCTGGCAAGATCGACAACGGAAATGCTCACCATATTTCTCAGGCAGTTTTGAATCTTCCGTGCTTCGCATACATCACAACTGAAGAACTTCAGTATGTTTGCGATACCGTGAAGAAGCATTTCTAAGACTGTTCATTTAATGAATTAAATTAAAAAGGGAGCCTCGAATTGAGACTCCCTTTTTTTATGGGCCCAGGCTGCCGAGTTCCCGACAGCTCCCGAAATTCCAGCAATTCGATCTGTCGATACCCCGGCGGCTCTTTCTTCAAATCAAATTTACGACTTATCCAGACTAAAATTCCCTGGCATTAGCAATGCATTGTCTATCCATCGCAACGCAAACACATAGCGAACAGAGGGATAGAAAATGAAAAATTCAAAACTATATATGGCGGCAATCTTATCAACCCAACTTCTTGCAGCGACTCCAGGGGTGGCACGAGCAGATGAGGGTCCGGATTCTTATACAAGTGGAGCAACGGGTCCTCAGGATATCATTATTGATATGGGAAAAAACGCATTGACCTCTTTGGGCGGCGAAAAGATTAAAGAGTTTTTGTTCCCGGAACAAAAAGTGGACTATGAACGCATTAAAAAAGATATGGAAGAAGTGACTAAGAAGCAGATCATGGATGCGACCATGGACACGACCATGGGACGAATTAACTCTGCTTCTGATAATGCCAGAACCATTATTCTACGTACAGACTACGTGATTGATTTGGATAACGTTCGCATGAGTTTAGTAAGCGATGTGGACTCTTTGACTCAAGGAGAATTCAGAAAACCTGCATTAGGGAATGTCGTTCAAGGACAGCAAATTGAATTCAGTATCTTGGCTGGAATGCTGGAAGGCTCGCCGAAGGCTTTAGCGGCTAATTTAAATGGAACTTGCGACCGTGCTTGTGTGATCGCGACTATGAAGCAGCGCTTGGGTTTGAATATTAAATACAGTACGGATACGGCGAATGAAATTATGATGGATACTATTAAGGGGTCTATTGCTGCTGTTTCAAACTGTTGGCCTGATGATGAGATCATCTCTGACTGGCAGGGACGTCCTCACATAATCCACCATGGATATAAATTCGATGACAAGGCTCACGGATATGAATCTCAAGATTATAGCTATCAAGTATGTCAGAATCAGCGTGAAGTTTATATTTCGACTATGAAAAATAACACGCGCATTGCTCAGTCAGACAAAATGAAATGGATTTATCTAGCTCGCGCAAGTTGGTCAAAGGCTTTGGTGCTGTTGGAGCCAAACATGTCTTTGGCTGATAAGAATAAGATCATTGTTCAAGCGGTGACGGATGTATCCCCTGTAATTACACCGAAGGCGTCTTCTTGCTATAGCCTGGTTTCCCTGGCAGTGAAGGGATCTCCGAATGCTTGTCAAACATTGAAAGATGCTTCTGCTTCTTATCTTGAAAAAGGAACTTGTACGAAAGATATTCTAGATCTTTACGACATGGTAGGATGTAAATAGAGGAAGATCCTAAAAGATGGGGACTTATTAGAAAAATTTTAAAAGAAGCATTGAACTTAAAAATTCAATGCTTCTTTTATTTAGAGCTGATTCAGGCGACAATCTCGGTCGCGATGTCGTTCTCGATTTTTATTCGAGGGGAATTCTTTTGCATTAGCAGTGCGGGATACATTTTTAAAAGGGCCGGTAAGAATACCAGGTCACCAACTAAGCCTCCAACAATTGAAACCAACATACAGGCGCCGAAAGTGCGATTTAAAGAAAAGTATGAGAACAGAAATACAGAAAATCCAATCATAACGATCAGTGTAGAAACCAGGCAGGGATTTCCCTCCATATAAAAGGCCCTAGTCACCGGAAGGTTTCTGTTTTTCGTTAGCTTTTGCAGGCGATTCAAAACATAAACGGTGTTGTTAAAGGCAAGTCCCAATGCGATTGAAAAGATGATCGCCACTCCAGGTTTAATAGGAGTGTGAGTCAGTGCTAGGTATCCTAGAAGAACTATGGGTGGAATCAAGTTTGGAAGGCAAGCAACAAGGGCCCATCGCAATGACCGAAAAATAAAAGCTAAAATTAGCATGATAATTCCAAGGGCCTGCCAAAATCCAAAAATTAAATCTCGAGAAATCTCGTCATGGATCAGATGAACGACCGCACCCATTCCCCCGAGTGAAACTTGGCCTTCGGGAAACTGAATCTGTGCTTTCTTTTCGATCATAGAAAGAAGAGCGTGAAATTTATCGGCGGGTAGATCACGTAAGTGCAATTCAACCCGGGTCGAATGTCCATCTGGGGTCATGTATTGTTCTAATGGACTATTGCCTGCAAGATTAAATAAGAAATAAATTTCTGCTAGAGCACTTCGAGATTTGGGCAGGGTGAATGTGTTGTTGGTGCGAATTAAATCGGGAACGCTGCTGACAAGTCCAACGCCGGGGGTTTGACGAAATTCCTCTGCCAAGTTGTGAAGCTTGGCGATTTTTAAAGGATCACTCCAGTCCTGACTTTGAGGGACTTGGATAACTAGTTCTAGTGGAACGACTCCGCCCATAGAGCTATCGATCTTTTCTGTGGACTGTCGTGCTTCTTGGCCCTCTGGAAGATCATCGAAAAGCCGTCCGGACCAATCGAGATGTCTTCCTAAAAATGAGAGCAACACACAAACCGCTAAAGTTGAAAGTACAACTTTTCGGCGATACTTCACAATGAGTAAGGCCCATCGAGCCGGCTTCTGGACCCAGTTGCGAGGTTCAGGGAGTGGCAACAAGAGCAGCAAGGGCAGAATCACCACGCTGGTTAGAAGCCAAGACATCATAATGGCTGAGGCGACGGCTATTCCATAATTGCGTATCAAGGGGACATCATTAAAAAGCAAGGTCAGGAAGCCGACGCACGTTGTGAGGGCTCCTAAAAAATTGGGAAAAAGAAGGCTGCGATTGGCTTGCAAAATTAGATTCCATTTTGACCTCTCGCCTTTTAGCATTTTTGCATCTTCATGGAGGCGTAAAAGAATGTGAGCCGAGATGGACACGACTGTAATGAAGACCAGGATAGGAATAGTGGCGGATAAGATGGTAAAGGGCAGCTTGGTCCAGGCCATCATCGCAAAAACCATGATGTTAGAAAAAGCAGTGAGCACTAAAGGGATCGCCATGGTGGAAAGTGTTCTAAACATCAAAGCCAGAGTGAGCGCACAAGAGAGGATCGTTAAGATCAAAAAATTAAGGAGTTCTTTATTCAGAAGAAGTCCTAAGTCCGTTTGTACAGCGGGAACACCACCGACGCTGGTTTGTGCATCTGGGAAGTTCTCTTTTAAGGTTTTACGGAAGAACTGCTGGAAGCGCGCTAAAAGATCCACGTTGGCATCATTCAGTTGAACATACACCAAGGTTGAATGCGCATCGGCAGATACCAGTGCCGGAGACAAAAGCTTGTCATTGAGGAATCGTGAACGCCATTGAGATTCAGGAATGAGTTTTACAATTTTTCCGACGGAAAGAGTCCCATCCACGTCATTAGCACCTTCAATATTTGCGAGACTGAAAGCATCGTGAACACCCTCAAAATTTTTCAGCTGACTTGTAACTTTTGAAAGAGAATCCATATGATTTTTTTCAAACCATTGCTGATCTTTCGGTAAATCTAAAAGTCCAATGAAAGTAGGGCGATCTACCAGGTGAAACTTATCTCGCACCGAAAGATCCATCGCTAAGGCCGGGTGATGACTTGGCAAGAACTGCATAACTGAATATTGAGTCTGCAGATGTTTCAGGCTCAAGATTCCGAAAATAGAAAGTCCAAGAAAGATGAAAAGACAGAGATAGGAAAGTCGCTTCATTAGTTTTGTCGGCGCCAAAAAATGTTTCATACCTTGTCGAGGTCCTATTCTAATAAATGCAGAAATTAGAGTTTGCGTAAAGCATAGTTGATTATTTTAGCGATATTCTAGACAAGATTTTAAAAACTCGTCCTTTGCAAACCTGAGTGGTAGCGGCTATTGGGTCTCTGATATGATCTTAAGAAATCAAAGTTTGCCCTCGGACGGAGGTATTTTTATATGCATGTGTTCCAAGCATGGACCGTTGTCACAGGACTTTTCTTTTTATTTCTCAGTTGGAAAACAAGACGATTTACGAAATCTCTGATCTCATTAAAAAACCTTCCCTCGCATTTGGAACAAAAGGAAGCAACTCCTTGGCCGAAGGTGAGCTTTGTGATTCCCGCATGTAATGAAGTCGCAACAATTGAATCTGCAATGCGCTCACTTTTGAATATTGATTACCCCAATCTTGAATTTATTTTGGTGGAAGATCGCTCATCCGATGGAACTGATCGAATCGTAGACCGCTTTGCTTTCTCCGACTCTAGGGTCAAGGTCTTGCATATTACGGAACTTCCTACGGGATGGCTGGGAAAAGTGAATGCCTTGGATAAAGGTATCTCAATGACTTCGGGGGATTGGATCTTATTGGCCGATGCCGATGTGCACTTAGCGACTGATGCTTTAAAGAAAGCGGTGGCATTTAGTCTGAAAGAGCGCTTGGATTTTCTGACTGTGATTCCCGAAATTAAGACGAAGAGTTTTGGCCTAAAGATCATGATCGCTCAACTCTTTCATCAGGCCTCTGTCTTTTTTGATCCACGAAGAATCAATGATCCCAGTCACAAAGCTTGTTATGGTCAAGGTGCTTTCATGCTGTTAAAGCGCTCGACCTACGAACAGTCAGAAAAAATGGAATGGCTTAAAATGGAGGTCGTTGATGACACGGGATTGGCTCTACTCATGCGACGAGCGGGAGCCCGAATGGGGGCGGTGGCTGGCCAGGGAGAAGTTCAGCTGGAGTGGTATCCAGATCTGAAATCTTTTATACGAGGAATGGAAAAGAATGCTTTTGCCTTTGCTCAGTACTCGTTGCCCATTCTTTGTGGATTTATACTAAGTACTTTTCTTATCTTTCTGGGCTTTACGCTTTCGCCCATTGAATCTGGATCTTGGATTTATGAAGCTTTCAGTGCTTCGTGTTTATTGATCTATCTGTTTTCGATCCGAAAGCAAATGCGCAATCTTATGCAAATTCGTATTTGGAGTATTCTCTTATTTCCACTTTCATTTATTTGTCTCCCGATGATTTTCCTAAGAGCCGCGCTTCTAACTTTTAAGCAGGGAGGAGTGATATGGCGTGGTACTTTTTATTCTCTTTCAGAGTTACGAACTCATCAGCGCATGAAGCTTGCTAACTTGGTATTTGCACCTAACCTTAAATCTTCAGAAGATTTGACAGATGAGCACACAGTCACTGCAAAGGCCGTTTGAACTTGGTGATGAGTGTATTTACGAAGAGCAAAACTTTCTTAAAGTGGCGCCGAGCTTCTTCGCCAACTCATCTTCAAGATCGGTTTTTCGTTTTACCAGATAGACATATTCTTTGCGTGAATGAAGTCGCTTTGGCATTGGTTTTTCTTCCAGAGCGAACTCCGGCTTCACAATTTCATTGTGAAGTTTTGCAATAAACTTAGGAATGTAAGCCACGCAAAGACCTCTTCGACATAGGCCAAGCGCGGTTTCAAGCATTCCTACGCGATAAAGAATGCGTCGCGGAAATGCATCATCGGGCCATCCATCTAAACCACGAACTTTGTTCGGCGAGCCTTCAACGGGAGTCACTGGAATGACAAAAGGTGTTTCTGTCTCGGAAAAGTCGTCGAATTTCTTTTTTAAACCAAATATTCCCATTTCAATGGATTGGACACGAAGATGGTCTAAGTCAGGGTGAGGAATCGGAATGTAAGTCAAAGCGAAGTCGGCTTCTCTGCGAGCGACGGCTTGCTCCATGTGCCCCGGGGTCATTTCATAGATAAGACAAGAGCGTCCCTTGAAGGAATTATTAAGGGCGCGTTCCATGAAGTGAGTTGAAAAGACTTCGAAGGTGGCAATTCGCAGGGATTTATTTTCCTCGGCATGGGCATCGATTAAATCAGTTTTATCAATAACTCCATCAAGCTTTCTTAGGATTTCTTCTAAGGCGGGAGCGATGGCTCTTGCACGATCTGTTAAAAGAATACCGCGTCCATCTGGTAAAATCAGTTTTTCGTTTAACTCGCCCTCAAACACTTTAATAGCCTTCGACAAGGCCGGGGCGCTGATGTGATGAAGCTCAGCAGCTTTTGTAACACTGCCAGTTTGAACCAAGGATAGAAAATAACGAATTCGATTAGTATCCATTGGTTAACGATTGTAATCCATAATGAAATTATATTCAACGGTCTTCTCGGCTATTCCTTGTGATGTGCTTAATCCTTTGGGGGAACTATGAAAGCGCTCAGTGCCGTTGCAAATCTTACAGAATTTATGTCAGAGCCAATTGAGTTTATGCAAAGTTTGGATCAAAACGGGGAAACGAAGTCGTTACGGATCGGCCCTAAGCGGTTTGTTTTTGTTTTTGAACCCGAGGCAGTGCAAGAGATCTTGCTGAAAAGAGCCGACATCTATGTGCAAAACCGCACGGTTTTTGATCGCATCCAACCAGTAACAGGTAAGAAGGGGTTGGTGCAGCTTTCAGGCAAAGAGTCTCAAGCAGGACGGGCTAAATCTCGATCTATGTTTAACACTGCAAGCTTGGATTCGGCGCGGGCAACGACGGAAACTTATTGCGATGAGCTTATCCAAAAGTTGAAAAATGAAAAGGCTTTCGATGCGACAGAAGAGATGACAACCTTGATTCTACGCACAGCCTTGACCATCCTTCTAGGAATCGAGTCTACAGAACTTGCTTCTCGCATTGGTCAAAAGTTTCTTCGCCTTAATTATCTGTGTGGTTTGCGAATGCGTGCGTTGGTGCCGCCACCTCTGTTTGTTCCTACTTTTAAAAACCGGGAAATAAAATCTCTTCAACATGAAATACGAACCCTTATTAGTAAGCAAATAACCTTGCGTGGCAGTGTTCCCCAGTCCTTTCACGATGATGAGGCTTTGATTGATCAATGTATGACATTTCTTTTTGCCGGACACGAAACCACGGCGGCCTCATTGGCGTTTGCGTTGCTTTTGCTTGCACAAAATCCTGGATATCAAGACATCATTGCGAGCGGAGACGAGGCAATGACCTTGGCGGTCTATAAAGAAAGTCTTCGACTGTTTCCACCGGCATATATGCTAGCCAGAGAAGCTACAGGTGATGATGATCTCTTAGGTCATAAGATTAAAAAGTCTGATCAGGTCATCATTGGTATTTCGCAAATGCAGAGAAATCCAAGTCTTTTTGAGAAGCCTGATCAATTTATCCCCGAGCGATTTCAAGAAAAATTGAAGCATCAGTTTTCTTTTGTGCCCTTTGGAGCTGGCGCAAAATCCTGCGTTGGCGAGCGATTGGCTTATTTAGAGGCGACCATTGTCCTTAAGAAGATTTGTCAGAAGTTTCGACTTTCTACGTCCACAGATCCAATCAAAGCGGAGCCACTGATCACTCTGCATCCTATGTCGAATCAATACATACATTTGCAGCTAAGGAACGAGAAATTTTATGAGTGATCTCGATCTTCTTATCCAAACCTACATGGCATCCTCTGCGGCCCGCCCTGAAGTTTTGTTTCGTCATTTTCTACCTGTAGGGTATCGATGCACGACTCTGGATTCAGTTGAAAGCCAGCGTATGGAGTCAGTGATCTTAGCCAAAACCCATCTGGGTATGATTATCACTCTTTATGACGACTTTGCCGATCACCCTAAGTATCGAAATCCGCAGTTGTTGCAAGAACTCTACGGACTCAATATTGGTAAAGACCGGAAAGCACCCTGCCATCTTGATGGTGAAGATTTGCGTATTTTCGAATTGGCGCGGCTTCTTTTTTCGCAGTTAACGTCTGTGCTGCGAAGTTTTCCGCATTTTGATCTTTTGGCGCCGGCCTTGCAATTTGATATTGAGCAGTTTTATTCATGTAACAAACATTCTGAATTAACAGCTCTTCTGCCAACTATTCAAAACATGATGGAGTCACGAACTCTAGGTCACCACAATATGGGTATCGTAGGTGCGGGGACTATAGACCTAATGGCAAGTTCTCATTTTCGAATTGAAGAGCTTGGATCATGTCGAGAGATTTTTCTTTTAGGACAAAGACTGGGGCGTATTAGCAATCTCATTTTCACTTTGAAAAGAGAGATCGCTGAAGGTGATACGACCAATGAAATTCTAATTTCCAACGAGTCCACTGATGAGAATTATGTCGAATTTCTGATGAAAGAATTCAACGAAAAGTTGACCAGGATTCGATCTCGTCAAATCAGGATGTTCTCTACAGAAAAGTATGCGGATGGGTTGCTCTGTCTTCATCAGCTGTATTCGTCTCTTGAAGGCAGAATATGAAACGACAGAAGGCAATTGTAGTCGGGGGAGGATTTGTGGGGCTTGTTGCTGCGCGGGTTCTTTCTGACCACTTCGAATCAGTTGTTATCTTAGAGAAAGACCCACGCATTGGTTCCGACATCGCAAGAATGGGGGCGCCACAGGGAGCACATCTTCATGTTTTATTGAAGCGTGGACAGGAAATTCTTAAAGAGCTGTTTCCAGGAATTGACACAAGATTTATAGAAGAGCAGTGTCCACTTATTGATTGGTCCGCAGACACCGCTTGGGAAACTCACTTAGGAACTTTTCCTCGCTATCAATCCGAAATGACGACCTATGCTCTGAGCCGACCCTTCTTGGAAAGTACCGTTTATTCATTGGTTTCGCAAAGAACCAATGTGTCTTTTCAGCTAGCACATATTGAAGAAATAATTATGGAAAACGAAATGGCGACCTCCGTGAGATGCGAAGACGGAGGGGTGCTTGAGGCTAATCTTGTCGTTCTCGCAGGTGGACAACACTTTCCGTTGAAACGATTGATGTTTCCTTTGTTGATCGAAGAACAAACAGAGTCTTTGCCGATTCAGATAACTTATAGATCGGTTGTTTTTAAAACAGACTCTTTGAGTTTGAAAGACTTTAAACAATACTATTATCAGTTCTCTCCGCCTCAGGACTCTTTAGGAGCGGTGATTTCTCCGACGGAAAGAGGTCGGTGTATTGCCACGATTATTGAACATGCACGAACTGATCAATTGAAGACAGATTTCCCTGGATATATGAAGCTTGCAGGGAAGGTTCCTAATGGAAGGTTTGCGCAAATTTTGGGGAAAGCTATTCCCCTCAGTGAAGTATCGGTATTTCATAAACCGACGATGTATCTTCGCCGTTTGCATAAGGTAAAGAATTTTCCAAAGAATGTTTTTGGCATGGGCGATGTGTTTTGTTCTTTGAACCCCGTTTTTGGACAGGGCATGACAATGGGTTTAGAGCAGGCTCTCATTTTACAAAAACATTTGCAGGGAAGAAAATTGTCGGCCTGCGATTTTCATCGCCGATCAGCTAGAAAAGCTCAACTGCCATTTTTGCTTTCAAAGTTGGGGTCCAATATCGAAGACGGATTTTCGAGAAGATATTTACAGAACTACATGTTGCGCTGTCAGCGGTCTCAGGGGCTTCATGGAAAGTTTCTCAAAGTGCTACATCTGCAAGCGTCCTATGGGGCCTTGCTTGATCCCTACGCCTTTTTTGTTTCTATTTTTAAGAGGAGAACTCAATGATTGAACTTCATCAATATCCTGCGATCTGGGGATTGCCAAGCCTCAGTCCATTTTGCATCAAAGTTGAAATGTTCTTACGGAAAAATGATATTCCCTATCAAGTAGTCACCGAAAAAAATCCTGCACGGGGACCCAAAGGAAAGATGCCATTTATTCGGCATCGTGGGAATGTCATCGCTGATTCGACTTTCATCCTTCAGTACATTTCCCAGGTGAAGGGCGTTGAGTATAAGTTGGGTTTAACGGCCCACGCGCAAAGCATCGCCTTTCAGCGCATGATAGAAGAGCATCTTTATTTTATTTTGCTTTACAGCCGATGGATTGATCCCGTGGGATGGAGTGTATTAAAAGATCAATTCCCGGCCCTTTTTCCACCATTGGTTGGTCGGCCTTTTTTGTTTTTGATTCGCAGAAATTTGCGGCGCCAGGCCCATGAGCAGGGACTTGGTCGGCATTCAAAATCTGAAGTGTATGAATTAGGACGGCAGGCGCTGAAGGCCCTGGCGGACTTTTTGGGAGATAAAACGTATTTCTTGGGTGAGCACTTCACAGAGGTGGACGCCACTGTTTACGCATTTTTGATAACCATCTTAAGACAACCCATTGAAAGTGATTTAAAGATTGCACTCTTATGTCACCAGAATCTTGTCGAGTATTGTGAGCGTGAAGAGTTGTCGTGTTTTCCTGAATTCGTCAAAACAACAGGAAGTAATTCATGAGGACTCTTGACGAGGTGAAGTCCGCCGCTATCCGAGATATGCAGACTGGCTCCCTAGAGTTGGGTGAAAAGGTCATGACCAACAAAGTCAGTTCTTATACGGACCAAACACTGTTTGAAAGGGAAAGATCGCAGGTCGTATTCCAGCGACCCATTCCAGTTGGTCCCTCAGCAAAGGTTAAGGACCCAGGAGATTTCTTTGCCGTTGATGTTTGGGAAGTCCCCGTGGTGGTGGTGCGAACCGAGTCTGGGCAAGTGAAAGTATATTTGAATGTGTGCCGCCATCGAGGCGCCAAGCTAACGTCAGAAAAAAGTGGTCGAAGCTGCAAGAATTTAGTCTGTCCATTTCATGGTTGGACCTACTCGCTCAATGGAGAGGTCACAGAAATCCCTAATGACAGTCAAGGTTTTGTGTCTGCTCCCAAAAGTGGCTTTCAGCTTAAAGAACTTACATCTTATGAATATCTAGGAATGATTTGGGTGATCTTAGATAACCAAGAGAACGGTTTAGATATCGTGGACCAGTTCAAGCAAGTGAAAGGTGATTTGGACGTATTGGGGTTTGTTCCAACTTTTCCAGTGCAAGAGAAATCTATTGTTGCGAACTTCAATTGGAAGATCGGCGTGGAAGCCTTTTTGGAGGTTTATCACTTTGCTCACGCCCATGCTCCATATCTTTCACAGTTGCAGTTCCCGAACTTGAGTTTGGCGGATGCCAACCAAGAGAACTGCAGAATCGTGGTGCCATTAAAAAATCCTATCGGTGACGAGCCGATCTTAAAGTGGGCACAGGTCATGTACTTTATTTTCCCGTCGAGCTTTTTATTATTTTATGAGGACCATGTTGCTTTGATTTCTTTGGTTCCGGTAGCAGTCGATAAAACTCAATTTCAATATATTCCCTTGGTGCCCGATGAGAACATGCCGGATCTGCCAAAGATCAAACAAAAGATCGAATTTTTGGAGACTATTATTGGGCAGGACATCGCAATTTTGGAAGGCATTCAATGTGGATTGAGGTCCAAAGCGAATGTTCATTTTACCTTTACACGACTTGAATATTTGCTAGGTAAGTTTCACGGGGATTTAGGAAGGAGTTTGGAATCTTGAAGGGTGCGGACCTGTAGACTGTGCCCATCGAGGTGTGAAGAAGATGTGCGATTGATTTCGGTCATTGGAATTAAGTCGGATCTTTCAGCTTTAAGTAGAATTTCATGGTCACGAAGTCGAACGTCGATGATGTGAAAATTAGTCAGCGCTGGAATTAGTTTCTTAGTATTTACGGTGACCAGCATGGCTTGAGAATGATTTTTTTGTTTTCCGATATTTTTAAATTTCAGAATGCCCTTAAGAGCAGAGCTCAAACGACTTTCCAGGATTTCCATTATATATCCAGATAGAAGATCCAGATTGAAGCCTGCGACTTTAATGCCTGCAACTCCAACCAAGAATTGATCTATGTCGGAATAGGTCACTGAAATGTTGGTGCTAAAGGGAATAGAGAAAAGAAACCACTGGTATTTGCCAGAGGCCTGAAGGCTGTCATCGCGAAGTTCAAATTTTATGTCTTTGATTTTTGACTGAGCCAGTTTGCTCTCCATACTTAAAATGGATGGACTTTCAAAAAGAGCCTGATTAATGCGGATAATGGCGCTTGGAGGAACTTTGAGTCCTGGCCTCTTTACCAAACTGTGCGGCGGAACCACGACTTTGCCTTGGATATTCGCATTTATATCCACAGAGAAATAGTTTTCTCCGTGGGGCCCATCATTGTTGTCATGGAGTATGCGAATACCACCAAGCTCCATACCTGTTAAGTAGGGTGTCATCTGTGCCAAATTAAGTTTTACGATCAAAGCTTTATGGCGAGCGGCAAGGTCTTCGTTGAGGTTTAACTCCTTTTCTCCAAGAAAACTCATCATCGAACCCAAGTCCTTGGCAAGAAATTGCATGCGCTTACGATCAATTGGGATGGCCGCAAGTTTTAAACGGATAGAGTCCCGTTCGTTTTCTAAACGTTCACGTTTGTCGGGATTTTTTTCGGCAGCTATGGATCGATTGATCTTTTGAAGCGAGATGATGATACTGCTTTTCTGTCGGTCAAAGAGTGTGAAGTCTCCGGAAAGGGCCGCGAGATAGCCACGGGCAGAGGCCAAAGCTAAAGATAATAGCTGAACCGGAATGATGATGCGGTCTTGTTCAGGATGTTTCGAGTTAACTGGATAGAAAAAGCTTTCATTCAATGGAAACTCAAGAACCAAATATCCTCTTCTAGTCGCTTCGGGTTTGATGGTTATTTGGAAGCGAAAGGTGCGCAATGAAGTTTCAAGGTTGATAGCCTGAAGTTGTTCTTCGGATATTTTATAAATGCCATGAAAAAGTATTTTCCCGTTAGCTGGATTTAGTTCAACATGCAGGTCTTGAAATAGATCGGATTTGAAATGACTTTTGATTTCTGTATTTAGAAATTCTTGCGAAAGATAAATGCTCGTTACCCGATGATCGGTGTCGGGCACATGAAAAATCGTTTTCTCCGGCTGTTCGGCAGAGGAATACATGCTCAAGGTGAATATCAACCATGCCGCCAGAGTTTGCCGGATCATAGCGCCCTCGTTCAATTTGAAATAAGAATGAGATTGTCTTCTAAGAGATGCTAACAAATTTTCCGATAATCGAAGAGCTGTTACTAAAAATACAAGCCAAAAATACAAGACTGATGCTTTCGTTTGTGGGAACACATAAGCTCTATCGGTCCTGTTATTTGCATTTTACAAGTGATTTAAAAAGCTAAGTATATATACAATATGATCTCAACTAAACAATAAATACTTTTAGACGGAGGACAGAGTGATAAATATCATTCACAGAGTAGGAATTAAGGCGCCTGTTGCAAAAGTTTATGCGGCATTAGCGACGGTCGAAGGTGTTGCTGGATGGTGGACAAAGGAAACGACAGGGACTTCTAAAGTCGGTGGGAACATTGACTTTCGCTTCCTCAGCCAGGAAGGAAAAGAAATTGGAAGTATGCGTGCCGAGGTGACTGAGTTAGATCCCAATAAAAACGTACAATGGCGTGTTATAGCGGGGCCGCCAGAATGGATCGGAACTGATCTGGTATTTAACCTCACTCAAGAGGGCGAATATACAATAGTTCTTTTCGGTCATAAAAATTGGCGCGAGGCCGTTGAGTTCACTGCCCATTGCAGTATGAAATGGGCAACATTTATGCTGAGCCTTAAAGAGTTTGTTGAGACCGGCAAAGGCAAGCCTGCACCGAACGACATTAAAATTGATAATTGGAATTAGTTTTTCTGCTCAGAACAACCTATCATGCTAAGGGAGGAAATTCCTCTCTTAGCATGATAGGTATAGAACAATAACACTTTGTTGAAAAAGAGAGTGATCATGGGTGGCCATAAGAACTTAGCAGCGGATCCTACGGCAATAAGGGTCGCATTGTGGCGGGCCTTACATCTTGAAGTAGATTCCCTGCCTCACGTATTCAAAGATGAAATCGGTCTGCAATTGGCAGCTCCTAACGAGGGTTGGCGTGAGAGACCGGATATGCAACCACAGGGCACCAAAGGGTTTCGCGCGGGAATTGTTGCCCGAGCTCGTTTTGTTGAAGATACACTTCTAGAAAAATTCAATCAGGGCATTCGTCAGTACATTATTCTTGGCGCTGGATTAGACACCTTCGCCTTGCGTGCTCCAAAAAGTCTTTCTAGTTTGCAAATTTTCGAAGTGGATAAGCCCGAAACTCAGGAATGGAAACGACAACGTTTGCTCGATCTTGGGCTCAGCGTTCCTGAAAATTTGCGACTTGTTCCTGTTGATTTTGAAGCCGGTGATTCCTGGTGGGATAAACTGATCGAAAATGGTTTCGATGCGACCAAGCCTGCATTTATCGCTTCAACGGGTGTTTCTTTGTATCTCACCAAGGAGGCGACCGCCGCCACCTTGTCTCAGGTTGCGGCCTTGGCGCCTGGGTCAACCCTGGCAATGACGTTCTATTTGCCAATGGATTTGATAGATGCCGTTGAGAGACCAATGCTCGAGATGGTTTATGAACGTGCACGTGCGGCTGGAACACCTTTCCTTAGTTTCTTTAGTCCATCCGAAATAAAAGCAATGGCACTTCAAGCTGTCTTTCAAAAAGTCGAGCATGTCTCGAGAGATGAAATGATTCAACGTTACTTTGCCAATCGAAGCGATGGTCTGTTGCCCGCGAGTGGAGAGGAATTCTTAGTCGCGACGACCTAAGCTGAGATTTTAAATTCAAGTTTGTAAGATGAAAATATTGGGTCTTTGTTAGGCATTGAAGCCATAGGTCGTTTTCGTCTTTAATGACCTATGGCCCTCTATTTTATCTCGGTCGCACCATTAAGTTTTTAATGGTGATTCCCTTAAATGTCAGCTCAGGATCACTTTTGAATACGAATCGTAACTCAACCGCCTTGTTGGCAAACTGATTTAGATCGGCTTTGTAGTGTGTAAGTGGAATATCACCGCTGAGATTATTAATGAGCACGGTCGAAGTCCCTTCGCTAACGGCGATGACCTGAAGGATGTCTGTCGTTTCCGTTTCAATGACGGCATCAAAATGTAATTGATAATTTTCACTTGGCAGAGTCACAAATATTGAAGCTTCAGCAATGGAATCATTTCCATAGCTCGTGCCATTTCCTAAATAGAGGGCATCGGCACTTATGTGCCAGCCATCTTTAGCTGGAGTATTGACCGCGTAAGTTGAGACATCACCGGTTTGGTTCAAATTCAGCGTCCAACTTTCATTCGGTGCAAGTGCTCTTGATTTTGGAACGACTCTGTAGTTAAGGATTTTTCTCCACACGGAAGAATTGTCTTTTAAGCCCTGCATCTCAAGACGACCTTGAGCCACCTTGTCTGTGGTTACGATTGCAGGGTAGGCAATGACTTCATCTTTGGAATCTAAAGTGACATTGCGGCTTTCAATGACTTTTCCGTTCAGTTTAAAGATGAAGGTGTTCGTGTCATTCCAGCTTGCCGTAAAATCTGGTTTTGAGCCTACTTCAAAATCCTGTCTATCTTCATCAGCTAAGTAGATGTTTGAAGTATATTTCAGGGACTCTTCTTTTAAGAACTTTTGCAAAACTAAGAGTTGGTCATTTGTTTTATTAAACAAATCAGACATAGCAGGCGATGATAGTCTGTCAGATTTGACGCCGGCATTTTCAATATGAAGGCCTTTATTGATTCCGCCTCTGACGCCTTCTCTCCACGCGAAAGTAATATTCTGACCGTAAGGAAGTTTTTTAAATGGACCCGTGTCGGCACCATTGCGGAAATCCTCTAGCATTTCATTGAGGCTATAGGTGTTGGCACCACCGCCACCAGTCGTCGCATCTTCGCCAAAGATGGTTCCTAACTTATTGTCCTGAATGAGGGAAGAAAAGGTTTCACAGGCAGAATAGCAGGCAGAGCTTGTGAATACAGCAATTGGCTTGAAGTAGATCTGCCCTTGATCATTAAGACGTTCACGGGGAGTAATTGGAAGCATCGCCGTGTAAGGCGTGCCTACCGATACAGCTCGATTAATAGCTGCTGTGAAGGGGCTATCGCTTGCGACAGTATTCATATAAAAAAGATTGGCCGGACTGTTTTTGAGATAGAATTTTTCCGGCTCTAGGGCGCGCGGACTAAAAAATTGAACCAGTCTTTCCGCGAGAGGAAGTTGACCACCAGTATTACCTCGGAGTTCAATCATAAGACCGTCAGTGGTTTTCATCTCATCTTGTAGAAGAATTTCTTTTACCTTCGCAATAACTTCTTCGATGGTGAAAACATCCGGAGTGAAGCTTGCCAATTCAATGTAACCAAATTTTCCATAAACGCTTCGGTTGATTTGCCAGTATAGCACGGGTTCATCCGTGTGGCCTGGCTCAAGCTTAGCGACAGATCTTCCGTTTGTTCTAGAGCGTCTGACTTTGATTTTATGTTTGATCTTTTTCGTTCTAAGCACTGGTGCTGTTAGATACTCTGGAGTTTTTGCGGCAGCTACGCAATCCCAGTCTGTCCATGTGATCCAGGGAATTTCAGCTGAATACTTCAGACCTTTGTTATTTACGAATTCAACCGGAATGCTGTCCTTCTTTGGTAAGAACTCGAGATTATGCTGAAGGAATTTTAGATCTTTAAGAGCACCTCTTCGCGCAGCACTGGCATTGGCGCCAAGTGAGCGAGGCATCTGATTCGCGATGGCCTCTTCGATCTGAAGTCCATCGTATTTCGTAATGACATCACCAATCTTAATATTGAAAGGCTTTGGCATATATTTTAGAACGTCAGGGTGGTCCCCAACTTCCGCGACAGCGATGACCTTCTTTCCATCTTTCGCCGTAACTTCCTTCAATTCAAAAGGAAGAAAAGACTCATAACAGGCATAGGGCTTTGGCAAATAGTAAAGTGCGTGCAGATCTCTTAAACGATAGAAGATATCACTCAAAAGTTGATGGAACTGCATTGTCGAGAGGGTTTCAAGGTGCGATTCAATTTGGTTTAAGGCCGGAGTTGGATTGGCGTTTTCTCCGTAGTCATTCGTTTTGATTCTCTGGTGAACATAAATTTGTTCAAGAACAAGTCGCGCTTGTCCCAGCACCAATTTCTTTTGTTCAAGAGTGTATTCAGGCATCTGAATGAGCGATCTGGTCTCTTTAAGTGATCTATAAACTGGAGGAGCTGCAAAAGCCGGAAGTGTAGAGAAAAGAAGTGTAACCAGAAGTAATTTCATCAGAACGCCCCATTAAGTTTTGAAATTCAGTCACTTTATACCTCGATGGAGTTGGGTCGGATAGGGCATTGTAAAATACACTTAAGCCTAAGATTTTTGATCATAAGTTAGACAGCGGAATTCAAGTCAGCAATTTGGCAAATGGAAACCCGTCTTTAGATAACCTGCCATTGGCCTGAGGGATGTTTTCTAAGAAGGTGAGCCTTATGGTCTTAGAGTTCAAAAGACTCAGTTTTTTTAATTTGCTCCGTGTATTTATGTTTTTGCTGTGGTCATCCATAGACGTATCGTCACAATGACTAAAAACAGACAAAAGAAACGCTTCAGAAGGTAATCTGGAAAGCTGAGCGCAATTTTAGCACCGAGGAAGCTTCCCAGAAACATTCCAACTGAAATGAACAGACCTTGCTTGATATTGCCTCCGCTAATCTTTCCAGCCTGATAAAATGCATAGACACCACTTAATCCCACTGGTGCTAGTAGCGCCACTAACGATGTTCCTGTCGCGGTCACCATCGGAAACCGCAACAGAAACACAAGACATGGGACGATAATTAAACCTCCGCCAACACCAAAAAGACCTGCCAAAACGCCGGCAGCAACACCAATGAAAATGAAAAGTGTCGTTTCCACAAGCTTTCCTTACCTTTTAGCGAGGAAGTTTTTTACCAGCTCAGCAATTTCATCAGCTTTCGTATCCAATGCAAAATGGCCTGCATCCAACACATGAACTTCTGCTGATGGTACGTCCTTTTTATATCGGTCGGGCTCACCGAGTTCGAAGGACAGTTCATGCTTGCCCCAAATGACCAAAAGACGTGGGTGATTTTTTTGCATCCACTGCTGCCACTTTGGATAAGCGATCACATTAGTTCGATAGTCATAAAAAAGATCACTTTGAATATCAACTTGGCCGGGAGCATTTAAGAAATAGAACTCGTCGGTCCACATGTCAGGATCATATCGATCTACATTGGGATCATCTCCTACATGTCGGGTACGAGTGGTCTCAAGCGACAGCAAATTATGTCGGAGTGCCTCTTCGTTTGCTTTTCTGTTTTCCCAAAACTCTCGACGTTTTTTCCAGTTGGCGCCAAGGCCCTCGTTATGCGCGACTGCGTCCTGCACGATCAAGGACTCCACGCGTTCTGGGTGTGCAAGAATCATTCGGAAACCTACGGGTCCTCCGTAGTCCTGCATGTAAACGGAAAACTTTTTCAGTTCCAGGTTCTCAGTAAAACTCGTCATGATTTTTGCGATGTGATCGAACGTGTAGTCGAACTTCTTGTGATCAGGCCAGTCGCTATGCCCATAGCCTGGATAATCAGGCGCTATAAGGTGATATGAACTTGAGAGTCGTTGAAAGAGCGGTTCAAACATACGCGATGAAGAGGGCAGTCCGTGCAACAACAGGAGTGTTGGTGCATCCTTCGGCCCGGCTTCACGATAAAATATTTTTAGTCCATCTATGTCAATTGTCCGATAAAAAGTGGGGTGTTTCATAGTTGAAACTCCTTCTGCTGCAAAGAGCGAACGGCTAGTGAAAGTAAGGGCCAATAAAAAAATCACCACTTTGAGTCTTATTAGATTACTCATACTTGAACCTCCAATAAGATCTCCACCACAACGGGTACGCCCATTGGCAAAGTGGCGGTTCCGTAAACCATACGTGTTGACATTTTTTCTTTTCCAAAAACGTCGAGTAACAGTTCTGAGGCACCATCAGCGACCTGTGCGTGATTTTTAAATTCATTAGTGGCCACCACTGAGACTGCCAAACGAACAACCCGGGACACTCTGTCCAAGGACCCAAGGTGCTCTTTGGCTGCTGCAAGGGCATTGAGGGATGCAACTCGTGCGGCATCTCGTCCGTCATCAATGGTAAGATCTTTTCCGATGACGCCAAGGTATTTTGGTTTTTTGTTTTCAATCGGTAAAATACCACTCAGGAATAACAGATTTCCTGTTTGCACAGTTTCCACGTATGCACCCAGAGGTTTGGGTGCATACGGCAAATGAATCTTCAGTTCCATTAATCTCGCTTCAACTGGGTTTTGCTCGAATTGATTCGCGTTCATAGATCACCATCTTCCCGCGTGAGCTCCGCCATCCACGCGCAGAGTCTCGCCAGTAATCGTTTTGGATTCGGTTAAAAATAGAACTGCATCAGCAATTTCACGCGCGTCCGAAATAGTTCCCATAGGAGAAAGTGTACGAAGGAAGTCGTGGGGGTTGTTCTTATGCATCGGCGTATCTACAATGCCTGGAGCGACTGTATTTACTCGGATGCCTTGCTTTGCGTATTCAAGTGCAAGAGATCGAGTGATCGCGTCCAAGCCTCCTTTGGTGATCATAGGGACTGAAGCGTCCACTCCCGCAATCGCGTGGTCAACCATCGTGGTCGTAATACTGACAATGCTTCCGCCAGTTCCTTGTTTAAGCATCTGCTTGACTGAACATTGAGTCACGTAGAGAAACCCGTCGATGTTTGTCGACATCAATTGTTTGGAGGCCGCCGGCGTGAAGTCGATAAAAGGCTTCGTAAAAAATATGCCTGCGTTATTCACGACAGCATCGATACTTCCGAACTGATTGATCGCAGTTTCGGTGATTCGTTTTGCTGTGTCCAATAGACCGATATCTCCGTCGACCAGTTGCAAACGATCGGATTCTTCGAACGTTCCTGATTCGGAAATATGTCGCGAGTTTGCAACGACATTATAACCTTGGCTCAATAAAAGTTGAACGACTTCGGCTCCGATTCCTTGTGATGCGCCAGTTACGATGGCTGTTTTTGCTTTGTTCATAATTTATCCTCCTTTTGGGATGTTGAATTTTTTGGTTCCTTTTGAAATTCTGGATCGATGGCAATTGGATTAAGGTGATCAAGATAGTTACTCATGGTTTTCAATGCGATCCCCATAAGAACTTCCATGGCCGCTATGTCGCTGAAGCCGGCCTCATTGAATTGCCGTTTATAAACTTCAGGTACAAAACCTCTTTGACTGACCAATGCACGGGTGAATTGGATCAGTGCTTCGATGCGTGTATTTTGAACAGGTTGTTTTGTTTGAATTGCGTGGATGATTTCTGGATCAATATGTAAGCCCCGCAATTCTGCAGCATGTATTGCTGAACAATAGAGACAGCTATTTTCTACTGAAGCAGTGAACAGAACGATTTGCTGTTCTTCAGAAGTCAGTGTTGACTTTTTAAAGGCCGACTCGAGTACCAAGTATCCCTCGAGCATGGCTGAGGAATTAGCAAAGGTTGCCAGCAAATTAGGAACAAATCCCAATCTTTTGCGGATTGCGATCAAGTGTGCCTTCGATTTGGCTGGACCTGATTCCATATCTTTTATCTTTGTGATCTTCATGTATGAAGAATCGCCCAAAATGCGCTTTTTGATTATATGGAAAAATGTAGAATCTATTTTGCATATATGCAAAAATAGGAAACTATGACGGATTTAGTTGATTTGAACGATATTGCTATTTTTGTAAAAGTCGCACAGCTTGAAAGTTTCAGCAAAGCGGCTCGCTCAGTAGGGTTGCCAGTCTCAACAGTGAGTCGAAGTGTAGCAAAGCTTGAAGAGCAACTTGGGGTCACTCTCATCGCACGTACTACAAGAAGACTCTCGTTGACCGCACAAGGACAAGCCTATCTGGGGCAGTGTAGGGATCCTCTCACTGAGCTTTACGAAGCAGAGAGAGTGTTAAAAAGAACTCAGATGACGCCGGAAGGAATCATTAAAATATCGGCTCCAGTTGTCATGAGCGAAAAACCATTTTTGGACTTTATTTCAGATTTTATGAAGAATTATCCACGCATCAAAGTGGATCTATTTATTACGAATCAATTTCTTGATTTGATCGGGGAAAATATCGACGTTGCGATTCGATTCGATTCGGTGAGTTGGAGGATTCGACTCTGATCGCAAATTATCTGGGGACCACGAGGAGATACATTGTTGCCACTCCGGGATATCTGAAGGGTCATGAAAAAATCGTAAACCCTAATAATTTAAAGTCTCATGACTGTGTGATTTTGCAAGGATTGAACAACGAAACCGATTGGGATTTGGAAAGCTCGAGAAAGAAAGTTCGAGTTCATGTACGCGGGAAGATTTCTTGTCGAGACTTTCAATCCGCAAGTCAGTTCGTCTATAAGGGACACGGTATCGGACTTTTACCAGCATATTATTGTGAAGAAAAAATTAAGTCGGGTGCTCTAGTTCGAATTCTGCCCGAGTGGTCATCTCAAGAGAACCGTATCCATGCGGTGTATCCCACAAGAAAATTTTTGCCATCCAGGCTTCTAGTGTTTCTGGAAGAAATTAAGAAATGGAAGTCACCTCTATGGCAAAATCCGGGTAGATAGTTTCATTTTCTAAGACCTTGTATTTTGGAAGGCCCTTCTCAAGGAGAGCATCAGTTTATCAACACGTGGGTGGAATTTTTTTGATACCTTAGGATGCCTCATGATTTGATCTGAAAAAGTCGTAAGTAAAGTCTACGACTTTAGTCACGGATTAAATTTATAATTATATTTATATATGATGGGGAAATTTTATGAAAAAAATATTTCTTTTCTTAATTGTTACTGCTTGTTTCAGTGCACCTCGAGCGCAGGCAGAAAAGCTTCCCTTATATAGAGAATCCCCTCAGGAGCTTTCGCAGCTTGAGAAAGCTGAAATGGCAGGAAGCGCGAAAATGAAGGGCGAAACCTCAAAAGTTTTAGTAGGTGATCCAACGAAAAGCGGCATGTATGCCATTTTACTCAGACTCCCTCCACATACCAAAGTGGCCGCACACTCCCACCCTGACAATCGCATTGCAACCGTGATCTCGGGAACCTGGCGGTTTGGTTACGGAGATCAATTTGATGAAAGCAATTTAAAAGAGCTTCCACCAGGAAGTGTCTACACGGAACCGGCAGGGCAAAATCACTTCGCGATGACTGGAAACGAGCCGGTGACGGTGGAAATTGTTGGAAATGGCCCCTCGGGAACTACGTTCGTTGAAAAAAAGGTGCCTTAATTCTGCCGAAATCAGGTGGCTGGTTGACGCGACATTTTCGTTATAAGTAATCAGATGACAGGTTTGAAGAACTTGTTATCATTTTGCAGATTACCTATAAAGATTATGGTGGAAAAGATAATGAGCTCTTCGAAAATTACTATTGAGGCGACAATTGCGGCGGATACTAAAAAAGTTTGGCATTCTTGGACTAATCCCGAGGAAATTAAAAAATGGAATTTCGCTTCTGATGATTGGCACTGTCCAAAAGCATCTAACGATTTAAAAGTCGGTGGAAAATATGCTGCCAGAATGGAAGCTAAAGACGGAAGCTTTGGATTTGATTTTGAAGCTGTCTACAACGAAATCGTCGATCAAAAAAAAATTACTTATACGATGGAAGATGGGCGAAAAGTTACGACTCATTTTGAAAATTTTGGCGGCAAGACAAAAATAACGACAGTCTTTGATGCCGAAAAAGAGAATTCCGAAGAAATGCAAAAGCAGGGTTGGCAGGCGATCTTGAATAATTTTAAGAAGCACGTCGAATCAAACTGATAGCCAAGGGGCGTGAAGAGATCACTCAATGCCCCTTAATTTAAACTTGTCCGTGATAGGTTTCTTTGCCTATTAGAGTTATTGTAATTTTCCACTCAAGATTTTACTTCCGCAATCTGTGCGTTCACTGTTTGAAGCTCATCGCCTGTTAAGTCGGTCGTATAAGACAGATTAAACTTCCCTTAATAATTTATTTTATCAATCGACATATCTGAGGCCAACTTTTTAAGTCCCTCGTTCTTTGTACTTTGGAGATTTTGGCCAATGATCCAAGTATTTATACGCCTCTTTTATTTTTGCACTATTGGAAAAGAGTTTATCAATTATTCCATCTAATCAAAATAGTCGGAATGCCGTAAATTCAGATGCAAGAGATAAACTAAAACCATTCACAAGGAGAAAGTATGAAAACGCAAACAACAACGCATAATATGACTGAGACATCAAAGTTACTAAACGCTGCCCTTTGGCTGGTTCAGATTGGGACGGCAGTAATGCTTCTGATGTCTGGATATAATAAGATTGCTGGCAATGAGCAAATGGTAGGTTTGTTCAATGTCATTGGCATTGGACATTGGTTTCGTTATTTCACGGGCTTACTTGAGGTAGGTGGTTCTGTCCTCCTATTCATCCCAGCTCTTTCAGGAGTCGGTGGCGTGATCTTAGCAGGAGTTATGGTCGGTGCTGTTGCTACACATCTTTTTATTATTGGTGGAAGTCCCGCGACGGCAATTACTCTTTTGGTAGCTAGTGCCTTTATCGCCTGGGGCCGCAAAGAGAAAACTTTGAGTCTCATCAGAAAAAATTAGGGGAGAATACTGCCGGGATTAAGAGTGCCGGCATTGTTGATGAGAATTTGGGTGTCTTGGCACCTTTGTGCGGCTTCATTAATCTGATTTTTGTCGGAGATATCCAGTTCGATTGGAACAACTCTTGAGTCGTTAAATGGGGGCAAATTCTCAACATTTCTCGAAGAAGCGTAGATCTTTTTTGCCCCTTTCGCCAAGCACTCATTTACTAGTGCTTTGCCAATTCCTCTATTAGCTCCTGTGATAAAAACTGTTTTTCCTCTGAATTGCATATATTTCTCCTGTGCGACAAATATACTCAATAATATTTTTATCTACTCGCCGGAATCGGACTTGATCGTTTGAGGTGTGCTAAAGCGCGATCGCATCGTGTGACTTTTCCGAACTCTATCGTTCGAATCTGGGTAGGGCTTTCATTGTTTTTAACTTAAATTTTACTGGCTTACTTGTTAGGAATTAATGGCGGACAAAAGTAGATGACTTTATAACTGTATGTCTTGCCCCTGATTTTTAAAGCGATAAGATTGCATGCGGAGGACCTGATGAGAAAATTAATATTAAGAATATCTATTTCCATTGACGGGTATATCGAATCATCTGACAGCAAGATTGATTTCTCTAAGTCAAGAAGCCCCGAAGGAGCGGCATGGTTGGCAGAAAAAATCGAAGGTGTCGGGGTTCATTTGTTGGGCCGAAAAGCATTCGGTCAGCTGGCTTCTTTCTGGCCCACGGCGAATGGAACTGTTGCAAAGCACATGAATGAAATTCCTAAAATCGTTTTTTCGAGAAATGGTTTTGATCCTTCTCAGGTTGTAAGCGCGAAAAGTTGGGCAGATGCAGAAGTGATCACTGGTGATTTGGCGGAGGGAATCGCGAGGCTTAAGAGGCAACCGGGAAAAGACTTGCTTGCTCATGGAGGCGTTGAATTTGCTCAAAGTTTAGTTCAGACAGGTCTGGTCGATGAATTCTGGCTTGCCACGCACCCAGTGGCGGTGGGCAGCGGTTTCGGTTTGTTTGAAAAGCTAAATAAGCCTTTGTACCTTAAGTTGATTGATACGAAAGTTTTCAGCACCGGAGCTATGATGAATATTTACCGACCGGAATAAATTAATGATTAGATGGGGGGAATTCTAGTGGCAGGAGAAGATCTGACTGACTGCTTCTTCACCAAGCTTGGTTTTCAATTTGCCGATGACGGACTGGATTTCAGCACCCTGGGCCATCCCATAAACATAGCCTTTCTTTGGGGATCGAAAGGACATCAAAGAATTTCCAACAGCAACAATTTCACCCTTTTCGTTCAGCCATGAACCACCGCTGGCACCCGGCAAGTTGTCCATTGAGGAGGTCACCATGTCAGAGTTCTCTCCAGCACCTACAACATTCAGATAGGTTTGCTGATATTCTGGCGAACGCCCCGCAAGTACATCTGTCAAAGATTCATTGTCTACGATACCACGAGTGATGTATCCCGAAGTGAAGGCTCCATGCTGTCCCGTCCACAAAGGGCGGCCCTTGATATCTTCGTCACGGCCTGGAAAGGCAAGGCTCCATACAAAGTCTCCAACCGCAAGAGATTTGGAAGCCACGGGAAGGCATGGAGTGTTTTGGAGATCCGTCTTAAGAATCAAATAGTCCTCGGCCGTACCGTATTTTTGTTCCATCAAATCTAGATATTTTTCAGCGTTCCCTAGGAAGGCTTGGATAGGACTGATTCCACCTTTGAAGTGACCCTTTCCTGCGGCAACAAGTGTGACCTCGATATCAGATTCTTTTTCGCCATCTCGGGACATCGCCACAAGAATTTTTCTGCCAATCATTTGTTCAGGAAGCTTGGCAATAAAGACACCCATCTCGGGAAAAGAATCTCCCGGCCACACCATATGAAGGCAGTGGAGGGCTGTTAAAATATGGCCTTGATTGGAAACAAAAGTAGCGCTGCAATCTCCGTTTAATTGGAATGTTGCACGAAGAGTTTTGTCGAAGGTCGCAGGCCGATGTGCGACATCCACTGATTGTGGATCTTGAAATTCTGAAGAGCGCTCCGCTGCCCTCGCGGAAAAACCAAGAGTTGTGGTTAGCGCGACCACGCTCAATGATTTTAACAAAGAAGAAAGTGAAGCTTTCATAAAGGTTCTATTCCAGGGTCACAGGAGTGCAGGATACGCTGAGGTCATCGATGGATAAGCTTACGCCGGCGCGAGAGAGTGCACTGATTTTCTGAGCACCCTGAGCAGTCAGTTTAACGACTCCAGTTCCAACCTGAACTGAAAATTCCATATTATTAACGGATCCAAGAGCAACCTTCTGGTCTTCAGTGGTTTCTTGGTATTTGGCTATCAAGGACTTCACTTCTGCTATGCTGAGTTGTTTTCCTCCAACAATACGAGCAGAGTCTCCGTCACCCTGAACAATCACACAGCCCATGCCACCGGAGCTACGAGCCGAAGCCACGGACACCATGAAAGTAGCAATCAATGAAATTGTCATAAAGCGTGTAAAAATCTTTTTCATATAAACGCTCCTGAATAATTTTGAACAAGGCTCTTAAATGCAAGGCATGCCAGGGGTGGTTTCCATATAAATGGTTTAGGGGCGTTTAAAAATTGAACAGTTACAAGAATTGTCAGACGTGATCAGTCTGTTTTCTGTATGAGGGGGGCTCAGCACGAAGATGTGCACAGAGGTCTCCGAGGGCTGAGCATCAAAGGGATTTCGTGACATAAGATTTTCTTAACTAGACCTTTGTCTTGGAAAATTCCTTCTTATCCCTCTCACTCCTTCTCAATAGGCAAAACCTAGCCTAAAGTATGGAGCATATTTTATAAGTAGTGGAGGAATCCCATGGGAAGTGTTGTTTCATTTATCAATCAAAAAGGTGGCGTCGCAAAGACGACAACGGCCATTAATGTGTCAGCACAATGGGCGAAAGAGGGAAAGAAGATTCTTTTGATCGACTTGGATCCACAATCTTCAGCAACGCGCGCGATTTTCGGGGATACAGATTTTGAAAATACGATCTTTGATGTTTTAACTGGGGAGATCGAGGCCCAAGATGCTATCGTGCCCTCTGAAGCCTTTGGTATCGATGTTATCCCTGCTGAAATCATGTTGAGCGGAATTGAAATTCACATGGCAACTAAGTTTGGTCGTGAGAGTATTTTGAAAAGAGCTCTGGCTGAAATCAAAGAAGACTATGACATTGTCGTGATTGATTGTTCGCCGTCTTTGGGTCTACTGACAGTTAATGCCTTGATTGCATCTAAAGATATCGTGATCCCGATCTGTCCAGAGTATTTCTCTTTGAAGGGTATTGATCTTATCCTTGATACTTTGAAACACATTCACACGGGTCTTGGCCATAAAGTCGATGTGCGCGGAATTATTATTTCTAAATACCGCAACCGTCGTATTGTTGAAAAAGTAATTAGTGATCTTCGCTCGACATACACAATCCCTGTTTTTAACAATTACATTCCAGAGTCTATCGTGGTCGAAGAAGCTCATCACAATCATCTACCGATGTTGGAGTATTCTCCGAAAAATCCGGCGGGTCTTGCTTTAGCCAATCTAGCTGCGGAAATGTGGATTTGAGTACTATCAATCCACTATTTGTAGATTCAACGAAGCCCATTGGTGACAAGGTTGTCACCAATGTAGAGCTATTGAACGTGGCTTTGCAGTCAGGTGAGTCTTTGTTCTTTGAGCTGACGGACGAGTTCGACTTCGTACAAAGATTTGCGATGAAGGCTATCGCAACGAAGAAGACTGTAAAATATACGACTGAAGTTTGGCTGAAGTACCAGCATCAAATTCAGTATCGATTTCTGACTGTTTCAGAAGGTGTCGAAGTTCAAACCTCAGCGATGCGTGAGATATGTGTAGGGCATATCATCTCTGAAAAGTGGGAACCTTGCGCTGTTGGCGAGACAGTAAAGTCAAAAAAACCAAAAAGAGCTTCACAGAAAGCCAGTCTTCCAAAAGAAAAGGGATCACAGCCCACGATTAAGTCGACTTCTGCAAAACCTCTCTGTGAGCCGAATTTGATCGTTCAAATTAAGTCTTTGTTCGATGATTTGTTGTAGGTATTGAGGTGGGAACGAGTAGATGACCTTTAGGTCAATCCCCAATTAGCGCCTTAACGAGATTACGCAAGTCGTCCATTTAGATTCCCTTGGTGACCACCCCACAAGCGCCTGCTAAAATTTAGGGCATGAAAATTGGCATGGTTGTATTTGATGGATTTACTGATTTAGATTTTTACTTACCATGGGATCTTTTAAATAGGGTTCGACTTCTTAAGTTGAAGGAAAACTGGAAAGTTGAGATTCTGTGTGATGAATCACAAATCTTTTCAGCAGCTGGATTACCACTCACTTCGTCTCAGCCCTATAGCTTTGCCGCGAGCTGCGATGCCCTCTTGTTTTGTAGTGGGCCGAAAACCAGAGAACTTATAAAAGACAAAACGTTTTTGAATAATTTTAAATCACTTGAGTCTCGGCAAATTATTGCGGCCATTGATTCTGGTGCGCTTATTCTGGGTGCACTTAATCTTCTTCAAGATAAAAATGCGACCACCTATCCTACTGCATTCGAAGCGCTTGCTGAATACGGCGCAAAAGTAAAAACGAATGAAGCGTTTATTTCAGATGGAAATATCGCAACTGGAGCGAGATGTTTAAGTGGAGATAAGCTAGCCCTCTGGATTATCGAAAAGCTTATTGGTGCTCATATTTCAGAAAAAGTTTTCGAATCTGTTAAACCACTTTGTTAGTGAGGCGAGAGTTTTATGAAAATTGAAAACATCCCATTTATGACCACAGACTGGAGCAAAATTTCATCTACAGAACACAAGGGTGAAACTGGAAAAGCATTTTGGAGAACACTCGAAGTAGGTGATATTCGAATTAGGATGGTTGAATATACACCAGGTTATATGGCTGATCACTGGTGTTCCCGAGGTCATGTGCTGCTTGTGATGGAGGGTGATCTCGTAACGGAACTAAAGGATGGTCGGAAATTTAAAATGGGACCCGGAATGAGTTATCAAGTGGCCTCAGACGCTGAACCACATAGGTCATCAACAACCAACGGAGCTAAGCTTTTTATTGTTGATTAAATCCCTTGGTTGTTAAAATCGATAGATCGCCTGTAAACATTCCCGCGTGAACAAGTTATTCAGTATTTAAAGAATCTGCTCCATTTGAGAGAGGTCTTCATTGAAATGATGGCCTCCATTGAGTGGATAGGCCCTGATATTGCTATAGCCCAAGCTTTCCACGGCACTGCAAACGCCTTCACGATCTTCTTTTCCAAAAGCACAGCTCACTGGCAATTTTCTAATTTGTCTTAGTTGCTCCAAAATGGGCGATCCTTCATCCTTATCTTCCAGCCAGTCTCTGAGCTGAAATTCAAATTTGGCGTAATGGCCTGGCGCCAATAGGATGAGCTTTTCCATGGAAGCCTTCACTTTTTCATCCATTTGATTCACCAGAAAAGGTGCAACATCAGCCCCGAAAGAAAATCCAACCAATTTGAATTTTTTGAGACTCCACTTTGATTGAAAGTGAACGGCAATCTCTTCCAGGTCATGACTGCCTTCGTGAATTTGTCGGGCTTTCCAAAAATACTGCAGTGAGCTCATGCCCACAACTGGAACTCCCTTGGCTAAATAGGACTCAGCTATTTCATTGGTGAAATCGGCCCAGCCGCCATCACCGGAATAGATAATCACAAAATGATCCGCCGTAATTTTTTTGGGTTCCAGAATCACCAAAGGAAGTCGGTCCTTAAGATCATCTTTGATTTCCATGCCCTTGGACGCATTGATGGAAGCCAGATTACGACTTTGTTCTCTCCAAAGATCTTTCATTTCTGGGGCCCATTTACTGAGCTTTAAAGTGTTGCCCGAAAGATCGGGCACGCGAAGGGTTGCTACCAGGGAATTCGCATCGTAATTAATTTTCTGGCAGTCTTTTCTTTGATCATAGAAAAAATGAACGGGGATGTGCAGTTTCTTCGTCGGTTGAATCGCCGGGCAGGGCCCAACAATATTCACACTTGAAAAGTAATCCCTCGAGGCCTGAGTGGAAATTGCATAGGCGCTTTGGGCATCAGTTTGGAAGCTGAAAACCAGGGGTGTCTGATAGTGTTCTATTTTAAGTAAATGCTGAACGTATTTACTTACTCCAACTAGATTTTTCCCTAGGGTTTTATCGTGGTGAAGTTTCGACTCACTATAAGTGGCCATATTAATGCCTAAAATAAGATTTCCTTCCTTGGCAAGACCTTGGGAAAGACTATCCATGGACTGGCTCCATCCAGAGTCTTTGTCAGACAAAAGAATAATAACTTTCTTAATATCCTTTTCAGGACTTTTGAAAATTCTAACTTCTCCAAATGTATCTGTCTTAAAGGAGGTCTGTCCCACATTACCTGTGGTCAATAAGAACAGGCCTCCGACAAGAGCTGCGGCTATTAAATCCTTCATCACGCAGCCTCTTTAATAGGAGTATCTGAAATAAGACGAGTAACATCGATCAATGAAGCGGGAAGTCCCCAGTTATTTTTATAAGCAATGTAACGAGGCTCCCAAACGGGTTCATATTTTTCTTTGAAATTTCTGACGCCTTGGAAATTATAGAAGCGAGCACCGTGTTCATAGAGGAATGATCCGAGCATATTCCATAACGGACTTGTTTCACTTAAGTGCAAGCCGGATAAAGGTGCCATCCCAAGGTTAAACCATTTATAACCTTGTTCTTTTCCGTGAAACATCAACTTCGTAAAAAGGTAGTCCATACAGCCCGAAGGTGCATCGGGACTGTATCTCATGAGATCCACGGAAAGCTCCGCTTTGTCCTGGGTTTCCCAAAGATTCGCAAACGCTACCACCACACCGTTTTGAAATAAAACGGCGTTACTAAAATGGGACATATAGTTTTCATTGTAATATCCCACAGAGAAGCCCTTTTCTTTTCCACCGCAATTGCTTAACCAGGATTTGGAAATTCGTTCGAAATCTGTGTAGTATTGTTGTGATTCTTGTGCTGAAAGAATTTTAAATTCTACTCCTTTCTTCTCAACGCGGCTGATACCATTGCGTAAGGATCGCTTGTCTTTTCCCTCTATAGTGAATTTTTGCAAATCAACGCGAGCCTCTTCGCCAATCTTTAAGAGGTGGAAACCCAGGTCATGGTACATCGATGCCTGATCGGGCCGCACTTCATAGAAAAGAGGGTGGCCACCAAAGCGGTCAGCCAATTGTTCAAATTTCTGAGTTAAATTGCGAACGGAAGAGGATTCACCAACGGGATCGCCCATGGCAACCCAGGTATTTCCATAGACAGAGTACATAATAAAGGCATCTTCTTTTTCACTGAAGACGATTTTTTTGTCTCCGATCAGAGAAAGATTTCCGGTGGTTTGCGAAGACTTTGCCAGAACATTTTTTACCTTTGAATAATCGAGGTCCTCTGTATGCAATCCAACTGGATTTGCCTTTGGCTGAAGAAGCCAGTGCATGGCAAAACCCGTTAAGACGACCGATGACCCGAAACAATAGCGGACGATTTTTAAATTCTGATTTGAGGACCAAAGATTCCACCATGAATCTTCCGTCTGAAAGATCAGGTTGGATGAAAGCAGAGCGCCAAAACCGATCATTAGAAGAGATGTGGCAAAAATCCAAGTGCCTGTAAATTTCTGACTGAAGAAAGAGGCTTGACGGTGAAAGGTGCCGCGACCCAGGTAAACAGCGACCATGGAGAAAGCAAAGAATCCTGCCTGTGAAAAATTCAAATCTCTTAGTATGGCAAGAACTCCACCAAGCGCTAGTAGCATCATTGAGACATAGAAGGCCGCATTGGTTCTTTTGTAAATGGCCCATGAAATAAGAATTAGGAACGGACCAATAATACCTGACATAAAGTGTGAAAGATTGATGACCTTCAAAGAAACAAAATAGGAAAGCAACAAAGTACGGGCCGGATCCGAATAGCTGAGCCCCGAAGAAATCAGAGAGGCTCCGCTGGCAAAGGTGACCGCTGCAAGCAAGTAGGACAAATATTTACCCCAGGATTTCATCCAGATTTTTAAACTTTTGAAGAACAAAGGACTGCTTATCTCAAGTTCCTCCACAGCCAACAACGACAGGGCCACAGCCAAAGGCAGAAGATAGAAAATAATTCGATAAACGATAAGTGCACCCAAGACGGAAGAGGTCACTGAGCTTGGTGAAGAAGCTAGGATTAATGTGTCCAGAATGCCGATTCCTCCGGGGATATGTAGGACAACAGAAAGAAGCTGGCTGACCAAAAAGACAGACATAAAGGAGGTGAAACTTAATTCATAACCTCCGGGCAACAGAATATACAGGGCAAAGGCGCTAAAGATCCAATCTACAGAGGAAAGGGCGATCTGCAATATAGATTGCGACAGCTCTGGAAGCTTTAATGTAAATCGTGCAGGCAAAGAAATCTGTTTGTGTCTTGAGTTATATGTCAGGAACAAAGTCAAAGTTGCAAGACCTAGCCATGGAATCGCTGAAGACATAAGACGGGGAACATAAAGACTGGCGATTTTTGGCAATTCAAAGAACATGATGGCGCCAGTGCAAAGTAAAATATATCCCAACCACAGATAGAGTGAGCCTAAAGAATTTGAGTTCACAACTTGGCGAATGCCTACACCCTGTCTTTTATAAAGACGAGCGCGCACAGAAAGACCGCTCATTCCGGCAAAACTAAAGTAGTTGCTGATGGCATTGGCGATGAAAGAAGTTTTCGCCGTTCTGAAAAAGCCGACTTTCACATTTAAGAAATGATTGATTAAATTTTCCGAGATAGCCAGAAACAAAAAAGAGAAGGCAGCGCAAATTACGGAATAGAATATCTGTGTTCCTGAAACAAGGAACAAGGCCTGGCGTAACTCGTCTGCAGAAATGTTCTTAAATGAGACAGACAAAGAATAACCTACATAGATTAGAATCGATAAAGTTATCAGGCTCGCGTATCTTTTAATGAAAGTTCGAACTGTTTTGTTAAAGTTCTTAACGGCGCTTCTATCCATGAAACCTCACCTCTGTTTTTTGCTTAACATTTGGTAACTACAGACTACCTGAAATGGTATGATGTGCTAAAAACTTTATTTTGAACTGTTCACTTGGAGTCAAAATGAAAAAAATCGTCAAGTTGTTCGTCAGTATTTCTTTAATTCTCAGTTCCCCTGCGGGTTCGGCAGGAGATTTTTCTTCTAAAAATAAGACAGAGAGTTTTCAGGGAGAAGCACGCACTGAAGATGGAGATCTATTTTATACAGAGGTTTTTGATCTAAAGAAGGCGAGTGATAAAATTTCTTCGGGAAGTATTATTTATTTCAACGCCGATCATAAGAAGATTGCACAGATTAATTTGGATTTTTCCAAAAACCTATTTGCGCCGGACACAACATTTGAGGATCTGCGCGATCAGTATCAGTACAAAATGACGTTCAACAAAAAAGAGAATTCGATTAAGATGAGCTATAAGGAAAAAGACGACAAAAATCCCCACGAAAAATCTTTCTCTTATAAAGAGGACATGATCACGCCTCAAGGAATGGTTTATTATTTGGGAAAAAATATGGAGTCTTTAAAGAAAAGCGGCGAGATTGAGGCAGTAATGCTTATGCCGTCTCGCCTTGATACCATGTCCATCTTAATTAAGGTAATTAGTGAAGCGGGATCTAAGATGACAATTAATGTGAAACCCAAGAACCCTTTCGTTCGTGCCCTTGTTCCTGACCTGCAAATTAGTTTCAACGAAAGCACTTTGCAGGTTTTGGAGTTCAGAGGCATTTCCAATTTGCTTGACGAACAGGATCATCAGAAAAAGATCACTATCAGTTATAAGTATTAGATTCTGTCGATCTTTTTTTCAGTGATAAAATTCATCGAAGAAGTAGTCTCATTCTGACCAATCCATATTCAAGTTGACTCAATTAATTCGCGTTGCTCATTGAAATAGCGATAAACTTGTTTTTAATGTTCACAAAAGTTAAAAACATTTTCATCTACAGTTCGATTCTTCTATCCCTGGGGGCCTGTACTCCTTGCGACAACGTTGTAAAATCAATGTTTTCGCCGCAGCAGTGTCGATCCCTGGATTTGACGTTTCAAAAAGGTCCAAGTGCCATCGTGGCAGCCAGCTGTGATGGCGTGGTGAACGCACGAAAAATTTCCCTAAATTGTTCCAACGGTTCTGGAAGCAATGGCTTCTGCAATGCCGCTGCTCAGGGCTCATCTTACTATTTTATTTTTGTTCCTGATAATAACTCTGGCACCTTTTACGATTCAACGGCGGGACAAATAAATAGCTGTACCGACTTATGGTCGGCGATTACTGGCGACACTCCACCTTCGGATATTGCCGGAGCCTATTTCTCCAGTTCGGACCCCACAGATACGCTCAATTGCGATGCTTCCGGATGTCACTTGGCTTCTACGAATTGTGTCGCGGTTTGGGATGCCGGCCTTCAGGCTCCAACTGCGACTCCTATCAGTCTGTCAACCTCAACAAATCTTTTAGTCTGTGGGTTTATTGATGTTCAAACGAATCCAGATGTAGCCCCTGCGGGACCGCCACCTATTCCAGGATCGGGAGTTGTCGCTACAAGTGCTTCATCAAGTTTTTTCCCTCTAACAGTGAATGGAACGTTGAATTTCAACTCATGGACAGACTATTAATTTTCATCCTTCTTATTGTCGTGGGTTCTATAGCTCGGGCACGGGTATATGACATCTATCGAGCGGATTATACCAAGGGTCCGTTTTGTTCCACTATTGCCGGTGCCTGTGCTTCCGATATTGATTT
>CAZPYX010000022.1:0-34606 GCA_964590635.1 uncultured Bdellovibrio sp.
AGATCCAAAGACGGACTTGAATGAACTTAGAACCCATGTCGGAATGGTTTTTCAACGATTCAATTTATTTCCCCACATGACAGCCCTGCAGAACATTCAGTTGGCACCTGGAATCGTAAAGAGACAGAGCAAAGCTGAAACTGCAGAGCAAGCTTTAAAGCTTTTAAAGCGCGTTGGCTTGGAAGATAAAGCTCACTCCTATCCCCATGAGCTTTCTAGTGGGCAACAACAGCGCGTGGCCATCGCACGAGCCTTGGCCTTAGATCCGCAAGTGATATTATTTGATGAACCAACATCTGCCTTGGACCCTGAAATGGTGGGTGAGGTTTTGGATGTGATCAAGTCCCTAGCTCATAGCGGCCGAACGATGGTGGTGGTGACCCATGAAATGGGTTTTGCGCGCCAAGTGAGTGATCGCGTGTTCTTTATGGATCAAGGACAGATTGTTGAAGAAGGCACGCCTGCGCAGATCTTCGATCACGCGCAAATGGAAAGAACGAAATCTTTTTTAAGTAAAATTTTGTAGTTATTGTGAACTTGTTCCTTCAACGGAAATAATGTTTGCTGGACTTTGCGCGGAATCGAGCTTCATGCAAATGGGATTTCCTTTAAGGCCAGTAATTAAGTTCAAGCTTGAAATCAACAATGGATCGCTCGAAACACCGCAGTGAACTCCGCCTGAGTCGACATCAACGCACAACTCAACTTGGGATTTGTTAGTGTCAGTTGATGTTGAGTCGAATGTGTATTTAAGGTCGGGGCGAAGAGTCCCGCAGTACTTATCGACGCCTGCGTAAGATTGAGAACTGAACGCTATGATGGTGTTGAGAGAGAAGAATATTTTAAAAAAAGGAAACCTTGTCGTGGTTTTCAAAACGTTCCTCCATTTGAAATCTAAATGTATGTTCCAATGGGGATTTTAGAAAAGGAACCTAAACCCAGGGTATGTGTTCTATTACAAGCATTGTCACTGATCTGACGGTGGCCTTTCGAGTTGTGTTAGCTATGGCTTGCTGTTTGTCTTTTTGTTGCTCTTAAGAAATTATTTTTCGAGGTCTCAGAAAGAAGTCTCACAGATGGTAGAATCAAAATAGCGTTGCCTCTTTAGCAACGCTATTTCTCATAGGTGAGCAAGACATTGCCACTTTTCATTGTGCGAGTGGACTTTAGATTCAGCTTAAGATTTTTTGTCAGACCTTTAAATAAGGAACTCCCTTCGCCGAGGGCAATCGGATTTAGTAAAAACGAATACTCGTCAATGATTCCAGCATCGGCAAATTGCGCAACGATCTGACCGCTTCCAAGAATTGTCATATTGGGACCCGGTTGATTCTTAAGCTTGTTAACTTCCGCTACAATATCGGACTTCACCAATCGTGTATTTTGCCACCGAGCTTCTGTCATGGTTTTTGAAAAAACAATTTTTGCGGCCTGATTCATTCCTTTAGCTGTGATGGGATCGTTCTTCAAGGCATCTTGAGAAGTCCAATAACTCACCATCATTTCGTAGGTCACTCGACCGAAGAGCAGAGTGTTGCCTTGATTTGAAAGCTCATCAGACATCTTCTGTTCGTCTTCGCCGAAATTATGCCAGCTGATATCTTCATTTCGTCCTTTATAAAAACCATCTAGAGTGATCAGATTAAAAACTCCAAGTTTTGCCATGGCGGGATTCCTTTTCGGATTTCAAAATGAGTGATATTTAAAAACTGTTGCATGCAGCAACTGAAGTTGCAAAGAGATGAAATGAAATACAAACCAGGGACTGATTTGTGGAAAGGTCCTGATGCTGATCTTCACCTATGCAAGGCGGCTTCATGATTGGCAAAATAGTAGCGAATCGATTACAGACGATGTTATAAGGTGAGGGTGAGCAGGTGAACTCATAGAGACGGAGAATCCATGCCTGAATTGCCAGAGGTCGAAGTTGTCAGACAAGGGCTTGAAAAGATTTTGGAGCATCATCCCAAACTTGAAAAAGTTGAGTTAAAGCGGCCAGATCTGCGCGGGCCGATTCCTGCTAAAAAACTAAGCACTTTGGTCGGTGAGAAGATTCTTTCAGTTGAGCGCCGGGCGAAATATCTTCTGATATGGACCTCCAAGGGAGCGATGCTTTCGCACTTAGGGATGACCGGAACTTGGCGAGTGGCTCCTCCCGGAGATGAACGTCTGCATGATCATATCTATCTTCATTTTTCGGGTAATTTAAGACTCGCATACCGGGATCCGCGACGCTTTGGTTGTTTTGATTTTGTGAGCGATCCTGCGTCGCATCCAAAACTGAATGAGTTGGGGCCGGAACCTTTGGGAGCCAAGTTCACTGGCGAATCTTTATGGGAAAGTTTGCGTGGCAAAAGTGTGGCCTTGAAAGTAGCGATCATGGATCAAAAAGTGGTGGTCGGTGTTGGTAATATCTATGCGAGTGAAGCTTTGTTTGCGGCCGGAATTAAACCTTCCCTCGCAGCTTCGAAACTCTCTCGTGAGAGAGCAGAAGTTCTGGTTAAAGAGATTCGAAGAATTCTCAAAGAGTCGATCAAGAAGGGTGGTTCTTCCATCAGCGATTTCGCCCAAGCTTCTGGAGAGAGTGGTTATTTTCAGACGACTTTTAAAGTCTATGATCGTGTTGGGGAACCTTGTGTATCCTGTGGGACACACCTTCGTGCGAAGGTGATGGGTGGTCGGAACACCTTCTGGTGTAGTCATTGCCAGAAATAATTTTTTAAAAATTATTTGCTAAGATTGCAAAAACTTGTGTAACTTAGCCATTAGTCGAGTTTAAAAACAAAAACTGTGTGTTCGGAATCAATCCGGATGTGCAAATTAATATACCGAAGGGACAACAACAATGAAAGCTATCGTAATCGCAGCTTTGCTAGCACTTTCTTTCACAACTGGTTTCACTTGCTCTAAAAATCAACCTGCTGAAACTACTCCAGCAGCTACTGAAGCTACTCCAGCTGCAGCAGCAACTGCTGAAGCAACTCCAGCAATGACTCCTGCTGAAGGTACAGCAGCTCCAGCTCCAACTGAAGCAGCTCCTGCAGCTACTCCAGCAGCTCCAGCTGGCGAAACTAAGTAATTTCTTTGCGACAACTTTGGTTGTCAAAATGAAGTAACCTTGGTTACCAAAAAGCCCTCTTCGGAGGGCTTTTTTTGTGTCTAAAATTTGCCGAGAGTTTGCCGGAATCCCTGGCGTTCGGATTAGACTTGCTCTTTCTCACGGGTTTTCCTGAACAAAAGTATTGAATTTGATCTAAGTTCTCCTCACATAATTCGAATTTCTCCCGGGTCCTTAAGCTCCCGTATTTCCTAGGCTTCTTGAAAAAGGTCGCTTGCGCATCCTCATATTAAAAGGTCTAATTATTGTGCTATCAATAAAAGGAGAAACATCGTGGACTCTATCAGCTCGTTATACGGGTATTTCTTAGAGAGTTGTACGTGGGCTTGGGTTCTAGGCTCCGTTGTGCTCTTGTTGTTTGTCGGCTTCTTCGGAAGTCCTTTAATCGTGTGGACAATTGCACTTGCTGCGATCATGGCGGGCTTCGGGGCTCCAATGTGGTTGTGGATCGTGTTTGCGGTTCTTGCGGTTATCTTTAATATCCCTCCGATTCGCACGGCGCTCGTGACATCTGGAGTTTTCGGGATCTTCAAAAAATTTGAATTTCTTCCGAAAATTTCTGACACCGAGAAAGCGGCTTTGGACGCGGGTGTGGTTTGGGTAGAGAAAGATCTTTTCTCTGGTAAACCAAACTTCACAAGCTTGATGAAAGAGTCTTACCCGGATTTGACGGCTGAAGAAAAAGCGTTCATGGCGGGCCCGGTTGAAAATCTTTGTAAGATGATTGATCACTGGGAAATCTATAAAACTAAAGAAATTCCTCCTGCGATTTGGGATTACATCAAGAAAGAAAAATTCTTGGGTATGATCGTTCCTAAAGAGTACGGCGGTCTTGGTTTCTCTGCACTTTGCCACTCTGAAGTGATCATGAAAATCTCTTCTCGTTCATTGGCTGTAGCAATTCAAGTGATGGTTCCAAATTCATTGGGCCCTGCAGAGTTGCTAGCTCATTATGGTACTGATGCACAGAAAAAACATTGGTTGCCTCGCTTGGCTGATGGCTTGGAAATTCCATGCTTCGGTTTGACAGAGCCAAATGCAGGTTCTGATGCCGGTGCAATCACTTCTTCCGGTGTATTGTTCAAAGACACAGATGGAAAAATCAAAATCAAATTGAACTGGAATAAACGTTGGATCACTCTTGCAGCGATCTCTTCTGTTATCGGTTTGGCGTTCCGCTTGCGTGACCCAGAAAATCTTTTGGGTAAAGGTGAAGACCTTGGTATCACTTGCGGTTTGATCCCTTCAAATACTCCGGGAGTTGTATTGGGTCGTCGTCATGATCCTTTGAATACTCCATTCTATAACTGTCCGACTCAAGGTAAAGACGTTGTTGTTATTGCCGAAGACGCTATCGTTGGTGGTATCGCTAACGCTGGTAAGGGTTGGATGATGTTGATGGAATGTCTTGCTGCAGGTCGCGGTATTTCATTGCCAGCACAAGCAACGGGCGGAACTAAACTTGCGATGCGCGTAACTTCTGCTCATTCAGTAGTTCGTCGTCAATTCGGTGTTTCAATTGGTAAGTTTGAAGGTGTTGAAGAGCCTCTAGCTCGTATCGGTGCTTCGACTTATGCGTTGGAAGCGATGAGAAGATATTGCTTGGGTGCACTTGATAAAGGTATCAAGCCAGGCGTTATCACAGCGATGCAAAAATATTACTCCACTGAGATGGGGCGTAAAGTGATCGTTGATGCCATGGATATCATGGGCGGCGCGGGTATCTCTTTGGGGCCCCGTAACGTGCTAGCGGAAATTTATATCGCGACTCCGATCGGTATCACGGTTGAAGGTGCGAACATCATGACTCGTACTTTGATCATCTTCGGTCAAGGCGCTCTTCGTGCGCATCCATTTGCTTACTCAGAAGTGAAAGCTTATGAAGCCAATGATTTGAAAGGTTTCGACAGAGCGTTCATGGGCCACATCGGTCACATCGTTCGTAACACGTGCCGCGCGATCTTGTTGTCATGCACTCGTGGTTACTTGGCGGCGACTCCGGACTGTCATCCACAAATGAAAGTGTACTTCCGTCGTATGTCTTGGACTTCTGCGACTTTCGCATTGTTGTCTGACGTAGCGATGGGCGTTCTTGGTGGCTCTTTGAAAATGAAAGAGAAAATCACAGGACGTTTTGCTGATATCTTGGCTCATATGTACATTGCCACTGCAATCCTTCGCCGTTTCGAAGCGGAAGGCCGTAAGGAAGAAGATCTTCCATTCGTGCACTACAATTTGAAAATGTGTATGGCTGAAATCCAAAAAGGTTTCGATGGCTTGTTTGACAACTTGAAGATCCCGGGTCTTCGTTGGTTCTTCAAAGGCTGGATCGGTGCTTGGTCTCGTATCAACTCTATCGGTTCACAAGCTTCAGATGGTTGGAGTCACGCAATCGCATCAGCAATGATGAAAGACGGCGAACAACGCAATCGTTTGACTGATGGTATCTTCTTGCCAACAGATCGCACGCAAGCAGTAGGTCGTTTGGATTATGCATTCTCTGTTTCATTGAAAGCAGAAGCTGCAGAAAAGAAAATCAGAAAAGCAATTCATGCTGGCACTCTTCCAAAAAAGAAAACCAACATGCTCTTCGACGAAGCCCGCAGCAAAAACGTCATCACTGAAGACGAATTCAAACTTCTTCAGGAAGCCGACGCCGTCCGCTACGACGCCATCCTAGTAGACGACTTCAACGAAGAACAATACCACGCAAACAAAGTAATCAAATAGTTCAAAAAAACCCCGGCCAAAACCGGGGTTTTTTATTGGTGCCTGTCATCTTTTCGGAAAAGGTGCCTGCTTCTTTTTTGGGTCTACATCGCGTCAAACGAGAGCGAATCCTTTTTCTTTTTGCTTCTACAATGAGTTTCCGTCAGGTCACGACGAGAAGGAAACATTTGAGACCTTGGTAGATTTTCTATGAACGGTAGGGGTGTGCGATATCCGGATGGGGTATCTAGGGACGTCGTCGAGACTTACTCGCAAGCAACTTCTTCACGTAGCCATCATCATCTTCATCGAAGACATCTCCGATGATCTCCTCAAAGATGTCCTCCATAGTCACAAGTCCCGCAGCTTGGGCGCGATCATAGATCACTGCAAGATGTGATTTCTCTTCTTGCATTTTTAGAAGAATACGAAACAAAGGCTCAAAAGATTTGAACTTCAAACAGGGACGAATAAGAGATTGCCACTCGTTGTCTTTGTAATTGCGCGCGACAAAAAACTCTTTGCTGTTGATCAAACCCACGACATTGCCGTCTTCAAGAACGGGAATGCGCGTGTGCCCAGAGTTGATGATGATAGTTTCAACGTCTTCGATCATGTCGTCTTTGCGAACGAAGACCACTTCGCTCCAGGGTAACATAACATCTCGAGCGAGCATTTTATCGGCACTGACCAAGTTGATCAGATATTGCTTTGTTTGATGGGGGAGATCTTCGATTTCCAAATCATTCTCTGCTTTTTGTTCGGTGGTATCGGTAAGGCTGAATAATTTTAAAATCAAATGCGTCGATTTTTCTAAAGCCCAAACAGCCGGAGATAATAATTTTTCGCCAAGATAAAGTGCACGTGCGGATAACAATGAAATTTTCAAAGAGTTTCTCAATGCCAATGTTTTCGGAACAAGCTCGCCAACAACAACGCTGAGGTAAGAAATAGGAAGAACCACCAAGGCAATGGAGAGGGCTTCTGCGGTTTGTTCTTTAAGTCCAAACTTGCTAATCAAAGTAGGTGTCAATGCTTCCTCAGCCCCTGCGCCGCCAACCGCAGCCGCAATGGCGCCAACCAGCGTGATGCCGATTTGTATGACACTGAGAGTTCGTTCAGGATTTTCTTTTAAGAGCAGAAGAATTTTAGCCCGCTTGTCTTTGCTCGAAACAGTTTTGAGCTGCATTTTTCGTACAGTAACAAAGGCCATCTCCGCACCAGACAAAAGCATGTTGATAAAAAGGCAAAGCACGATGATCAGTAGCTCGGTCACGTGAGCTCCTTTAGGAAATTTTGAATAAGGAAATTAATAAAGAGGCGAGTTAAGCAACTCGGGTAAGGGTCGGGATCCATTGATGTTACAGTATCAACCCGCATTGGAAAATTCAAAGAATCTAAAGAGGACTTTATTTTCACAAGCTCAAGATGATTAACTTCCGTTAACTAGTTTTCGCAAGAATCTGAAATGCCTAATAAATTTAAAAGACAGCTTTTCGCAAAAGAAGTTCAAGAATTAGATTAACGCGCTGTAGACGCAAAAAAGAAGCAGGCACCCTTTTGGAGTTGGGGGCCTTTGGTTTGGCCAAAGACCCCGCAATCGAAGCGTTCCTAGTTGCCTAGATTGAACGCAAAATAAAGTTGAAGGAGCGCATCATTGAGCTGAAGGCTTGGCGTTTGTTGATGAAGCCAAGGTATGAGAAATTGCGCACAAGGGGAAGATCAAGTTCTTCTTCACTGTGACCTGTATATATAACAACGGGGATGGGTTTGCGAAGTTTGTGAACTTTGCGTTCCGTCAAAAGACGGTCCATCAATAGCAAAGTATCACGACCACCCATTTGTGGCATTTGCCAATCTAAAACAACTAAGTCGTATTGCTTGTTCACAAGCAAAGGAATGGCGTCTTGACCGTCGAAAGCCATCGTCACGTCGCATTTGTAGTGATCCAGAATGTGCGACATGAGCTTTACTGAGTCCAAGCTATCGTCGATCACTAGAACGCGAGGCGTGTGTTGCTTTTCGAGAGATGTCTGAGACGAAGTTTCAAGTACCATATCGGATTCTCCTCTATCAATTCACTATTAATTTGAACCGATGTAGATGTGAGAATCTTCTAAAAGAGCTTGTATGAGGGGATTTTAATAAAAGGTCTGTGGAAACACAGAAAGAACTCGCATCTTATGCGAGTTCTTTACGAGTTTGCTCAGTAACAATTGTCTCGCGCACTACAACGACTTTAATTTGTCCTGGGTAGTTGCACTCTTCTTCGATGCGCGCCGCAATTTTTTTAGAAAGATCCAGAGCATGAGTGTCATCAATCTTCTTGCCATTCACAAGCACGCGGCATTCGCGTCCACCACTCAAAACGAAACAATCCGTCACGCCTTGGAAGCTGCGAGCGATATCTTGAAGTTCTGAAACTTTTTGATTGTAAGACTCAATCGTCGAGCGACGTGCTCCGGGGCGAGCGCCCGAAATAGCATCCGCAGCAATAACGATGAACGCATGATCTGTTGAGGGCTGCTCATCAAAGTGATGGGCCTTAACAGCGTGAACAACGTCGGGAGTTTCTCCGCGAGCCGCGATAAAGTCAGCGCCAATCACAGCATGGCCGCCTTCCATAACGTGGTCCATTGATTTACCAATGTCATGGAGCATGCCCACGCGGCGAGCTTTCTTGATATCAATACCAACTTCAGAAGCCAGAAGGCCAGCCAGCCAGCCCACTTCGCCGCAATGGAAATATTGATTTTGTGTGAAAGAATAACGATAGCGTAAAGAACCCATCATCTGACGAACTTCGGCATTCAAACCTTCAAGCTTCAGTTCTTTAGCCAAAGAGTCACCATCATGTTTGATGTTCTTTGTAAGTTCTTTCCTTTGATTCTCTGCGATCTTTTTAATGAAATCTGGAGTGATGCTTTTCTTCTCTTTGAAGATGCGTTCCAAAGTTCTGCGAGTCAGTTCACGACGAACCGGATCGAAGCCGGCAACGCCGACCATATCAAGTCCTTCTTCGACGATGATATCGCAACCACAAGATTCTTGAACTGCTTTGATGTTGTTGCCAGCAGGATCGCAGAAAAGTTTGCGAGCATGACTGTCAGGGAAATTCACCGCACCAATACCGCGTTCAGCGCAGTAAGGACGAGCAAAGCGATCAATGATCAAGCCTAAGATTTTTTTAGCGCGAGTTTCCGCATGTTCTTTCGCGTCTTCTTCGTGCTCTTGCGCAAGACGGGTAGCGCGGCGCTGAGCCTCATCTTCCATCATGGCTTTTAATTCAGATTTGAAGTCCTCTGCGGAAGTATTCAATTTCGCCGTCAGCTTTCCAACAAAGTCATTGTTCAAAGATTTTTGTGCATCTTTGACTTTATTGAGTTCGGCCTCTTGGCCTTTCAAAGCTTGTTCTTGAACTTTCACGTCAGCTTCGCGCTCTTGAAGTTTCTTTTTTTCTTCTTGAACGAGCTGATCCGCTTTGGCTTTATTTTCGTTGGCAACCTCTTGCAAGTCTTCAATGCGGCCTTCGGTTTTCAGCATGTCTGGTTCAACCTTGGTCCACATTTCCATTTCAATTTCTTGAATGCGCTCTTTCTCTTCAAGTAATTTAAGCTCGATAGCCTCTTTGGCTTCTCCAACAATTTCTTGAGCTTCTTCACGAGCAAGGCGAAGAGTGCGCGCATTTTGCAACTTGTGTAAGGCCACGCCCAATCCGCCACCGGCGATAATTCCAACAAGGGCTATAGCAATCACTACTAACATAAATACTCCTAACCTTTAAAGTTTACCCGTGCTTGGGCGGCAACGCAAATTTTCCCACTGTTTACTTCCGGCGTTATCAGAGGTATTCTTGGTTTCAGCTAACGCACTAGGAGGAATTATGGCCCAAAAGACGAGCCACATGAGTTGTCAGACGAATTGGGGCGGAGGTATGACCTTCGAGGCTCACTTTAGAGATCATAAATTCACCATGGATTCTAAAGAGGAGTTCGGCGGTAAAGACTTAGGTCCTTCTCCGAAAGAAGTGCTCTTAAGCAGCATTTGTGCATGCTCGGGTATGGATGTGGTTTCCATTCTTCAAAAAATGAGATTGGATCTTCAGGTCTGTGATATCAGCGCCCACACGGAAACAACCGAAGGTTATCCGTCGATCTTTAAAGAAGTCAAAGTTCAGTACCATATTGCCAGTACTGATGCGAAAAACGAGCAGGTTATGAAGGCCGTCAACTTGTCCATGACAAAATACTGTGGAGTCACCGCGATGGTTGCGCCGACGTCTCCAGTGACTTACGAGGTCTTTTTGAACAATGAAAAAATTGGCGAAGGAGTTGCAGACTTTACTGCTGCAAAAGAGGGCTGATGGATATTACGATTCCCTTTCATGAGTTGAACTTTTCCTACGCAAGATCACGGGGGCCAGGCGGACAGAATGTGAATAAGACAAATTCTGCGGCCATCTTGCGTTGGAATTTACCAAACACCCAGGCGTTCTCTGAAGAAGTAAAGCAGCGTCTGATGCACAAGTTGTCAGCGCAACTGACAGTCGAAGGTGATATTCTTATTCGCAGCGAGGAAGAGCGCGATCAGGATCAAAACAGATCAAACTGCATTCGCAAACTACAGGCGCTTTTAAAAAAAGCTCTTTTTGTTCCCAAAAGAAGAGTGGCAACCAAGCCCACGCGCAGTTCTGTGCGCAAAAGATTGGATTCTAAAAAACAAGCCTCGGAAATTAAAAGCAGTCGCAAAAAAATTGATTACTAATTCTTAGTCTTACCTAGTTGCAAGATGACACGAGGAGTCCGAAAAACTCCTCTTCGTTTTCGAAAATTAGGGAGGGTCCTTTTAGTTGACGACTCTTCATCGCCTCAACCATAATCCCTTTATGACAGCAATTAAGAAATTTATAAAAATCCTCATGGTTTTCGTGGTTCTTGGCGTTATCGCTTGGGGCTTGGTTGAATACTACAGTGTTATCTTCTCAAAATCGATCAACGGACAAATCACCGCCGTTGAGCGCGTGGAGCTTCCTGTTGCGCTGATCTCCCGTGCAAACAGCGACATCAATGAGAAGGTTTTTTCTTTCGCAATTGGAATTAAAGATCTTAAGACAGGCGAAATATTTACGGCGTCTTCTGAAGATCGTCAGTGGGCTGTGGTACAAAAGGGACAGTGCGCAGACGTAGTCTTCTTGCCATATCCGCCTTGGAAGTTTACAAAAAAAGACACTTACTTCGGAGCACGCTTAATTCGTTTGTACGAATGCCCTCCTAAGTAAAGGAAGGTATCGCATGTATGAGTTGCTGTTGTTGGTGACGTCGGTGGGAGCTGGATTTTTGGGCTCCCTTCTTGGATTGGGCGGCGGAATTATAGTCGTCCCTGTTTTAACTCTGTTTTTTCACGTGAATATTCGTTATGCCATCGCGGCAAGTTTGATTTCCATTGTGGCGACCTCTTCTGGTGCAGCAGCCAGTTATCTAAAAGATTCTCTGACCAACTTAAGACTCGCGGTTTTTCTTGAAATCGGAACTGTATCCGGGGCCATTGTCGGCTTCTTGGTCGCGTCTTATATCAAAGCACAATTTCTGTTTCTTCTTTTCGGTTTCCTGCTTTTGTTTTCTGCCTTCATGATGTTGCGAAAACGTGAAGAGCACATGTCAGCCAAAAATCATCCATGGGCTGATAAAATGAAACTTGATGGAGTTTTCCCAGATGGACACGGCGGTTGGAAAGACTACAAGGTTGAAAATGTTCCTATTGGTTTGTTTGCAATGTTTGGTGCGGGAATCTTGTCTGCCTTGTTGGGAATTGGAAGCGGTATCTTCAAGGTTCTAGCGATGGATGGCGCGATGAAATTGCCGATTAAAGTTTCTTCGGCGACGTCAAACTTTATGATCGGTGTCACGGCTTCTGCCAGTGCCGGTGCTTATCTTTTAAAAGGTGATATTCGTCCTGAAATCGCAGCTCCTGTTGCCGTCGGTATTATCATTGGTTCGTTCATTGGTGCGAAGGTCATGATGAAAATGCCTGCGGTGCGCATTCGTCAGATCTTCGTTGTAGTTTTAACCATCGTTTCAATTCAAATGATCATGAAGGGGTTTCAATCATGAGAACTGATCCAACTCACGACCCTCTTCATAAGTTAGAATTGATTATTAGCCAATTGCTTCGCGCGGGCGTGCTTATTGCCGGTGTTTTCCTTCTAATCGGATGGCTATGGCTTTGGAACAACAACGGCAGTCTGCTGCAAAGCTTTACTGTCTATGAACCCAAGTCTTTGCTTGAGACCATTCATTGGGCCTTGCTGACCAATGATCGACCGATGGTTATTTCCATGGTTGGTTTGATTTTATTGGTCTGTCTTCCAGTGGTGCGAGTTTTTCTGACCGGAGTTCTTTTTATCAAGCAAAAAGATTTCATCTTGGCCACCATGGCTTTTTTGGTATTTACGGCTCTGGTTATTAGTTTTTCTCTTGGAATTGATTTGTAAAAAGCATGAGTCCTAAAAAGGAAAGCCCCTGTCATCGAGTGGCGTCTTTCCTTTTTGAAGAGCTTCGAAGAAGGGGACTTTCAATAGGCTCCAATTCATGGAGATCATTCCTGACGTTTTAGACGTCTGCTAGGAAAGGCAGGCGTCCGTGAAAGAGGGAATTGGAGTCTGAGATCTATCTCGAGGGATTTTCACGGGCAACCTGTCTACAAAGATATTAAACACCCCTCAGTGAAAATAGTCAAAATGGGCTGGGCTCAGTGAAAAGTGCTAGTCCTTCTCTGGTCTCGAGTCCTAAGATATTCATATGAACATGAAAAATCTCAAATTCACCGCGTTTATTAATTTGTATGGTCTCGTAAAAATTCCTTTGGTTCTTTTCTGCTCTCCACGAGTTATAGAAATGACCGATAAAAAATTCGTTTTAAAAATTCCTCTGAATTTTCGAACAAAGAATCATTTGAACTCGATGTATTTCGGGGCATTGGGAATCGGTGCAGAGCTTTCATTGGTGGCTCCCGCAGTGGCGGCCATTGCTGAAAGTAAGCAGAAGATTGATTTTGTTTTTAAAGATTTCCAGGCAAGTTTTCTAAAACGTGCCGATGGTGACGTGCACTTTATCTGCGAAGAGATCGAGCATGTTTTGGCGGTCATTAATGAGGCGAAAACAAATCCAGACCGTGTGGAAAGAAAAATGAAGGGCTATGCGGTTGTTCCATCAAAAAGCCCCACAGAGCCCGTAATGACTTACGAGCTCACGTTGTCAGTTAGAAATCGCTCACTTAAGGCCTAGACTCGAAAGTTGTTTCACGCTTTCTTCGTATTCTGAAATAAGCTTTTGATAAATTTCATGGACAGTCAGAACTTCCTCAACAAGACCCACTGACTGTCCCGCAGTCCACACTGTTTTCCAAGTGGGCTTCATCGCTGCTTCCTCCAAAGATTTCATCCCCATCAAATGAATAAGTGGAACCATATACTTTTTGGTCAGCTTATGATCTTTTAAAATTTTGAACGCCCAAGGTAAATCAGTTCCAAGTTTTTGCACATACGGAGTATTGATGACAGCTGCTGGAGTTCCTGAAACCCGTGTAGTCATGACAATGTCTTCCGGAGTCGAAGTGATGATCGCATTTTTGTAAGCCTCATCAACCTGCGCTTCTTTGCTGGCGATAAAACGTGTGCCGATACTGACGCCGGAGGCTCCTAGGGCCAAACACGCGGCGATCATGGATCCGTGGGAGATGCCCCCCGCAGCAATGATCGGAATTTGCATGCGTGTTTTAAGCCAAGGAATTAAAACCAAAGGAGAGATAGGACCTGCATGTCCACCAGCTCCAGCGCCCACAGCAATAACTCCGTCAGCGCCCAAATCTTGAACTTTTAATGCATGATCAAGATTAGTCACGTCACAGAATACCTTCGCACCATTTTTGTGAGCTTCGCGAATAACATCTTTGGGACTTCCCAGTGAGGTGATGAAAAGATCCACGCCATGATCTAAGGCGATTTTCAGATCATCATTTTGTCGCGTATTGCTTTTGTTGACGATGATGTTTACGCCGATAGGTTTTTTGGTTTGGCTTTTGATTTTCTTTAAAGCCTCTGCGTATTTTTCTAAAGGACGATAGTTTAAAGCGGGGAAGGTGCCAATGCCGCCGGATTCACTGGCTTGAGAAACCAGGTCTTCATTGCTCACCAAAAACATTGGGGCTGCGATGATGGGGAAATCAATGTTCATCATTTCCGTAAAAGGAGTGTTAATTTTTTTCAACATACTTTCGAACCTCAATCCTTTGAGCGTGATAAATTCCAGAATGACCAGAGCATAAATAACTCATAACACATGCAAGGGCTGCATAAATCCCCGGGGTTGTGCCAAAAAGCTCCAATGCCATGATTGTGCAAGTCAGTGGTGTATTTGCGGCTCCGGCAAAAACAGCCACAAAGCCCATCCCTGCTAATAAAGTAAATGGCAGCGGCAGGATCCACGCAAGGGCATTGCCCAGGGTTGCACCAATAAAAAACAGCGGCGTGACTTCTCCGCCCTTAAAGCCTGCGCTAAGTGTAATTACGGTAAATAATAATTTTAAAATAAAATCATAGGCGGGAACGTTTTGTTGAAAGGCTTCAACGATGGAAGGAATGCCTAATCCTAAATAACGATCCGTCTGAAGAAGGCTTGCCAGAGCAATAACTAAGATACCGCCCATGAAAGCGCGCAGTTCCTGAGAGTTGATAATGTTCTTCCAAATCTTCACAGCACGATGACTGCTCCAAGAAAAAAGGAAAGCACAAAGACCAAAAAAGATTCCCGCAATTAAAGCCCAAAGAATATTTAAAAGCGTCAGTTCCGGAATCGTTGTGATGGCATAGTGAGTGTGAGTAATGCCCCAAGCAAGGCACGCCCGATTCGCGACAATGGAAGCGATAAAGCAAGGAAGAAGAGCGGAATATCTTAAGCGGCCAATGGCTAAAACCTCTAACCCAAAGATGGCTCCGGCAAGGGGCGTTCCAAAAACAGAAGAAAACCCTGCAGAGATTCCAGCCATCAATAAGAGTTTGCGATCTTCAGAATCTAGCCTGAATATTTTTGTCAGTTGATCCGCAAGACTTCCCCCCATTTGCACGGCTGTTCCTTCGCGTCCAGCAGAGCCGCCAAATAAGTGAGTCACTAAAGTTCCAAATAAAACCAAAGGAGCCATGCGGAGTGGAACAACAGCTTTGGGGTTGTGAATTTCATCAATAAGTAAATTGCTGCCAGCTTCGGTATTTTTGCCAACTTTTGAATAAAGAAAAACAATCATCATTCCGGCGACGGGAAGAAGGAAAAGAAGCCAAGGGTGGGTTAGGCGAAACTGAGTTGTATAATCAAGGGCCGTAAGGAATCCCGCAGAAGCAGTTCCTGCTAAGAGGCCGACGTTGATGGCGATGAAGAGCCATTTTAAAATTTCAGGGAAGATGCGAATTTGCTCAGGAGTTTTTTTAACAAGTACGGAAAAAATAAAACCCTCCTGCACAGCTTAAAGTTGTTGTTTCCTTAAGAATACGAGGAGGGTTGGAGGAGGCAAGAAGTTTTTTACGGTTGCAAGTAACGGCTGATCAACGTGTAGACTTCTTTTTTAACAGCGGTTTCTCTTTCTGCAGTTTGTGGTCCTATCAGACTGAGTTGCAGGATGTTATTAAAAGAGCTCACGATGAACAAGGCCACCATATCGCGATCACGGTGTGGAAGTTGAGGCATATGGGCTAGAACTGCCTTTTGATAGTGTTCGAAGAACACACGGCGAGTTTCCCAGTAGTCTAGCATTCCTTGCACCCCTTGAAGCGCTGTTCTGAGTGGGCGATTGTCTTGGAATCTTGAGAATCCAATATCAATAAAGGCATGAACTTTTGAATCCAGGTCGGTCGTTTGCAGCTTGCTGAGCTGTTCTTCGATATAGACCAGGTCTTTTTGCAAAAGATCATCAATGACTGCCGCTACAATGGCCTCTTTATTAGCGAAGAATTGATAGAGCGAGCCAATGCTCACGCCGGCCATTTCGGCGATCTTGTCAGTGGTGATTGCATGGTAAGGTTCTTGAACCAGCAAACGTGCGCAAGACTCAACTATGCTTGCCACGGTTTCTTTCGATCTCTTCTGGACCGGAATTTTTAACATGTATTTCTTTTCAGGATTTGTGTGTGTAGCAGGAGCTGCTCCCATAGTGTCCTCCTTTTGAGGTTCGGTAACTTTGCTCAGGTTCATATTCTACCTCTGGGGACTACATTTCAATACTGGATGCCAAAGTATTGATATATAGTACCTCTAGTTCCCCTTGGCGCCTATTTTAAAGAAATTTTAACAGATCACATGAACTATAGTCTTATTCCGATACTATTTTGCATTTCAGGCCTTGTATTGCAAGTTTGAAATCAAGGAACAGTTTATTTGTGAGTGATTGCTGATAAATGAAGCAGAAAACTGCGTGGCACTCATAAGAAACAAGAGTAATTGATCATGATTGCAGTGTGATTTTTCAGAGAAACTTTTTAAAATCCGCTTCTGCAGCAGATTTTAAGAAGATACTTAATAACCGAAGTTCATTCGTCCATTGCGATGCGCAAGATGAAAAAAGACCTACCTACTCACATTTGAAAATATTCGAAAAAGTATAACTTTATGATCTGGATCATCGAAGCTTCGAAATCTTTTGCCTACAATATCCTTGGGAGGTCGATGTGAGTATTCAAGACCTGAAAAAAGTTGGCGTTTGTATCAAGGACCTAGAACAGAAGGTTCTTTATCAAAATGATCTTTCTTTGCATATGTGCGGTCAGCAGATGGGGCAAGCGTGTGAGAAAGCGTGCAAGAAGCTCTGTGAAGAGATGCAGGAGTGTTCGGCCATCTCTCAAGGTATGAGACTTTTTAAATGCACCGAGATTGAAGGCGTGAAAGTCGACATCACGATCATTAATGATGGTGAGCGCATTTCAACCTTCTTCTATCCTTTGGATAATCAACAGGATCAACAGCAGAAACAAGAAGCTTATTTTGCAGAAAGAGGCCTAACGAAGAGTGAGATTCGCATTATGCAAATGGTTCTTCAGGGCATGATTAATTCAGAAATCGCAGAGAAATTATTTATCTCTAAAGCGACTTTGAAAACTCACTTGAATAATGCTTATAAAAAGCTTCCAGCCTCCATGCGTCCTTCACAGTTAAGAACGGCTGATGCGACGGTTTCCATTCGAGCTCAGGCAGAGTAAACAGCCTAGGGGGCTGGAGAGTCAGCGAAGCGATCTTCTTGGCGATCATAGAAGTGACGGGTTAAAACATAGACAGGACAGTGAGCAGAGCGAACCACGTTGCGCGTGTAACTGCCTAGAATAGCGGCGCTCATGGGGCCGCTTTGTGCTTCCATGACAATCAAATCAATATTATCTCGGTCGATGGTATCTAAAATTAATTTATCAATGGCTTGGAAGCTGCTGTCGATACGGATGTTCGCTTGAACGCCTTCTTTTTGAGCCCAATCCATCCAGCGGTGCGCGCGTTGGGTCTGATGTTCAACTTGATGTTCAAGGATCTGCTCAAGGGTCAGCATCTTGCCTTTATAGTTATAAACTTTTGGACGAGTGTCTAAATCAAAAAGGCTTTCAATGGGACGGGCAATCGCATGAAACAGAGTGATCTCGGCCTCAAACATTTTCGCCAGTTCTAAGACATGACGAAAATTTTCTTTCGAGTGGTCACCAAATTCAGTCGGGAAAAGAATATTTTTTACGCCGCTGGTGTGGGTGCATTGGGAACCAATGACATACACCGGGACTTCCGATTGCAGTAAAAGACTTTCCGCAAAACTGCCAAGAATAAAGCGCTGAAAGCCCTGGCGTCCATGGCTGCCCACCACGATCATATCAGCCTTGGTTCGTAAGGCATAATCAGATAAGACCTCTGCGGCCCCTGAGTGCGATTGTGAAGCGTGGGGAATGACGTGGGGCTCTTGCAAGAAGGGCAGTCATAGTCTTCGAGGACTTCTCTGAAAAGGGATTCTGCCGTGCGTGAATGGTCCGTGACCCCGGTCGGGAATTCATTGGTTGGAAGGACAATTTCATTCTCGCGGAATAAATATAAAGGCTCAATTTCTGCGTGAGTTCTTTCGAAAAGATGAGTGAGGCTTACCGCCATCTTCTCGTTTAATTCTTTATTGTCTTCAAAAGCATCCATGGCCCAGATGATTCTCATAAGACCTCCCGCAGTATTATTCCGCCTGAAGCTTTGAATTTGAGCAAGAGCAGGCGCGAATTGTTTGTAAGGAAACAAAAAGTGCAGATCTAGTTTGTTGCTATAAAGTTATCTGGTGGATGCAGGGTAACACTTCGCTCTTCGACAGCGTGAAAGGCGGTCGAAGAGCTTCGTTGAAGTGAAAATTAAGTCGCAGGATCTGCGATAGGAGAAGTCTGTGCGTTGCCTTGTTTTTTGGCTTCGTCTTGTTCCATTTTAAGGATGTATTTCTTGGTCGCTTCTGGAAGTTCATTCCACATTCTCAAAGAAAGTAGAAGACCTGCAATCGCAAATGGGATCAAGAAAAGAGGCCAGTACTGCCAGTTTTTCACTGAAAGATAACCAATCGCCAAAGACTGGATACCGCTGCCTAAATAAACGCAACCATCCACGATGCCTGAAGCTGTCGCAGTCATTTTCTTGCCGCCGAAGTCAGCTGCTGCTGTTCCCGACATCAAAGAATGCACGCCGATCACCGCAAGAGTCATAAGGACTGCTACGGAACCCACGATTGTTGGATTTTTCAAAAGGAAGAATGACATAACCAACAACAAAATAATCATAAACATGTTGTTGATAGCTGCTGGAGGTCCACGGCGAGATTGGAAAATACGGTCAGAGATCATACCGGCCAAGAAGCCACCCATAATGCCAGTGAGGCAAAGGAGCAAACCCCAGTTTTTCGTAAAGAACTCAGTTCCTGCATAGTAAACAGGGTCTTTGTCCTTCATCTCATGGGCAAAGACTAAATACCACTGCATGATACCGTTACGAAGAACGCCTGAAGTGAAATCCACTAGGGCGATCGTGTACATAATTGGGCTAGAGAAGACTTTTTTAAGAACAAGCTTCATCGTGATTTGTACGTTCTCATCATCGCTAGAAGAAGCGTCTGCTGTATCAAATTCTCCGAAGTTTGCTTCTGCTGGAGAATCCTTCAAAAGAACCATGTCGATCAATGCCCAAACAATCAAAATGAATGAGGGGATGAAGAACACCAACCAAGTGGCATTTGTTGTTCCCGTGTCGATCGCAAAAAGATGTTGGATTGTGCCAGTGAACCAAGAAGTGTCTGTTGGGTGAAGTTTCGAAGCTTCAACAATCGCTTGTCCCCAGTCGAAGGCGAAGTAAACACCGAATGAAATCAATGTTCCGAAGATGGCGCCGAAAACTCCGCGCTCACGAACGTGGAACCAATAAGCTTTTACCTTAATGATCGAAACCGCGCCGTAACTTTGGAAGAACATATTCAGAGCGAAAAGGATCGAGAAGAGCACAACCATGTTCGTTTTCAAACGACCCATGAGGTAAAGGTAAGTCGCTCCGCCCATGCAAAGATTCATGATCGCTGCGCCAAGGGTGGCGATGATGATCCCTTTTTTACCACCGATCTTGTCGACAATGGGACCATTAAGAAGGAAAGAAAGACCGTAGGTGATTGTTCCGGCGGCGAAGATCAGACCAAATTGTTCCTTGGTCATCATGTCGCCCATGGCATTCTTGGCGACGTTGAGGTTGTAGCGGCCCATATATAAGAAGGCGTAACTCATGCCTAGGGGGAACCAGTTAACAAATCGACGAATCATAAACTTGCGTGAGTGATTCAAAGGATTGTTAGCGAAGTACAAGAAAATTACTGCAGCGAGACATAGGCTCACAAGTAACAATGCCATCAGGGCGCCTCCGGGGTGCCTTCGGTTTTGGCCGAAGTATAGAAATTAAAAATTTCGAGGTGAACGTAAAGGATAAATAAAGAATTTGCAATGCGGGAAACAGCCAAAGTCCCTTAGAACCTTTAGGATTTTGTTAGGGTCGCAGAGGGAAAGCGGAGAGATGGCTATAAATTCAGCGCATCACAATATTCATAGAGCGCCTATTATTCACATCTGAGAAGGGTGGCAGAAATTACACAAGAATACATAAGTAAAACTTATGGAAACTACAATTATTATCTGTTTGTGCTTATAGGTCCAGGGCGATATCTTGTGTATCAGAAGGAGACACACAGTTGGCTCCAACGTACTAGGTCCTCGGTTCAGCTCCTTGACCACCTCTCAAATAGAGAGCGCCCGGTCCCCAAAATGCCGTGATCACGGCTCACAAAGCCCCACCTAAAAGCCCACCTTAAAAGCCGCACCGAGGCTTGCGCGCGAGAAGTGCATCTTTTAATGTTGTGCTATGTCATTCAAATACTCTCCACTCTATGAAAAGCAAAAAGATACAACTCAATACAAAAAGATCTCTTCAGACCACGTTCGTGTAGAGAAAATCGGCGATAAGGAAGTGCTTATTGTTGAGCCCGCGGCCCTCGAGCTTTTGGCTCAAGAAGCCCTTAGCAATGTGTCGCATTTGTTGCGACCAGCGCATTTGGAAAAGCTTGAGAAAATTCTTCAAGATCCAGAGGCTTCTCCAAATGATCGTTTCGTGGCTTTAGATCTTATTAAGAATGCGATCATCGCAGCGCAAATGGAATTTCCTTCGTGCCAAGACACGGGCACGGCGATTGTTGTCGGCAAAAAAGGCGAGCGCGTCTTTACCGGTGCTGATGATAAAGAGTTTCTGTCTAAAGGTATTTACAATACTTACTTAAAAAGAAATTTGCGTTTTTCGCAAATGGCCCCGGTGTCCTTCTTTGAAGAGAAAAATACAGGCACAAATTTGCCGGCACAAATCGACCTTTATTCAGAGCAAGGTGATGAATATCATTTCTTGTTTCTAGCTAAAGGCGGAGGCAGTGCTAATAAATCTTATTTGCATCAAAAAACTAAAGCTGTTTTGAATCCCGAAGGTTTTGAAAAGTTCGTTCGCGAAACTTTGAACTCTTTGGGAACTGCGGCTTGTCCACCTTACCATCTGGCTCTTTGTGTAGGTGGAACTTCTGCCGAGGAAACTTTGAAAGTCGTGAAGTACGCTTCCGCAGGATATCTTGATGGTTTGCCTACTTCTGGCAGCGAAGCCGGTCGTGCATATCGCGATCTGGAAATGGAAAAGAAAGTCGAACAGTGGGCTAAAGAGACTGGCATTGGCGCTCAGTTTGGTGGTAAATACTTCGTGCATGACGTGCGCGTGATTCGTTTGCCTCGTCACGGAGCAAGCTGTCCTATTGGTGTTGGCGTGAGCTGTTCTGCCGATCGCAATATCAAAGGTAAGATCACCCGTGATGGTATTTTCCTAGAGCAACTTGAACTTCATCCTGAACAATATCTGCCGAATCATTTGAAAGACGCTTCGGCGGAAGCGATCTCTATTGATTTGAATAAGCCTATTCAAGAAAACTTGAAGATCTTATCGGAACAAAAAGTAGCGACCCGTGTGATGTTGAATGGTCCCATGATTGTGGCCCGCGATATTGCCCATGCGAAGTTGAAGGAAAAAGTGGATCGCGGCGAAGGTGTTCCAGAGTACTTCAAAAATTATGCGGTTTACTATGCGGGGCCAGCGAAAACTCCGAAAGGTTATGCTTCAGGATCTTTTGGACCGACAACGAGTGAACGTATGGATCCTTATGTCGGCACATTCCAAGCTTTGGGTGGATCTATGATCATGCTGGGTAAGGGCAATCGTTCTCCTCAGGTGACGGAAGCTTGCAAGCAGTACGGTGGTTTCTATCTTGGTTCCATCGGTGGGCCGGCAGCGCGCTTGGGTAAGGAATGCATCACGAAAGTGGAAGTTCTAGATTTCCCAGAGCTGGGTATGGAATCGGTTTGGAAAATTGAAGTGAAAGACTTCCCTGCATTTATCATTTTAGATGATAAGGGAAATGACTTCTTTAAATCGGTGATTCGTAAGCTGTAAGTTCAATTTAAAAACATAAAAAAGGCAGGATTTAAGCCTGCCTTTTTTTATTTAAGCACTAGTTGTCTTTGACTTCACATTGCATTCGACAATTGGAATTGCATGTTACATAAGTGTTGCTGTTCGGTGGGATGTACGCTGGACTGCAGTAGGTGTTGCAAGTTGCTGTGTACTGAAGAGGCGTTCCATGATTCAGGTAGCATCGTGTTTGTGCCTGATATTTTCCGTCACTTTCAGATCGGTCATGCAAATCTTTCGGACAGAAATAATCATTCGAACGACAAAAGCCTGAAGAATATCCACTGCCATCAACATAAGTGATGCGAGAAACTTCGACCTCTTGGATTTCTTCAGCATAGGAGTGCGAGCACGCCAAGATAAGTCCTAAGAATAAAAACAAAATCTTTTTCATCGCTAAACTCCTTTTTGGCTTTTTAATTCCGGCAAAAGTAAAGGTGTCATTCTAGCAACCACACTCATCACCACGGGGCCAATCAGTAAACCCGGCAATCCCAACATGATGATCGCGCCAAGGACGCAGGTAAAGCCAACAACGGGGGACACTTTTAAGTCTTTGCCACCCACTAAGATGGGCTTCAAGACGTTGTCAATGGAGCCACTTACGAGAGCGAATACAGTCATGCCGATTCCTGATCCTGTTCGGCCACCGATGAATGCCAATATCGCTAAGATAAAGCCCACTGGTGAGGCGCCGATCACAGGAATAAAGGATAGTACAAAGGTGACAGGAGTCACGATCCAGAAGTCACCTTCGCTAAAGATCAAACTTCCCAGGCCGATGATCGTTGCCTGAATCACGCCGATAACAAAAGTCGAAAAGAGTGTTGTCGAGCAGCTGATCTTTAGTACTTGCACAAATTTTTCGGTCAGTGGTTCTTCCAAAGGACTGTACTTAATAATGAATTTTTTAAAGTCAGGAGCCTGTCCTAAAAGGACCAACAAAAATAACAAGAAAAGAAGAAAGTTGAAAGCAACCGTTGGAGCTGAACTGATAAATTGGCTGGAGGCTTCGAAAATAAAAGCGCCCACTTTGTGAAGGAGATTATCCAGGGTTTCGCGTACTGGAGAGGTGAGGTCGACACCTGTGAGGTCTGAAATTTTTTGTACCATATTCACGGCCAAGTTCTTAAGGCTCGCCACTTGGTCAGCTAGATGCCCTGAGTTTAAGTTTTCGGGCATCTTTGCGACACTCACTATTCGATAGGTCGCCAAAAATATAGGAACCCAAAAAATCGCCAGACCACTTAACATCACTAAGGTGATAACTAACCAGCGTGGTAGCTTCCTTTTCTTGGCTTGGCGATTGACGAAGTCGTTCAGGCCTAAGGCGAAAATCCCGGCCAGGGTGAAAGGTAAAATAAAAGGAAGATTGATGTAGATAAAAGTCCCAAACAGCGGAAAAACAAAAAGACCTACAACACAATTTGATTTATTTCTAAGAGCGTCTATCATGGCCTAAATGAACGCATGTTTTTTATGGTGAAGCAAGTGTGAACGCAGCTTGATTTTCGCTGAAAAAGACGATTTTCTATCTCTGTATTCATATTTGGAGGCTTCATGTCTAACTACACCCTCATCACTGGCGCAAGTAGCGGTATTGGCTACGAGTTTGCAAAGATTTTCGCGAAGAATGGCCACAATTTGGTTCTTTCTGCGCGCTCCAAAAATATTCTTGAGGATTTGGCTGCAGAGCTAACGAAGTTTCACGGCGTAAAAGTGCATGTGCTGGAGGCGGATCTGAGCAACCCTGAAGAGTGTCGCCGTCTCGAGGCTTTTTGTCAGAATAACGAACTTGTTATCGAGAATTTAGTCAACAATGCTGGTGTTGGCGACAATGTGGCTTTTGCGGATTCTGATTGGAAGAAACAAGAGCAAATGATGCACCTGAATATTGAGTCGTTGGTGAAGTTGACTCATATGTTCTTGCCGAAAATGATCGAGATGAAGAAGGGTGGGATTCTGAATGTGGCTTCTACAGCAGCATTTCAACCGGGCCCCTATATGGCGGTTTATTATGCCACGAAGTCTTTTGTTTTAAGTTTTTCTGAAGCTTTGAATGAAGAGCTTAAAGGGACGGGAGTTCATGTAACGACTCTTTGTCCAGGTCCTACGCGGTCGGGCTTTCAAGCGACTGCGAATATGGATAAGGCCGCTCTTTTCAAGTTACTCAACATTCCAAGTTCCCCAGCTGTTGCGGAATATGGGTATCGCTCTTTCGAAAAGAAAAAGGCGGTGGCCATCCATGGCTTCATGAATAAAATCATGGTGCAATCATTGCGACTGACTCCGCGATTCTTGATTCTTAAGATTGTTCGGTTTCTTCAAAAGAAATAGATCTGTGACTTTGTTTTTCAATACGGGCTCGATCGTCGCCGGGCTCCGCCCGGTTTGCCCAATCCTTGCGCCGACGCTGGCCTTTTTCGCTTTTTCTAAAATTGTTTTTTAAATTTTAGATCTACCTTGTAAATTAAATCCTGCGCCGATTTTTTCTGCTGTTGTATATTTTGTCGGCGCAGGATTTCCCACTCATGTTAAGCGTATTTTCAAGTGAGGCGTTTCTTTAGTTTGATGAGACGAAATGAAGTCCCAACTCTTGGGTTTGATCTTCCTTATTCCATTTGGACCAGCGGACCTGACCTTGGATCGTAATAAAATCTCCTTCTTTATTTTGGTACGAGAGATTCACAAAATCTTTCGGTTCGTAGTATTTGGCCGATATTTTCACGCAGGATCCGTGCTGCGATAGATTTTCAAACGCTCCTGGGAGCATGGGTTTGAATCCTTTGCTTGTGCCAGTAGGTAAAGCTGAAGGGCTTAGGAGTCCTTTGACCTCATGGGGTTCCCTGCGATCTTGACGAAGTTTGATTTTCTTTCCTTCGAGGGCTCTTTTGATGTTTTCTAGAAGACTGTTTTCTTCTGTTTTCCATAGAACAATAAAATCCTCGTTGTGTTTGAGTTTTAGTTTCATATTTCCAGAGAGCTCATTCACTACAAAAATAGTTTGCATGTGGGGGTGGGCTTTTTGAAAGTGAGTGTAAAGGTCATAGTGGCGCATTTCCAAGAACGGAAGGTAAGCGACGACGACCATTGCTTCTTTATTTTGGGTCGCTAGATCGCGGATATTGTATGCATTTTCGATAAGCTGCACATCGAGATCTTTTTCTCTTTTGAAAATTTTTGGAACAATAGAAATACCTGTTAGAATGACTTGCGTCTTCATCATGGGCCCCCTGTTTGATTGTCGTTGTGTGATTTAGAGTCAAAGCAAGGATGGGACCAGGGTGAGTTTGTCTTAGAATCGAATAGAACTGAAAAACCTAGACAGCTGTCTAATGAAAATTAACAGCTCGTTATTTCTAACATCTAAATTTGAGACGAGCTAAAATATTGAAAGAAGGGGGATTCTTATGAGCGATCCTCGAGGTATAAAGCCACAGGGCCCGTGGAGTCAGGTAAATTGGGTTGGATCTTTTAATGGTTGATTGGCATTCCGCTGTCGATCCGATTGATTCTCTATGTGATCAGGGGCTGCACGTAGGCAGACCCTGAGCTTCCTAGTCGACGACTTTTTGTCCACGTCCCCAGAAAGCGGCAGACTCAACCAGTCCTCCAAGTACCGAGTGAAAATGAGACTGAGTCTGCAGGCGTTCTTTGCCAAAACGTTTCTGCAATTCATCTTGAATAAAGGGAACTTTAGCAGTCCCTCCGGTGAGGCAAACTAAATCAACCTGTTGGGGCGTGATGCCTGCTGAATCTAAGCAGCGGTCCAAGGCTTCAAATATTTTTGCGCGCGTTTCTTGGGCCCATTGAACGAATTGAGTATTTGTGAAGTCCTCTTTAGTTTCGATATCTGGATAATCAAAATGAAAAGTGGCTTGTTCGTTAGCGGACAGGGCTCTTTTCGTTTTCTCGATGCTTTCAAAGAACGGAAAGATTTGTTGATCTTCCAGTAAGATGAAGAGTCTGTCGATGGACTCCTTGTCTTTCCCAGTCAAAGAGCACTTACGAACTTCACGAATGAACTCGTAAGTATCGCGTTCTTTTAAATGCACAATATGGGCAGGATGATTTAGTTTCTGCGTGATCGCCGGAGGCATGGTTAGAACATTGCTGCTCATCGGAAGACGATAGCGTGACTTCGCGCCAAAGTGCTCATTCAAGCGATGGCTCATAAAGATGCTGTCCAAGGCATCCCCTGCAAGAGGACAACCATCAATGGCCAGAACGTCTTTTTTATCAAAACCTTCAGGGCGAAGTTTAATCAATGTGAAGTCAGAGGTTCCTCCACCGAAGTCACCAATAAGAACGATTTTTTCTTTTTCAATTTGTCTGCGGTAATCAAAGGCCGCAGCGAGGGGTTCTGGTACAAACTGAACTTCTTTGAAGCCTGCCCATTGTGCGGCTTTCTCCATTCGGTGTAGGGCAAAACCGTCAGCCACGGGGTCCATGGAGTATCGTGCAGGTCTTCCAATAACAGCCCGATCCACAGATGTGCCCAGACATTTTTCCGCACGTTTTTTTAGCTCAAGCAAAAAAATCCCAACAAGATTTTCCAAGGTCAGAATACGATTGTCTAAAACTGTTCCTAAATAGTTTTGATTTGGTAAATGAGATTTAAAGGAGCGGAAAAGACGTCCTTCCATATCTTGATCGATATATTGCTCAATGGCTTCTGCGCCATAATAACAAAGATCTGCGTGGGGAAAGTAAAGCAGGGTGCGCATCAGTGTGGGATCCGCAGCCTTGGCGTCTAAGGGCAGTGCAGCCAAAGCTTCGCCTTTGTGATAGGCGCCCACAAGTGAATTACTAGTCCCAAAATCGATAGCAAGAATTGAATCTGACATAGATCCCCATGCTGTCACAGAACAATGCGAATAGCAATTTTTTGGGATACTTGAACGGAATCTTTAAACTCAAAAAAAGAAGACGGGCTATGATTGGCTTCGACTTGTGGATTTTTGTCTCTGGGGAGATCGCTCCAACGGCAAGGGTTCCGAAGATTCACGCTATCAGCTCAGTTTTGATTTCCATTTGGGTGGAGTTAAGGTTGTACCGGCATTTTATTTACAGTACTATGGGGGCGACGCCGAAACGCTTTTTGAATTACAATGAAAAAGTGAGTGAGTTTCGCGCGGGATTTATGTTCTAAGGGGAACTTGCGTGGATAAGCTTAAGCTGATTAATCACATTCGCCAGCAACTTATGAATGACTTAGCTGTGCTTAAGGAAGCCGCACGGGTCACTGCGGAAGCTGCAACCCATGAAGAAAGCAAACCAGAGAACGAGTACGATACTCGAGGTCTTGAGGCTTCTTATCTAGCTGGGGCCCAATCAAAACGTATCGTCGACACCGAAGAACTTTTGGTTTTATACAAACATCTCGAGCCTAAGACTTTCGGCCCTGATGATGTTATTTCCGCGACAGCTCTAGTTGAAGTGGATCTCAATGATAAAGTGTTCTTTTTATTTATTTTGCCAAAAGGTGGCGGTCTAAATATTGAGTTTGAAGGCCAGCGTCTGCAAACTATTACGCCCAATAGTCCCCTCGGGGAAGCTCTATTGGGCTTAAAAGTCGGGCAGGTTGCTTTGGTTGAAAGAGGGAATCAAGTTCTTGAGTACGAGATTCTCTCTGTCCAATGACGATTCAATAAATTACTGACATTTATAATTTAAAGTATAATTTCCCGCAGGAAGATTGTTTTGGAAGACAATCTTCAAACCCTGCACAGTGTAACTATCTGTATAGTTTGAACCATCCTTAAGAACGATGACCGATGATTGGGCATTGCCAATCGGTGCGCAATCTAAATCCATGGTTTTAATCATCTGCTGCACACTTTGCCCAATGCCGGAAAGTTGAGCGCCATAATCACTCGCACAGACCGTTCCAATAATGGATCCTCCGATGGTGCCGTAACCTAAAAGACGAGACAAGGCATCATAGGTCGGTCCATAATTCTCACGACCAGCATTCAAGCAAGCAGAATCACCAGGTCTTACGATGATCGAATTGAAGTTGAACTTTTTGTTTGGCCAGTTGTTCTTCACAAGATTGATTAGGTTCTGTGGTTTATTTTTTGTTCCAGTAGCAGATTCGTCAGCATCACTGATTAGAATCACAGAGAACGCCGCATCCGCTCTGAAAAGAGCTTTCTGATTTGCTTCGCCAGCGATGGCTCTTTCAATCACACGGTAAGTTGCATAAATACCTTCTTCAGTTGCAGAGCCTATTTCAGGACGCTGAACCGTATTGCTCAAAGCTGTTTGCGCATTTGCCAAACCCATCGCCGGAGTAATCACATATTGCTTTGTGAATCCAGCCAAAGGCACCAAGGCTCCATCGCCGTATGTTTTATTTGTTGGATCCGTCGTCGTGACAGCGATTCGATAATCCAGATCTTTAACCTGTTCCATCAAAGAACTCACGCGTTTGGCCATGTTCTTTTGTACGTCTTGCATGGAAGGTGAGTTGTCTACAACCACAAGAATGTCGACTTTGTTTTCCGCAGTCACAGATTTATTTTGTGTGATCTCGCGGTAAGGGCTTGTGACTGTAAAGCTTAAATTCGCACTAGCTGCCTGATCCAAGTTGTCAGAGGCAGATACAACAATTTTATGTGTGCCAGAGGCAAGATTCGCTGCCGTGATGGTTCCAGAATTTTCAGGGCAGCTTGTCGCCACTCCGTCGAGGGTGCAAGAAACTGATTTCACGCCAGAGCCAGCATCTGTCACAGAGTAATTAAATACATTGTTAGTGCCAGTCATATAAGTATTGCCAGCGGCTGCGACCAAGGTGATTTGCGGAGGCAAGTTGTCGTGTTTAATACTTGCTGAAGCACAAAGTGTTAGACCTCCGTCATAATCGCGGAACTGAACGCTGACAGCATTTACGCTGTTGGCTTTTCCAAGAGTCCAAGTCTTTGTAGCAGAGACTGTTTCCCAAGTGCCACAAGAGCAGTCAGGAGTATTGCTGATTTTCATTTGTTTTACGAAGTCGCGATTCAAGTTCAAGCTGACTTGCATATTATTAGTTAGCAAGGCTCCGCTATTAATTGAAATGGTACCCGGATCAAGAACTCCTGCGACAGCGGTGCCGCAGTTTGTATCCACTGCACCAGAATCACCTGGATTTGGAGTCGGAGTGGGACTCGGTGTAGGATTTGGAGAAGGTGATGGCGATGGTGAAGGGCTCGGAGAAGGAGTTGGTGTCGGCTGTACACTTCCTCCGCCTTGTTCTGTATTATTACCGCTGCTCGAATTATCGCTGGAGCCAGAGCTGCCGGAACCAGAAGAAGAGCCTGAGTCTGGCGTCATCTTACATGCAACGATACTTTGTGAAAGAAGCAAAGCAAGAACGAATTTCGAAAGTAAGCGATTGGTCATAACCTTCCTCTTTGGGTTGTGGCCTTTGAATGATCCTATCGTGTAGCGCAAAGAAACCACAATACGTCGAAAGGTCCATTTTTAGAGGTGAAAAAAACTTAGACAGTTCTCGTCGAGGAGACTTTTAAAATGTGCAAAGTTATTTTTCAGATTTGAATTTCGCAGGGCTTAAAGTTGTTTATGGCAAATCGATAGGACGAAAAATAAATTCCAATAATGATCCAAAAGCTGGTTCGCTGTCGGCGTTGATGGCAGCGGCCTTGTGTATGGTCCTGCCATCATTTCTATTTCTTGTCCGCTTTGAGATAGGAAGAGGAATTTTTATCAACAGTCAAAGAGAACTGTTTTAGTTTTTAAATCCATCGGTTAATGCGATATCTCGGGTAATTCCCCCAAAAACACCGCAGTAAACAACATCTTCCAACCAAGAAATCTCAGAAGGCACATCATCTTTGAAAATAGTTTTTGCCCAGAAGCGATTCACGCTGTCCCAGTTGTAACCGCGTGATTTCAAATGGTCCTTCGAATCAAACGGCGCTGCTGTGGCCACAACCTGAGTCATCAATCTCTTTGCATTATTGGCAAGCTCGAAGAAATAAGGTTTGTTAGTTTCAGCATCAGTAAGACTTAAAAGATAAAGTAAAGCATCGGCGTCGTTTAAGGCGCGATGTGAGTCGGTAAAGAAACCATGATAGATATTCAAGAGCTCTAATTTTGAACTGAAATATCCCTTCACATTCCAGTCAATTTGCTTCAACGAACAAGCCCATATTTTTTCAGTCGAGGTTTTTGATTTTTTGTCAATGAATGGACGATCAAAGCGAGCATTGTGAGCAATGACAACGGCGCTTTCTTGAATTAGTGAATTTACAAGTTCCCAATCAATCTTCTGACCTGCAACCATTTCATCGGTGATTCCAGTTAACGCGACAATTTCTTTGGGGATCTCTTTGCCTGGATCTTGGAATGCGGAGTAAGACTTTGCAAGCTTCAGAATTTCGCCGGTATTTTTGTTAAATAAAAACTGGCGAAGTCCGACCTCAATGATTACATCTTCATTTTGATTCAAGCCTGTCGTTTCAACGTCAAGGACGGCGCCAATGCGAATGATATCCACATTGTTCTTGATCCATTCTTGAGTCGCATAGGCTGGGAACGGCATTTGACAATCCTCAAGGCGACGTAAAGTCACAGTTTTTCCATCTTGTGATTTCCCAATCCAACGAAATGCCATATCGAAAGCTCCTTGATAATTGCTCTTAACTTATGATTTCTTTCGCGGATTCTCCAGATAATTTGATTTCGAATGAAGCGTGTCAAAATCAGTACCGTCAGGAACTTCTTAGGAGTAATCTGTTGGCCATGGGAAAGACAGATAGCCATTGGGCTCGGTTGGGACATTTTGAATTGAATAAAATGGAGCCTTGGTTGGGTTTCCGGGCGGCCCTAGGAATGGCCTTATCCGTGGCCATTGGATTTTGGTTGGGCTCGCCAAAGATAGGTTTGTCCATTGCGATTGGCGCCCTGAATGTTTGTTTCTCTGATCGCTCAGATGCATATTTAGATCGAGCAAAAAGAATGATCGCGTCGTCTATTCTCTCGGCGGCTTCTGTTTTTGTTGCGGCTCTGTCTGCCAATGACCCAACCTTGATGTTTATCTTTTTAACGATCAGTGCCTTTCTTGCGGGCATGTTGGTCGTAGTCGATGCGGTCGCGGCGGATTTAGGTGTGGTTGGTCTGGCCACATTTTTAATTTTTTCCGTACAAGCCCTTGAGCCTTCAGCGGCTTTGCAATTAAGTCTTTATGCTTTTGCCGGTGGTATCTTACAGTCCATAGTCAGTATCGGATTGTGGCCACTGCGAAGATATAAGCCCGAGTGTCGGGCCTTAAGCAGCTTGTTCCAGGATTTGGCATTTCTTGCCGTATCCTCTGGCCAAGCAAAAGATGCTCCTTTGGGAACTTTGCAAACCATTGAAACACAAAATGCATTGATGGCTTTGGCTGGTGATGATCGCACGGAAGCTCGTCGTTATCGTTCATTGCTAAGTCAGGGCGAGCGTTTGCGTATCACCATCTTGTCTTTAGTTCGACTTCGCAAACGTTTGCAGCGTGAGAACCCTCATCATGCCAGTGTGCAAACCATTGGTGCAATTCTTGGGACGACATCGCAGCTGCTGCGTGCGGTGTCTGATGTGATTGTCAGTGGCAAACCTTTAGGTGTTGGGACTCAGTACTTAACTAAGATTGACGAGTTTTCACATCAAATTAAGGGGCAAAGATCTGCAAATGAAACGCCTTTTATGATGGCGGTTTTGAACGATCTTATTTATCAGCTGGAAGGTCTGGGCGGTCAACTTCGTGCGACTGTGGATTTGTCTTTGAAGACAACACAGGTGGGGATTGAAAAAGCAGAACGTCTTGAGGCATCACGTCCTCTGAAGATGCGATTTCGAGGCACCTTGGCAACTCTTCGTGCAAATATGACTTTTCAATCTCCGGGATTTCGTCACGCTGTTCGTCTTTCAGTCTGTATCGCCATCGGAGAAATCGTCAGTCGCAGTTTGCATTTAAGTCGTGCTTACTGGGTGCCCATGACTATTGCCATCGTTTTAAAGCCAGATTATGCATCAACATTTAATAGGGGTCTGCTTAGAATGGCAGGAACCCTGCTTGGTTTGGTCTTGGCGACCTTGCTATTCCATATCCTGCCAGATACACCGGCTGTCAGTATCGCCTTGATTGTGTTCTTCTCATTTATAAATCGTTGGCTCGGCCCTACGAATTACGGTGTTTTTGCAATGAGCATGGCGGCTCTCGTAGTTCTGCTTATAGCTTTAACCGGTGTCGCTCCGAAAGATGTGATTTGGTCCCGTGGTTTAAATACTTTTTTGGGAGGAGTGATCGCTCTGATTGTGTATTGGTTATGGCCGACCTCAGAGAGACTGCAACTCAGTGAGGTGGTCGCGCGTATGCTGGCATCTTATCTTGAATATTTTAAGGCGGTGGCAGCTTCACTAAGAAAACGAGATGTCAGATCAGACGCTGAGATGGATCGTCTTCGCCAAGTGGCGAGAGTGGCTCGTTTCAACTTTCAAGCAGCATCGGGTCGTTTTTCAGTTGAGCGTGGAACTTCGTTTGAAGATTTAAAGATTGTCAGCGCAGTCACTGTGGCTTCAAATCGTTTTGCGCATTCAATGATGGCGGTAGAAGCGGGTTCATCATTGAATTTTAGCGAAGAGCAGTGCCGAGCTTTCGATACATTTGCAGGCAGTGTGGAGCAAAGCCTTGTTCTTCTTTGTGAAGCTCTGCGCGGCAGAGAAGTCTTGCGCAATGAGTTTCCGGATGTACGTGGAGCCTATGTTAAGTTCTCAGAAACTCAAGTGGGCGCTAGCGAGCAATATGCTATTTTGTTTGAAGAAACAGATCGTATGACAAACAGCCTAGTGACACTCACAGAGCAAGTGTTAAAACGTCTTTTCAATAATCGCTTTCAAGATAAGAAATTAGAAAACCGAGAAAATAGTAGTCATGTTTAAAGTGATGCCAGACCAGGCTAGGTGCTGCGGATAAAAAGTTAAAAAGGGATTGAGATAGACATCCCTTTGGTAGGCGTAGCCTAACCCCAGTTTTTGATTCACAGCTTTATTCAGCAATGCATACTGATCACTGCGACCTCGGGGATTCCACAGGGAAATATTCGAAGAAGTGATTAGACTGAGCTTATCTGAAAAGTTATATTTCAGATTCGGATTGAACTCGAAGCTATAGCGAGCCGATTTTCCGTCACTAACTTGATACTCGCGGTTGTAAAGAAAAACTCCAACGGCCATATCTGTACCGATAGAAAAACCACTGAATCCTAAATCATAGACCAAAGAATGATTATCCAAAAGCATTCCGTATTGTCCCACTTTGGTGAAATCAGGAACGGTACGCAGAACAAAACCTGGAGAGTTTTTCATTTGCACGTTAGCGACACGGGCAGAGTAATCATAGGTCAAAGAAGGATTGCTTAGATCAATGCGCTCTGCTCCATGAAACGGATGAATTGCTTTTAATCCCGTAGAGACACCAAAAGTACTTTTAGAATTGATTCTATAGCGAGCCCCCATGTTGCCACCTAATGCTGTCTGGAAGCTGCCGATGGAACCATCGGGGTTGGGCTGATCTTTTTCAGAAAGATCAGTAAGTGTGGGGCCCGAATAGGTAACATTAAATTTCAAACTGTAACGGGAAAGAGATCCTGAATCCGCCTTGAGTTTGGCATCAGTGATTTCGGTATTTTCTTGAAATATTTTATTTTTCAGCTCACTGCGCAGAACGGACTTTTCTTGCGAAGGCTGAGTTTGAGAAAAAGAAAGGGCTTGCGTTTGCGTATGGCCACTCAACGAAAAAAAACTGATAAGACCCACAAGGGAATACTTAAGCATAAGTAAGTCCTCCGTCTTTGAGGAATAAAACTTTTGTGGCAAACCGTCTTAATTGTTCTTGATTGTGAGTGATCATAATCAATCTGTGTGAATCTTCCTGCACCCAGTGGTTTAAGAAATTTTCTAATAGCTCTGTCTTATGAGCATCTAGTGAAGAGCTTGGTTCGTCCAAAAATAAAACCTGAGGTTTAAACTGAAGGCTTCTAATTAGATGCACTAATTGTGCTTCGCCCCCGGAAAGAGTGGTTGCACTTTTGCTGAGGATATCTTGGGATAACCCCAGCTGTTTAAGCAGATGTTGAATTTCTTGAGGTTGATAGCTATCCGATTTGTGAGATTTAAAATGGTGGGGCCAGCGCAAGTTGTCTTCTACGGTTCCTGGGGTAAAATAAGCTTTTTGATGCAGGTACTGAGTTCTTAATGAGGTGTTCTCCATCAGTTTGATCGAAGAAACCGATTGAATGTTCGCGCGAACAGATTCGAGATCTAGAAGGTTCATGGATTTCAGCAGTCGGCTTTTGCCCGTTCCAGAAGGCCCACTAAGAATGACCTTTTCACCTTTATGAATATCAAAGCCCCAAAGTTCAGCTTTGGACGTAAGCCATGCCGGCATAAAATAGAAGTGATTCAAGGCCAGGGCGATCAAAGTTCCAACCATGGAGGTCAGTAGAATTAAAAACATCACTAAGATTTGAAAGCGCGACGCTGTCACAGGATCAACGCCACCGATTAACTGCCCAGCCATGACCCCGGGAAGACTGACGATGCCCACGATGGTCATGCCATTCAAGTTCGGTGTCAGAGAGTTTCTAAGAAGATCACGGTAAAGACGTTGGCAGGCCTCAAAAGAACTAGCACCCAGGGATTTGAAGGTTTCAATCTCGAGGATGTT
>CAZPYX010000023.1:0-34403 GCA_964590635.1 uncultured Bdellovibrio sp.
TCAGAGTTGTTTTGCATTACGCTCATAGGCTACCTCTCTTAAATACAAACTCATTTTTCTTACGAGCTTCTACTTCAACTTGATCCACACGTTGATTCATCGGCATGAACTCTTGAGCTGCAGAAGCATTGATCGCAAGGTTTTTACCCGCAAGCAACAAAGCTGCTTCAGTCAAAGTCAGTGCTTCAGAAACTACAACTGTCGCTTTCTTGAATTTTTGTTCAAGACCCGCGTGATTGATGAATGTTCCATCTTTCTCTACGAAAGTTTTCACAGGGATCAACCAAACGTTGCCAGTCAATGCAGACAAGGCTTCGTTTTTACCCGCTTGCAACCAGATCAAGTTTTGAGCTTTTGAAAGCTCTTTCACGCGATCTGTGAAGTCAGGAAAGACAGCTTGGTTTTCTGGGCCCGCAACAACAACAGTTTTGATAGAACCGTTTGCAAGACCTGAAGACAAATCGCCCCAAGTTGCTTGGATTCCGTGTTTCTCAAGAACTTTCAACAAACCTTTTGTATTCGGGTTTTTGTCACCGCGAAGAAGGATGCCGTCGAATGTATCGAAAGATTCTTTATTGTTAATCCAGAAGTAAACCTTCTTAGACTTAAACTCATTTACGAAAGTGCCAACAATCGCATCAAATTCTTCAACAGTGTATTGAGCCGTCAATACAAGCGCTAGAGAGTCTGCAGCTGTTGCTTTAACAACTTCAGAAGCCGCTTTCGCAGCTGCACCCGCGTGCATCTCAGTCCAACCTGTGTTGTTACGAACTTGTGCTTTCAACAAACGGTGGTCTTTGTTTACAAACTTATAGATGTCGCGACCTTCGTCACACATCCAGTGACCGTTTACATTTTCATTGTAAACCGGTTTTACGCGGAAGAAACCTTCGCGGTTGTAGTAAACTTTAACGTTACAGCCTGTTGAGCAACCGTTACATACCGTTTCTGAATCTTTGAGATACCAAACCCTTTGACGGAAACGGAAGTCTTTCGACGTCAACGCACCCACTGGGCAAATATCCACAGTGTTCAAAGAGTATTTATTATCCAAAGGTTTTCCATCATGAGTCCCGATTTCAGTACGGTCACCACGGTTGAAAAGACCTAGTTCATTGGTTTTAGAAACTTCTTCTGTGAAGCGCACACAACGAGAGCAAAGGATGCATCTTTCAGAATCCAAAACCACAGTTGGGCCCAAGTCCACAACCTTGTGTTTCTTTTGCTTCGGCTCAGCCATTTCAGGATCGTACTTACCGTACTCCATGTATTGGTCTTGAAGTCCGCACTCGCCTGCTTGGTCACAGATAGGGCAATCCAAAGGATGGTTGATCAAATGGAAATCTAATCCCCATTTCACAGCATCACGAACTTTTTCGGATGTGTTATTGATCTTCATGCCTTCAGTAGCCATCGTGTTACATGCAATCTGAACGCGTGGATTTCCTTCGATCTCTACCATACAAAGACGACAAACACCGGCAACGCTTAGACCTGGATGCCAGCAATAGTGAGCAATGCGATCGCCCGACTGCTGCATAGCCTCGATCAACGAGGTGCCTTCCTTTACTTCGACTTCTTTGCCATTAATGGTTATTTTCGGCATATGTAGTCCCTTTTACTTTCGAGCGTCCTTCACGAACATAGAATTCAAATTCGTCTCTGAACTTATTTACGAAACTCAACACAGGCAATGCTGCTGCATCAGAAAGAGCGCAAATAGTTTTGCCCTTCATGTTGTCAGCAACTTTGATCAACAAATCGATATCTTGCAAACGACCACGGCCCTCAAGGATTGAATGAAGGATTTTATCCAACCATCCAGTACCTTCACGGCACGGAGTACATTGACCGCAAGACTCATGCGCATAGAAGTGAGTCAAAACGCCCAACATATCAACCATACATTGAGAGTCATCCATCACGATCACCGCACCAGAACCAAGCATTGAGCCCAATCCCGCAAGCGATTCGTAATCTAGATTAGCTTTGCCACATTCATCAGCAGTCAAAATAGGAGCAGAAGATCCACCAGGAATGATCGCCTTCAGCTTACGACCTGGTTTCATGCCTCCGCACTCTTTCATGATCAAATCCATCAACGGATAACCGAGTGGAACTTCGTAGTTACCTGGCTTCATCACGTTACCAGATACAGAGAACAATTTAGTTCCCGCAGATTTTTCAGTTCCATTTTTACGGTAAGCCGCTGCTCCATCACGAAGGATGTAAGTCACTGCTGCCAAAGTTTCTACGTTGTTCACGATAGTTGGTTTGCGCAAGTAACCTTGAACTGCTGGGAAAGGTGGTTTCAATTTTGGTTGGCCTTTTAGACCTTCCAAAGAAGAGATCATTCCAGTTTCTTCGCCGCAGATATAAGCGCCGGCACCACGATACACATCAAGGTCAAAGTCGAAGCCAGAACCCATGATGTTTTTACCAAGAAGACCTGCATCGTAAGCTTCTTTGATCGCTTTGTTTAAAACTTCGATCGGGTAAACGTATTCACCACGAACGTAGATATAACCTTTGTGAGATCCAACTGCGAAGCCAGAGATAATCATACCTTCGATCAATTGGTGAGGAGCACGCTCCATCATCATACGATCTTTGAAAGTACCAGGCTCACCTTCATCGGCGTTGCATAGCAAATAACGAGGTTCTCCGTTTTTAGGAAGGAAGCCCCATTTCATACCCGTTGGGAAACCTGCACCACCGCGACCGCGCAGACCAGAAGCTTTAACTTCGTCGATGATCGCTTGAGGTTGCATTTTCAAAGCTGTTGGCAAAACTGAATAGCCGCCTTTAGCTTTGTAACCCGCCAAAGTTTGGTATTCTGGCAAATGATAGAATTCTGTAAGTAGTTTTACTTCAGCCATTATTTCATACCTCTCAAGAGATTCATTGCTGTCTCTGGAGTGAGTTTTTCATGGTACGTATCATTCACTTGCATCATTGGTGCAGTTCCACAAGAACCCAAGCACTCAACTTTGCTAACGGTGAAACGACCATCCGCAGTCACTTCATTGTATTTCACGCCAAGCTCATGACAGATGTGAGAAGCCATTTCGCGGCCACCTTCCAAAGCGCAGGAAATATTTGTGCACACTTGCACATGGTATTTACCCACAGGCTTTTGGTTGAACATCGTATAGAACTTGAAAACTTCATTGATACGCGCTTCAGGAATATCCATCACTAGAGACAAGTGACGAATAATATCCGGCGTGATGAAGCCTTTATTTTCTTTTTGAGCAATATAAAGACTTGGAATGATCGCAGACTCACGCGCTTCGTAGCGTGCGAGTTCTTTATTTACGTCAGCCAAACCTTGTTCAGAAAGTTTAAACATTGTTGTTTCCTCAAAATTAGCGATCAAGTTCGCCGGCGATTAAGTTCATAGAAGCGATTGTTGCGATCGCATCCGCCAATTGTGCGCCCTTAACTACCGTCGGATAAGACTGATAGATAGCGAAGCACGGTGGACGAACTTTCAAGCGATATGGATTCGCGGAACCATCACTTACGAGATAGAAACCAAGCTCACCATTCGCTGCTTCTGTTGCGTCGTAGACCTCACCCACTGGTGGGCGCAGACCTTTAATGATCAACATGAAGTGATTCATCAAACCTTCGATATTACCGTAAACGTCTTTTTTCTCTGGAAGAACGATGCCTTTGTCGCGGATTGTGTAATCGCCACCAGGAACGTTTTTGCAGACTTGTTCAATGATACGAACGGACTGACGCATTTCCTCGAAACGAACAAGGTAGCGGTCATAGATATCACCAGAAGTTCCAACTGGAACGTCGAAATCCAATGAATCATAGCCATAATAAGGAGTCGCTTTACGCAAATCCAAGTTCACGCCAGAAGCACGAAGCAAAGGACCTGTGTAACCCCATTGAATAGCATCTTGAGCTGAAACCGCGCAGACCCCACGAGTACGGTTGATGAAGATTTTGTTATCCAAAACCATCGCCGCCATTTCGTCTGTGCCTCTGCGAATTTCTTTACAAAGAGCTAGAACTTCATCGTACCAACCTTCCGGCGCATCTTGAGCCATACCACCGACGCGAGTCATTGATACAGTCAAACGAGCACCGCAAAGCTTTTCGAACAAACCGTAAACTTGCTCACGAAGTCCGAACATGAAGAAGAACGAAGTCAATGCTCCCAAGTCCATCGCGCCAGTACCGATTGAAATCGTATGGTCGATGATACGAGAAAGTTCCGCCAAGATCACACGCATCGCTTGTGCTTTCGCTGGAATTTCTACGCCCAAGATACGTTCAACTGTTTTGCAATAACCGATGTTGTTCATCGGAGCAGAACAATAGTTCAAACGATCTGTATAAGGGATAACTTGATTGTACGGATGAGTTTCCGCCATTTTTTCGAAACAACGATGAAGGTAACCGATTTCGTTGTTACAACGAACGATTGTCTCTCCGTCCATTTCAGCCATCACACGAAGAGTTCCGTGCATTGCTGTATGGGCAGGACCGATGTTCAAAGGAACATATTTATCATTCAATACGTTACCAGGAGAGCCCGGTTCATTATTGAAATGAATTGGCAAAGAAGTCGTACAAGCTTGTTGATGATTGGCATCGTAATCTTTACGAAGAGCATGACCCACGAATTGGTGATGAGTCAAAATTCTGCGCAAATTCGGATGACCATCAAAGATGATACCAAACATGTCGTAGGCTTCACGCTCAAACCAGTCAGCACCACGGAAAGCCGGAAGTACAGAACCGATAGACTCACCCTCACCAACTTGCGCTTTGATACGCAAACGAGAATTGTCTTTAGAAGAGAATAAATTGTAAACGACATCAAAACGTTTATCGCGAGTTGGATAATCTACTCCGCAAATATCCATCAAGAAATCGAATTGGCCAGTTTCTTTAAGGTGAAGAAGAACTTTGGGAGCGTCTTCTTTTGGAACTTCAAGAATATCATCGCCTACGGCGTGAGTGAATTTGAAATTCTCAACCTTGAACTTGCCCGCTAGGTTTTGTTTTAGGGTCTCAAGTTTGCTCATATGGACTCTTCCAGTTGGTTTTCCAAGGGCGTGGTGTATTTGTTGCGATCATACGTTGTAATGCCATGATACCGTCCATCACCGCTTCTGGTGTTGGAGGACAACCTGGAATGTAAACATCGACAGGGATCACTTTATCTACGCCTTGAAGTACGTGGTAGGCGCGGTAGAAACCACCAGAGCTTGCACATGCACCCATTGCGATCACGTATTTTGGTTCAAGCATTTGCTGATAAATACGAGTGATAACTGGAGCCATTTTCTCTGTGATTGTGCCGGCCACAACAAGCATGTCTGCTTGACGTGGAGAGAAGCGTGCAACTTCAGCTCCGAAACGAGCCAAGTCATACTTCGGTCCCATCACCGACATGAATTCGATACCGCAACAAGCAGTACCATACGGCATTGGCCACAAAGAATTTTTACGACCCCATGCTACGATGTGATCGATCTTCGATGTGAACGCGAAATCTCGCGACATATCATCTACTGCTTGAGTTCCCGAAGCCCCGCCATGGGACGCTGAACCCTGCACTGGATTGTTGTGCATAAATACACCTCTGCAATTTCAATTAGCTATCATTAAGTAATAGTGAAAATCCGTAATCCTGACAACTAGATATCTCATTATAGGGGCCGCGTCTGATTTCCTCAACGCACCTTTCCAAATGTGAGTGATTGAAATTGATTCTCCTCTCATTTACTTACAAACTTAAATTTCAACTCAACATCAGTCGAGCAACTCCACTATGTCCCTGCACAAGAGACATTCGTCTCCCTTTGAATTTTGGTGGAGGACTGGAATCGAACTGATAGTAGCTTTCATCAAGGAGGAAAAAACATGAACAAAGTGGCCTTGTACGTCGCATCTGCCCTTCTCACGTTCGGTTTGTCAGCCCCGGCTCAACATTCAGGTCAGCACAAAACCCAAGATTTGCTCATTAAGTTGGCACCTGGGTTTACTGAAGTTGAATTTCAAGGAGCCAAAGTCGAAAAACTTACGGACTCTTGGGTCCGAGTATTAGCTCCAAAAAACTTCAGTCTGCATAACTTCACGAAAAATCCTGCGGTCGAGTTCATTCAACCGAACTATAAAATCTCTTTGATGGATGATTATCAAATTCAAGATAAGCTTCGTCGCGCGGCTTTGGCGAAAATGCTTCGCAGAAATCCACAGCCCGTCATTATGGCTCCGGCTGACAACCCGGCGATCCCTGACGCCCCGCAACCTACAACTGGGAATGATCCTCTTTTTCCAAAGCAATGGGGCTTGATCAATATCGGAGTCCAAGAGGCTTGGAAAGTTACCCGCGGAAATCCTGACTTCATCGTCGCCGTGATTGATACTGGCGTTGATTACACTCACGAAGATCTTCTGCCAAATCTTTGGAGAAATACAAAAGAGATTCCTAACAATGGCATCGACGATGATAACAACGGTTATATCGACGACGTTATCGGATGGGATTTTGCTTCAAACGACAACAAACCCTACGATCTTTCCATGGATCCTTTGGATATTCTCTTCAAAGGCGGCAACCCTGGTCACGGCACTCACTGTGCTGGCAACATAGCTGCTCGCGGCGACAACGGCAAAGGCATCTCTGGCGTAGCGCCAAATGTAAAAATCATGGCTCTTCGTTTTATTACTGAAAAAGGTCAAGGCACGACAGCGGACGCAATCAAGGCTATTAAATACGCTGTCGATAACGGAGCTAAAGTTTTGAGTAACTCTTGGGGCTCTGAAGGTGAAGATCCAGCGGAAGGCCAAGAGAACCAAGCATTGCGTGATGCTGTTCAATATGCAAAAGACCACGACGTTCTATTTGTCGCAGCGGCTGGAAACGGTCATCAAGGCAAAGGTTATAGCAACGACACAGATCCTAAGCCTTCTTATCCTGCCACTTACCCACACGACAACATCGTATCTGTCGCGGCGATCAATTCTAACGATAACTTGGGATCATTCTCTAACTGGGGTGCGAAGACTGTGCACATTGCGGCTCCGGGTGTTGCAATCTTCTCTACAATGGTAGGTAACAAGTACTCAGATATCGTCATTGATAAATTCGGTTTCAAAGCAACTTGGGATGGCACTTCAATGGCCTGCCCGCATGTTGCAGGTGCGGCGGCTCTCTACTGGTCAGCTCATCCTGAGAAAACCTACGCTGACGTCAAAGCAGCCATCATTGGTTCTGCAAAAAAACTTCCAAACCTTTCTGACAAAACAGTTTCCGGCGGGAAACTTGATGTTGAAGCTTTGTTGAAGTTTTAGTTTTTAAATTCTTTTGAATGACTAAAGGGAACTCGATGAGTTCCCTTTTTTTTGCCTTAACCTTAGGGTCTCCCCTCATTTACTTGCACTTTGACATCACCTCTTCGCTCTTAAAGCATCTTACTTAATCTTAATTTGTAAAAATCGATCAATTCAAAAAAAGTAAATAGCAGCATTATCTCTTTCTCTTCTCTGAAAGGACTTTTCTATGCGCGCGCTTCTTCCCGTTCTAATTGTTTCCTTCGCCGCCAGCTCTGCCCTTGCAGAAAAGTTTTCCCTGGATACCTCTCACACAGGCATTCAATTCACAGTCTCGCATTTGGTCGTATCTAAAGTGAAAGGTCGCTTTGATAAGTTCGATGGCACTTTCGATTTCGATGAAAAATCCCAGAAAATCGACAACGTCATGGTCAATATTGACGCGGATTCAATCAATACGAATGAAAAAGATCGCGACAAAGATTTGCGCAGCCCCCACTTTTTGGATGTCACTAAGTTTCCAAAAATTTCTTTTAAGAGCACAAAAACTAATTACAAAAATTTGAAACCCACAGAAGTCGAAGGCAACTTAACCATTCACGGAGTGACCAAACCAGTGACTTTAACCGTGGAATACAAAGGCGCTGTGACCGATCCATGGGGCAATCGTCGCGTCGCCTTTGAAGCCGAAACAAAAATTAATAGAAAAGATTTCGGCATGACCTGGAACAAGGCCCTTGAGGCTGGAGGCGTTCTGGTCGGAGATGAAGTTAAAATTAGTATTGATGGTGAAGCCATGGTGGCAAAAGAAAAAAAATAGAGAAATAAGGAGTATTTCTTTTATGACAAAAGGGATTTTAACAAAAGCTGCGTTCAGCGGTCTTCTTGCGGCTGGGGCATTAAGCGTCAGTCTTCATGCACGGGGCGCTGATGCTCCCGCATCGAATACAAATGCCGTTGAAGGCGAATGTCACGGCGTCAACTCTTGCAAAGGCAAAGGCGATTGCGGCGGAAAAGGCCATGGCTGTGCAGGAAAAAATTCTTGCAAAGGTAAAGGCTGGCTCAAAATGAGCAAAGAAAAATGCGAAGCCGCCCATGGGAAATTCAAAGCGGATAAAGGTGTCTGATGCGATCTCAATTTCATTCTCATAAAGTGGGGATGGGCTTACGCCCTCCCCACTATCCATATCTAGAAGAGCGTCCGACGACGGAAGTCGCTTGGTTCGAAGCTGTTTCAGAAAACTACATGGATTCACGGGGACGCCCTTTAGAGGTGCTCACGGCTTTGCGCAAAGACTATCCCTTAGCCTTGCACGGCGTGAGCATGAATATCGGCAGCCCTGCCGGAGTTCGTGTGGATTATCTAAATAAACTGCGTGATCTCATTGATCGCATCGAACCCTTCATCGTCTCGGATCATATTTGTTGGACCGGTACTTCTCATCAAAACATGCATGACCTATTGCCCCTCCCTTATACGCAAGAAAGTCTTCAGCGAGTTGTTGATAATATCGACTTTGTACAAAATTATTTGCGAACGCCCTTGGTGCTTGAGAACGTCTCGACCTACCTGAGCTTTCGCAACAATGAAATGACGGAGTGGGAATTTGTTTCTGAAGTTTCGAAGCGATCCGGCTGCGCTCTTCTTTTGGACATCAACAATGTCTATGTAAATGCTCGTAACCATGGCTTTGATCCCCACGAGTATTTACAAAGCATTCCCTTTGATCGCGTGGCGCAAATTCATATGGCAGGGCCTTCGGATCAAGGCACCCATCTATTTGATACCCATGCGGAGGACATTCCAGAAGCGGTGTGGGATCTATTTAGAATTTTGGCCCCTCAGATTCGTCATATTCCTGTATGTCTTGAACGTGATGACAACATCCCAAGCTTCCAAGAGTTGGAAGTTGAAATTATAAAAGCAGCCTTCATATTGGAGAAGTCTCATGAAACTGCACGACGCCCAATCTTCGTTTAAAAAGCACACCTTTAACACTGGTGAGTCCGATCCCGAAGCTCTGAAGAACTTCAAGCCTGGAGGCACGCTGAATCTTAAAGAAGCCTTCGAAGTCTATCACGGCGCTTACATCGCCCGGTTGACCGAGGCTCTTCAAGAAACTTTCGAGGCTGTGCATTGGGTGCTGGGCGACCATATTTTTCAAGATATCAGTCGCAACTACATCGAAACGCAGCCCTCTGTTTCTTACAACCTTTCGGATTATGGCGACAGCTTTCCTGAATTTCTTCGCGAGCATCCCGCAACGAAGGGAATTCCCTTCGCCTATGATTTGGCGCGATTCGAGTGGATCTTCAAAGAGATTTTTCACGCCCCCAGTCCTGATCCCTTATCCGTCGAAAGAATTCAAGAGCTCATGCATGAAGATGATTTTAAATTGCGCTTCATTGAAGCGATGAGTTTATTTGAAAGCCCCTATGCGATCTATGACATCTGGAACCGTCGCAAAGAGCCACAATATGAATTCGAAGATATCAATTGGGAGCTGCCGGAAAGTTTAATTCTGTATAAGAAAGACAAAAAAATTTACGTCAAACGCATCGAAGCTGAAAACTTGCACGTGTTAGAAGAGCTTCGGGATGGAAAATCCGTCACCGCAGCTCTTGCAGATCACTCCAACACGATGACACCTGACAAAATTGTCCAGCTCTTTCAAATGATGATGAAAGCTGGAATTATTGACGATATCACGCCAGCCTGATTTTAAACTCGGGCGGCTTTTCCATTTTCTTTATTAGGAGCGCGAACTTGCACCGTCATGCCGGCCATGCCACGGCAGATTTCCGCGCAACGACGACATTCCTCAGCACAACGCCCCAAGACTGTGTCATCTTGATAGCGCTCACACTCTTCTGCGCAACGAGTGCACAGTTCAAAAGTCAGTTCACAACTTTGATTTTGAATATTAAGGTCGGCCATCATCATGCTTGCAGCAAGTTGGCAGGAATCGGCACAAAACTGCATCACCGCGAGCTGCTTTCCTGTAAACTTCGAAACTTTTTGATGGAGACAATACTGAAGAGTTTCCAAACAGGTTCTAGAACAAGAAAAACAGGCCTTAATCGCTTTCGCCGTATCGCTGTCTTGAGATGGATTTGGAATCATTGGGTCCTCCTCGGTCAGTTGCTCATAGACTTAGTATAGAGCGAAAAGACCGCAGGAGGATCAAGACTGCAGGATTGCATGTCACCGTGCTGTTATTAATCAGCCTTCTGAAGAGACGTGCTGTGCACCATGCGCTCAAGAAGATTATCTAGATTAGATTTCTCTTCCTCAGCAAATTGCCCCCAGAATGTCTGAATATAAGGATACCAACGCGGAAAAATTTCTTTAATCGTGCTGTCGCCTTTTTCCGTCAACTTAATCACGAATGAACGACCATCTTTCTGATGGGTTTCACGCACGATCAAATTGGCTTTTTCCAAGCTATTCAAAAGGCCCGAAATGGTCGCCTGAGTGACACCTACTTTTTGCGCCAATACGGAAGGCATCATCCCCCCAGGAGTATTGCGCAAAAGGAATAGCAACGTAAATCTTCCGCTAGAAAGATTGTACTCTGACAACAGACTATCCAGCTTCATTTCAAGCTCGGTCGCCACCTTCATGAAAAGTAAATTCGAATGCAAGACCCAAGCATCGAGTTCAGCTCCGGCGCTCAGTTCAGAGGCCGTCTTATGCATCTCTTCGCGGCTTGGCAGTTCTTGAATAAATAATTTAGCCATAACGTATCTCCAGTCTTATTTGTCTGATTTAGACAAAGGCACTCATGCCTGTGATTGATCGACCCACGATCAAACTAATAATTTGTTTGGTTTCTTCTTTCAGCTAAGTCTGTCCAAATTCTCTGATCCATACTCACCTCGCTTGGTTTAAGACTTCAATTTCCAGTCACGTTCTGTGATCAATCGGGCACCACGCTTAGAAAAAACGTAACTCCAAGTCCACTGCGCCATGACGGAAATTCGGTTCTTAAATCCAATCAAATAAAACACATGCACAAAAAGCCACGCCGTCCAGGCCAAAAAACCCGTGATACGTAAAGATCGATACTGAGAGATGGCCTTGCGTTTGCCAATGGTGGCCATCTGTCCTTTATCCAAGAATTTGAAATCCTTACGAGGAAGACCTTTTATAGAATCTAAAATAACCCCCGCCACATGGCGGCCCGCCTGCATGGCAGCGGGTGCAAGGCCTGGCAAAAATTTGCCTGGGGTCAATTCATACGAAGCCATATCGCCGATAACAAAAACATCGGGATGCTGAGCGACTGAAAAATCTTTGCCAACTTTAATACGACCAGCGCGATCACTTTCAACAGGTGGCTGCAAATTCAATTTCGCAGCTTGAACTCCCGCAGCCCAAAACGCGGTTTTGGTTTCAATTAATTCGGAACCAATTTGCACGCCCGCTGCAGAGATATTTTCGACTTTGGCATTTAAGCGAACTTCAACACCCAGTTCTTTCAGATCGTTCAAGGCATGGGCACCAAGCTTGTCATCGAAGGCCGCTAAGATCTTAGGACCCGCTTCCACTAAAATAACTTTCGCATCGGCGGGATTAATACGTCTAAAATCATCAACCAATACAGTGCGAGCGATGTCAGAGATCGCACCGGCCAGTTCAACACCCGTAGGGCCCGCTCCGACGACCACAAAGTTCAATAGGGCTTTTTGCTTTTGTTGATCTAATTCATTTTCGGCTTCTTCGAACGCAGAAAGAATGCGACGGCGGATCTCAGTCGCTTGTTCCACGGTTTTTAAACCCGGAGCAAAATCTTCCCACTGTGGGTTGCCAAAATAACTATGTTGCGCACCACAAGCGAGGATCAGGTAATCGAAAGAAATCTGCATATCGCCTTCGGCTAAATATTTTTCTTGCAGATTTACTTCGGTTACTCGACCCAGATGGACTTCAACATTCTTATCTTCAGAAAATTGAGCCCTGATCGGGACCGCGATATCAGCGGGATTTAATCCCGCTGTTGCTACTTGATATAAAAGAGGTTGAAAAAGGTGATGATTTCTTTGGTCGATCATCATCACGTGGACTTCATCTTTATTTGCGAGGGCTTTGCCGGCCGCTAAGCCGGCGAAACCTCCGCCAATAATCATGACAGTCTTTTGGCCTTTCTCAGCTCTCGGATGTCGTAAACGCATATTCTCCAGCTCCTGGATTTGTATCGATAGACTCCGTACCTTGTGTCACTTTGACTTCTTTTTTCTCGTGAGGAACTTCCACTGCCTCTTTTTCGTTCGTCGTGATTTTTGAGCCCAGTTTATTTGCCCAAATTCTGAAACGATCGACATACGTGAACACGGCTGGAACTACGATCAAAGTTAAAACTGTTGATGAAAGAATACCACCGATAATCGCAACCCCCATAGCAGTACGGGATTTTGAAGCCGGGTTCATGCCGATTGCCACTGGCAAAGTACCAGCGATCAATGCAAATGAAGTCATCAAGATCGGACGCAGACGTGTCTTACCAGCCAGAACCAAAGCGTCAGCTCTGCTTTTGCCTTCTGCCATCATCTGATTCGTAAAGTCGACAAGCAAGATACCATTCTTACCTGCAACCCCGATCAACATGAAAAATCCAAACACTGCGAACAATGACATGATCTCATTCGCCAAATACAAGGCGAAGAACGCTCCGCAAAGAGCCAATGGCAATGCCACCATGATCGTGATCGGCGTAATGAAAGATTCATACAAGCTCGCCAAGATCAAATAAATGAACATAACCGCAAAGCCCAAAGCCAAGATCGTTGAACCCGCAAGTTCTTGCATGTTCTCGGCATCACCACCGAAATTATAACGAACGCCTGAAGGGAACTTCGAATCACCTTCGCTCATCATTTTCACAGCATCATTAACCACATCACTCAAACCCACACCCGGCGCCAAGCCGGCAGTGATCTGAATATAACGACCACGGTCCATACGCTCGATAGATGCAGGACCTGAAGTCAGATCTCCGTTGGCAACGTCAGTCAGACGAACCAATTTATGATTGATATTTGGAACGTACACTTGATTGAAAGTTTTCTTCAAGTCACGTTCGTCCTCGTTCAAACGAACGCGGATATCGTACTCACGACCCTTTTCACGGAATTTCGCTGGCGTCACACCTTCAACTTGGGCACGAAGTTCGCCACCCATTGTTTTAGTATTGATACCATAGGCCTTCGCAGCGCCTGGTTTTACGTGAACTTGCAACTCTGGTTTACCTGGACGGAAATTCGAGTCAACGTCTTTTAGACGAGGGTCTTTTTTCAAGGCCTCGTAAACTTTAAGTCCGTAGGTCTCAAGATCTTTTGGATCCGGAGAAATAATGTTCAACATAAATGGCTGACCACCCATACCACCTGTTGCATCGTATTTTTTCACGACTGGATTTGCGTAGGCAAAACCCGCCAATTGTTTACGAAGATTGTCCCTAAAAACTTCCGTTTTCATACCACGTTCTTTACCGTCTTTAAGACGAACATAGTAAGTGGCTTTATTCGCTTCACCATAGATCGTACCAATGGTCATAGTTGTGTACTGAACATTTGAGTTGCTATGGATGACTTTATCGACTTCCACACCGACTTTGTTCGTGCCGTCCAAGCTAGTGCCCGGCTCCATTTCCAAAGTCACTGTCACCTCACCGCTATCGTCATCGGCAATGAAGGCCCCTGGAACTTTGGTCACTGTATAGATACTCAGGAAGAACACTAAAAGAGTTGCACCAATCGTCATCATCGGATGGCGCAGGGTCACTCTTAAGAACTTTTCGTAAATGCCCTCAAGAATCGATTGGAAACGGTCAAAACCTTTCACCATACGACCTAAAGTTTTGTCGTAGAATGATTTCGGTTTATGCGCGTCTGCTCCGTGACCACCACTATGTCCTGAACCGCCGAAATAAGCAGTTAGCATCGGAATGATAGTCATCGCCACGAACCAAGAAATGATCATCGAGAACACCACGGTGAAACCGAACTGTTTCAAGAATTGACCGATGGTTCCCGACATCGTACCCACTGGTACGAACACCGCGATAACCACTAATGAAATCGCCATAACGGCCATTTGGATCTCTGTCGTTCCTTTTTCTGCAGCCACAACTGAATCTTCACCCAGCTCCATTCGTCGATAGATATTTTCCACGACGACGATGGCATCGTCGACCAGAAGACCCACGGCCAAAGTTAGAGCCAACATCGAAACGATATTAATAGAGAAGCCGGCCATCTTCATCAACATGAAGGCACCGATCAAAGAAACTGGCAAAGAGAACGCCGTGATCAAAGTCGTACGCGCACTTCCCAAGAAGAAGAACACCGTGATAACTGTCAAAGCGATCGCGATGATGATCGTTTCATTCACGTCATCCACGTTGTCCCTGATTTTTTCAGAAGCATTCGTCACTAGCTGAATTTTCGGCGCACCTTCCATTTTCGCTAGTTCTGGCTCAATCTTTTTCATTTGTTTGATAACGTCATCGGCCACTTTCACAGTGTTCGAACCAGACTGACGATAAACTTGCAAGAAGATCGATTTTTTACCATCAACGAAACCGCGTGATTTCTCGTCTTCAAGGGTGTCTTTGACAACGCCCAAGTCGGCCACGCGTGTTGGCACTTCGTTGCCGTAAAGATTCACAAGAGTGTCAGAAATTTCCTGAACATTACGGAATTCACCCAAGCCACGGAATACGAGCTCTTTACCGCCCTGATTCACTTTACCACTTGGAATGTTCTCACCCATGGCACCGACTTGACCAGCAACCTGAGTAACAGAAATTTCGCGAGCGCGAAGTTTCGAACGATCTAAAAGAACGTGAACTTCTCTTTTACGACCACCAAGGATTTCAATGGCACCAACGTTATTCACCTGCTCAAGACGAGGTTTGATAACTTGATCGGCGATATCGTACATTTGCGCATCGCCAACATCACCAGTGAGAGAAAGCATCAGAATCGGAGTGTCCGATGGGTCAAACTTTTTAATGACCGGGTCTTCGACCTCATCTGGAAGCTTCGGTTTCGCGATATTCACTTTATCACGCACTTGTTGTTCAGCGTACTTGGAGTCTACGGAGCTGACGAACTCAACGATAACTTGAGAAACACCTTCCATATTTTTTGAAGTCATACGTTTAATACCAGAGATTGTACTAACTTCGTCTTCAATAGGACGACTGACCAAGGTTTCAATCTCTGCGGGGCCCGCACCTTTATAAGTGGTTTGAACTGTCACCACCGGAACGGAAACGTCCGGGAACAAGTCCACGCTCATGGATTTGAATGAAGCCCAACCGACAACCACAATCGCGATTGTCACGCAACTCATGAATATCGGTCTACTAATGGATATCTTAGGTAAACTCATGGTTATTTTCCTCCTTCAGGAGAGGACTGATAAAGTTTAATTTGTGTTTGTAAGCCCAAAATGTTGGCTGCTGACTTCACTTTAGAAAGTGCAGCCTGAGAGTAGTCTTGTTCGAACAACAAAACTTGGTACGTTGTTGTGCGACCTTGACGAAGACGGCCTCTTTCAACATCCAACTTCGTCTTTTGCGCCGCTTCGATTTTGCCAAGCAAACGAAGATTATCGCGCGCATCGCCTAAGTTTTTAGTCAAATTGATCCAGTCTTGCTCTTGAGAATAGACAGCATACTGACGGTTGTATTCCGCAGCTCTTTCCGCTTTCAAAGCGCCGGCTTTGGCGTCTGAAGTCGCAGAAACATTCAATGGCATATTAAAACGGATACCCACATAGCTCGTGTCTGTATCCGTATAGCCCGCATTTTTCATCGCTTCGCTTTGATCTTTATCGCGGCCATTCAATGCGTAGGTACCAAAAACATCCAACGTCGGTTTGTTACGCTCATTCACCAATTGAGACGAAGCTTTCGCTGTTGCCAACTGAGCTTCTGTGGCTTTCACATCATAACGATCGCCAGGACGTGCCTGAGGCACAGACAGATTTTCCAAAGCCGCATAGTTTACTGGCTCTAAAGAATCCACTGTTGCTTCCGCGTCACGATTCAAATATCTGTTGAATGCTCGAAGAGATTCTTTTTTCTCATTCTGAGCGACTTGCAGTTCTAAAGTACGAGCCTCAACCAAGGCGCGGGCTTGCACCACGTCTGCCTCTTCACCAAGGTTCATCTTTTTCTTCTTGCTCACATAATCAAAAATATTCTGTGCGGCTTTCAAGGCGTTGTCTTGAATAGTCACCACGTCATGCCATGCCGAAAGTTTCCAATATGCGGCTTCAGCCTGCGCCAAGAAACCTATTGATTGATAAGAGCTTTGAAATTGATCTGCATAATTTTGCTGACGAGTGATTTCTTCGTTCGCTTGCGCCGTACGACCAAAACCACCCCCCCACAAAGGCATGGTCAATTCAATCTTCGGAGTCGCATCCCAATAAGTCGGCATAGAGATCATCGCCGTATTGGCATTCACGAACTCTGTTTTTGCTAAGCTATAGTACAACTTACTTTGCAAACCGAAACTGAACTGCTGAGTGAATCCCAAAGAATACATTTGGGAGTTAATTTTATCAGAAGTCTTTGGTTGAGATGGCTTACCATCGTGACCCACTTGAGCTTCGGCAAAAAGATTTGGTGTAAAAAACAAATCTGCTTCGCGTGCCTTTAGCGCGGCTCCTTCGGCTTGCTCAGATGTCCCTTTGTAGGACGTACTGTCTCTTTTCACTTGCTCCAAATAGTCCGTCAAAGTGAGCGCGGACGCGCTTGTACTCACTATGCTGATTCCGAGCGCGAGAATCAGCTTCGAGGTGTTAAGAACGCTCTTTAGCTTCATGATCTGTCTCCTGATCGTTAGCAGCCTTACTAGGTATCCGTAGCAAGACCTCTATTAAGTAATCGCTTACATACATATAATTACGGCATTTTTACGAAGTACTCAAGCAATTACTTACTTGTTCTGGTCAAAGATTTATGATACATTATGGAAATACAAGTACTAACGGGTACTTATGATTAATTTTGAGGAGTTTTTTATGGATGAGACATCTCAGCAAAAGACGGGAACGCATACAACTGCACCTCGTACTCGACTTAAAAAGCGAGATAGATCCGCATCTGAAGAGCGTTTATTGAATGCTGCAGAGGATATTTTCTCTAAGCACGGCTTTAAAGGCGCAACGACTCGTATGATTGCAGAGAAAGCGAAACTCAATGAATCGCTCATTGGTCGCTACTTTGACGGCAAGATGGGTTTGCTTTTCGCTCTGATTGAAAGACATATGGAAGATGTTCCAATGGATATTCTTCCCTACCCGCCACAGGCTACGGCCCGAGAAGAACTGCACAAGCTGGTCGATGCCATGTACTGCAAGCACTGCGATAAAGATTCTGAGTTCTTTAAAATTGTAGTTTCACAATGTCTTACTGATGCGAAGTTTCTAAAAAGAATTCGCGAAATTGTGCCAATGAAAATTCACCCTGACGTGAAAAAACGCTTAGCAGATTTAGCGACTCAAGGAAAAGTTCGCAAAGACGTTGATATCGAAATGTTTATTCAAACCTTGGATACTTATTTCCACGGAGTGATGTTGTTCGAAAAGATTTTGATGGGTTATCCTGAAAATCGTCTTTCGCAAGGTCTCGACTTCGTTGTTGATATTTATGCCTCGGCCATTGAAGTTAAATAGGCGACACTAGTTCCGGAGTATCCATCATATGGAGAACCTCTGGTGCCAAGGTCTGCCCACCACCTTCACCAGGAGTTCGAGTTGTATTGACTCCTGGAGGTATGATCTCACTGCCCATTAAACTTTGCTCACTGGGATATTGTTTCGAGTACTGCAGAAGATCGCGGTGATAAGAGAAAATTATGCTTCCGTTTTGCAGCAAGTTCACCAGATACGGAAGTGCTTCCAAACCAACCGCAGGACACCCCTCACTCCAACCCAATCGCCCATTTTGCTGAATGAACTCATCACTCACATACTTCGCTCCGTGCAGAACGATATTTCTGGGACGTGCATTATTATTAGAGCGATCAATTCCATCTAGATATAATGACAAACCATTTTTCTGACTCATGTAAGTGCCCTTCGCAAAAAAGAATCCGATGGAGCTTTTCCAGGAATCAGGAAGATTTGAAAAGTTGCGGGTTTGAATCACCCCTGAATTAATGCCGTGGGCGACATAAAATCTTTCCACCAATCCCGTGTTAAAGTTCATCAAATAAAGACGCTTCACTGTTGAAGGCAAAGTATGATCAATGATCACTGCGTAAGTCGTATTGGGAATGCGCCCTGAATTAAAATCAAACAAGCGGAAAGTTAAATCCAAGGGCTCACGGGGAACGCCTTGATCTAATAAAGTTTCAAAAAGATATTTTCCCGAAGCGAGCTTTCGATCAAACATGGATCCCGCTTCGCAGAAAAGACTGAATGATAAAGTAAGAATGAACAGAATGGTCAGGCGGAGTTCTTTCATGGCCCCAGAGTCCTTTGGAATCCGCCCGAGCGCAAATTAAGAGTTCGAAAGACTGATCTAGCCTGACTGATCTTTTTTCTTGATAGCTCCCATATAGGAATACTGCCACGGACGGAAGGACAAAAGGACACCAGTGTCAACGACCGGGACATTGTGTTCAGCTTCGAATCTTGCCTCCTCCTGCATCTCTAACATAAGGCGATCTAACTTTGATTTGTATTTCGCCAAAGTTGGAGGACTGATTTTTAAGAGTGTAAAGCGAATGTAGTCCTCCGGTTTAAATTCATACGACAGATAGCTGGCCTTCGTTTGGTCAAACAAAGCCTTACCGACAGGACCATCACGGCGGAAGCGCAAGAAGCCATGCTTCTTGAATTTCACCTTATCGCGAGGATGCAGTTCAATCAGATTCAACCGATCCAACTGAAATAAAAACTTTTGCGATTCAGCTTTATTGATTTGATATTCTTTTTCAATTTTCTGTGGAGTCTTCCCATCATGAAGCATCATATAGAAATGCAGCAGTCGCGCATTTTCCGCCAGAGCTCTTTCTTGTTCCTCTGCTAAGAAGACCACTTGATTGGCCTCCTCCAGATTGGCCGCTTTAACAACTTCAGAAAAGCTGATGTCAGCAATTCGGCAAATCTCTTCCAGTCTTTCCAAGCTCAAACTTTTACTGGAAAGAATTCGCTTAACGCTAGACTCACTCAAATCCAAAGACTTTGCGAGGTCACGGTACAGAATATTCTTCGCTTTTAAAGTGCGTTTTAATGCACCAAGAAATTGGTCTATCTGGGACATATCAGCCTCCAAAACCAGGGTATTACAATATGATACCCCTGACAAGAGTATTGAATAGCGGGCCCCTTCTGCCGATCCTATAAAGGAGAAACAAATCTACTCTGGTGGCCCCACCCCCGCCTGGAGTAGCAGAAACATGAGGCAGACATGCAATTTTTAAAAAGCTTTTTACTGCGACTGACGACTGAAAGAAACTTCTTCTATGGCTGGGAGCAACGTCAGTTTGAACGACGCCGTCAGCAATATTCTGAAGAAATCTTCAGAGCGGACCGCTCCACCAGTCAATTCACTTGTCGATTTGGCCGGGATTAAATACAGTTTCCTCACCATGCAGACTGAGTCAGACAATTCGACCCTCTTTAAACGCCCCCTTTGGTACTATATAAAAAACAACCCCCGAGCTTTTGGCTTGGGTATGCTTTTTCTTTTCCTGACAAATGCCCTGGACGGCATTTATCCACTCATCATGAAAAAGGCCATCGATCAAATCGAAGGCCGAGTTCCAATGAGTGACATCACCAAAACATGTCTTTTGTTTTTCGTGATCATGACCAGTTTGGCGGTGACTCGCTATGGCTGGCGCACGCACTTTGGAAAGTTTCACACCTTCGCAGCGGAACATATTCGCCAAAAACTCTTTAAACATATGACCTCTTTAGGCCCCAACTTCTTCCATAAAAACCAAGTCGGCGAATTGATGAGCTTGTTGACCAACGACGTTCAGTCTTTCCGTCAAGCCATTGGGCCCGGCATGTTGATCTTAGCTGATGGTATTATGATCATCGTGGTGGTGCTGCCGATTATGATTTCTATGAATTGGTCTTGGACTTGGAAGACCTTAATCTTCCTACCATTGGTTCCCTTCCTAATTTGGAAAGTGATGAAGTTGATTCATCAAAACTATAAAACGCAACAAGATCGCTTTTCTGAACTGACTGGCGTTGCCCAGGAAACCGTGGGTGGCATCCGAGTTATTAAAAGTTTTTCCCAGGAAGACAATCGCACGACTCTTTTCAATGGCGTAAGTTCCGCATTCGAAAAAGCCTGTAACAAAGTAGCCCGCGTAGATGCCTTCTTTGTGCCCGTCATGGAGTTTGGCGTAACCTCTGGCAGTGTGATCCTGTTGTTTGTCGCTAAGGATGACCTTTATTCTGGTGCGGTGACCATTGGAACCTTCGTGGCTTTCCATCGTTATATTCAAAAAATGGTGTGGCCGATGACAGCCTTGGGAATGGGATTTTCATTCTTCCAAAAAGGTTATGCTTCATTTGATCGCATGAAGGATGTTTTAAAGACTGAAACCGATATCCCAGACTTGGGAACAATCGAAATTAATAAGTTTGAAAGTTTGGAATTTAGAAATGTTTCTTTCAAACATAAAAACAGTTCGGTCTATGTTCTAAAAGATATTTCGTTCAAACTTCTTGCGGGTCATAGCCTGGGCATCATGGGTCCCGTGGGCAGCGGCAAAACCACTTTACTACATCTTCTGACTCGCCTTTATCCACTTGAAGAGGGCCAGATCTTAGTGAATGGGATTTCCATCGAAAACATCACTCAGGAATCCCTGCGCCAGGTTTTCTTATTGGTTCCTCAAGAGGCCTTCTTATTCAGCGAAAGTATCACTGAAAATGTCAGCTTTGGTTTATCTGAACGGGCTCCAGACACGGATATTCAGCGCATGACTGAAATTGTCGACCTCACCAATGAAGTCAATGCTTTGCCGATGAAATATGAATCACAGCTGGGCGAACGCGGAGTCAATCTTTCAGGCGGACAAAAGCAACGCCTGACCATTGCCCGTGGTTTAATTATGAGAACGCCGGTTTTGATTTTAGATGATTCGCTTAGCGCCGTAGACACTAAAACGGAAAAAGCGATTGAGAAAGAACTTAGCAAAAATGACTCAGGCATGAGTCGCATCATCGTGGCCCACCGTTTGTCTTCTTTGAAAACTGTGGATCAATTGCTCATTCTTAAAGACGGTGCCGTTGAAGCTTGGGGAACTTACCCGCAAGTTCTGAGCGCCAGCCCTACATTCCAAAAAATTGTGCAGATTCAAGGACAGGAGAACCACCATGAGTGATAACTTCATGAATGAAGACTTGGTAAAGACTTCCGTCTCCTATCCAGTCCTTTTTAAACGTCTTTGGCCCTATGCTCGCAAAGAAAAGCTGTTACTCTTCTGCGCCATCTTTGCGGTTGCTGGAGGAGCGATCGTAGCCCGTCTTGTTCCTGCCTTGATCGGCTACGCAATTGATCATGGCGTGATGGCCAAAAACTATTCCGTCTTCACCCAGGTGGCATTTGTATATTTAGGTTTGGAAATTTTGCGTTCAACTTTTTCATTCACCAACGTCTATTTGTTCCAGCTCTTTGGCAATCGCATGCTGTATCATTTACGCGAAGATCTTATGAATCACGTGCAAAGATTGCCTTTGCAATTCTTCAATAAAACTCCGACGGGACGAATCGTCACTCGCCTGACCAATGACGTCGCGTCCCTAGGCGAGCTTTTCACCGATGGTGTGATTTCGGTTTTCACGCAGTTTGTGATTATCTGCTCTGTGGTGGTGGCATTGGCTGTCATTTCCTGGAAGCTTACGATCATATGCTTGATACTCGCACCTTTCTTTATTTGGACCTCTTTTTACTTAAGCAATAAGATCCGCGATATCTTAAGAGAACAAAAAAAGAAGCTTTCCACGATCAATGCTTTCTTGGCAGAGAATTTAAACGGCATTAAGGTCGTTCAACTCTACAACCGAGTGAAAAGAAATCGCGATAAGTTTACAGCTCTTTCCACGGACTACCGCGATACCAATATGCGCTCGATCCGCGCCTATGCACTTATGCAACCGATCATGAATCTTTTCAACGCAGTGACCATCACCTCCGCCTTGTACTTTGGTGGATTGCTGAGTGCGCAAAACTCTTTGGCCATTGGTGCCTTGGTAGCGTTCTTGATGAACATCCAAGACTTCATTCCGCCTTTGCGCGAGATTCTTGAGAAGTATCAGCAATTTCAAAACTCACTCACCAGTGCTGAACGCATTTTCACCTTGATGGACGAGCACAAAGAAAGCGAACTTTCTGAATTGCAAAGCCATCAGGTGATTCGCGGAGATATTGAAATTCGCGATTTGAATTTCCAATATGAGTCCCATCTGCCTTTGGTATTAAAGAACATCAATCTGCACTTCAAAGCTGGAGAATCCATCGCCCTAGTGGGACGCACTGGTAGCGGCAAATCTACTTTTATCTCTTTGCTTCAGCGTTTCTATGATGCTCCGGCAAATACGATCTTTGTCGATGGCGTGCCGATTGAACGCACACCTCGTGAAGAAATTCGTCATCATGTGGGCGTGGTTCAACAGGATAATTTTATTTTCAGAGGAAATATCCGCGACAACATTGGCCTTGGCGATCCCAACATCAGTGGCGAACAAATCCGTTTGGCTTGTGAAAAAACGGGCTATTTGGATCTACTCAAGCGCACCGGCCGCGATCTTATGAGCCCCGTGGATGAACGCGGAGCCAATCTTTCCGTCGGGGAAAGACAGTTGATCGCCTTTGCACGCATCTTGGCTTTTAATCCTGATATCCTGATTCTAGATGAGGCGACGGCAAATATTGATTCCGAGAGTGAGCATATCATTCAAGAGGCGACCAAAGAAATCACCCGAGGTCGTACAAGCATTATCATTGCTCATCGTCTTTCAACGATTGAACAATGTGATCGTATTATTGTTTTGAATCAAGGTGAGGTCATGGAAGTGGGCTCTCATTCAGAACTGATGAAAGCCCAGGGCCTTTATTATCAATTTGCGGCGGCAGGCTTGAAGTCCACTTTAATCGAGGCATCTGCGGCCGGCACTGCTGATCCATAGAAGCGAACAATATTTTGAGCAGCAATGAAATCCCAGCCATTCGTTGAATCGCGAGGCACCACAACTCCATTGACCTTCACGATAATTGTGGACTCAATGGGTTTGCTGGACAATTTAAAGTCCGTCAAAATTTGCAAAATGCGCGCACGAATATCTGAAACGGCGCCCGACATATCTGAATTACATAAAGAACCTTTGGTCCCACCGGAAACATCGGCCAGGCCCATAAACGCCAAACCTGGCTCTTTGTAGTCGAGCGAAGTCGTATTGCATGTTCCACTCAAGCTTAAGATGCCCAAAAAGTTAAACACCCAAGAGCGAGAACCATCCGCATAGGCGGGTTTCACGCTATCCAAAAAGTTTGTATAGTAATTGACGGCCTGGTTGGAGCTCTTACTTTTGTCATCTTCATCTGACAAGGCGATAACGATCAGCAAGGCACCGGTACGCAAAAAACCTTTTCCTTGGTTGGCTTGATATGAAGAAGATAAAACCGTCTCCATGGATTCAAGTCCACGTTCATTGTCACTTCCATCTTGGCCTACGACCAAACGTGATGACAAAACACCCGTTAAATTGGGAGTGTTATTATTTAAAATGCCGGGAGTTCCAATAAATTTACCACCATTAGGATTTGTGCCACCCATACTGCTGGTAACGACAGCCATCTGATAATCCATTTTCAAGGAATTCAGCTTCGTCATCAAACCAGGAATGGCTTGGCTCAATCTTGATTGGTGATTCATCATGGACGATGAGTTGTCCATAATCCATAGGATATCCACTTTATTGTTATACGTGATGCTTTGGCCAAAGTTGTCGCTCGCAGATGGTAAATCAAACTTCACATCTTGCGCACAGGCACCCAACAATAAAACAGTCATTGCTGAGGCCGTGATCAAGCCCAGTCCATAGCTCTTCGCCATTCTTGTCTCCACCGAAACGATTAACAATACGAATTATGCGACCTTCGGTGTCGTGTAATTCCTAATGCTCTCTCTCACGGACTGACTGAGCGTTGTGAACTTCACACCATACTTCACCGGATCTACCGATGATGCTGAAGGACTGTCTTTCACAAACTGCTTACTGACGATTTGGCAAACAGCATTGAAAGGAGGAACCCCGTCACCTGGTTGAAAGTGCAAGAAGAGAGACTGGCCCGGCTGAAGATTCGGATTGTCAATCAAGACGCCCGCACCACCGGCACTGATTTCCAAGGCTTGGCCACGGAAAACTGTTTTATTGTTATGTACGATCAAGGAAGCTCCATAGGAAGCTCTGGCATGGCGACGACGGAAGAAAATTTCCGCCAACTCTTGCTCGTGGGAATCTTTAAGAGCACGAATCGTTTTCGGAGCAAAATCCTCGATCTCTGCAACTCGCTTCCAAGCTGGAAGCTTCGCATGCCATACATAGTCGTATTCAAAGAGCGTCTTTTCTTGAAGCATTTGAACTAGCTCCAACTGGCAAAAAGGACCATAGTTATTTCCTTCCTTAAGGATGAACCACTCTTTATCTTTTAATGTCATTTTAGAAGGAGCAGGTGCAGCACCTGGTCTAGTCGCAGGTTTGCTCGACAACTTCACTGAAAATTCAGGATGCTCCAATAGCATCACCCATTCGCCGAGACTTTCATCAAAGACATAGTCGGTCCATTGATTTTCCTGCGTTTCAATCTTTTTCAAGACGGTCTCAAGAGTGTACGGTCCTACATGAGTCCCATTATTGGAAAGATAGTATTGCTTATTCATTCGAAGTACTCCTTGCGAAATTTATCGGCGCAAACAGGACCTGACTTAACTGTAGGATTTTAGACAATTTCTTCCACTTTTATTGTAAATATATTGTCGAACTTATAGTCAAAACGGACCATTTAGTTCCTTCCACAATATCCGATATCTTTACTATGCATTAATGGTTGCTTTAGGAACGGTCAGAAAAAACCGATACTTGTTTATGGTGTTTGAACAAAAAAAAGATATGAAGCTCAGAAAAAATATCCTCATTGTTGATAACAATAGCGAGCTTGAACAGCTTGTGAAAGAGCCGTTGCTAAAACAACTCAGAGACTCTGGCGTTTCTCCTATCGTTGTGCGCGCCAAAGACGGAGCCGAAGCTGCGATTAAGTCAGAGAACCAAAAGTTCGATATGGTTCTGCTGGACACCGAAGTACCGCGCCTGATGGACGGCGGTTTTGTTTACGGATTAAATACATATAAAAATACACAAGATGCTGAGTTGATCGTCGTCAGCCAGCGTGAAGCTGCAGATCTGCCCGACGCTTTGAAGAAATGCAAATTTTTTAAGAAGCCCGTCACTCCGACAGAGCTGATCAGTGCGATGATTTCAGTCTTAAACGCCGAACATCATGGTCTTATTAAAGACGTTCCAGCAACTGCTGCGGCTGCGACCAAATACGCGGTCGACGTGCGTGTCATCAATGCGGTGATCAAAGCGACAACAAATGTTTTAGGTCAGTTTGGCGTGACGTCCGTAAAGATGGATAAGGCGGGACCGAAATCTCCGCACGAGCCACTTTTAGGCGAAGTTTCTTCTGTCGTCGATATTCAGAGTGAAGCGTTCCAGGGATTTCTTTGCGTTTCGTTTGATAAAGGCAGCTATCTCGAAGTCGTTTCGACCATGTTGATGGAAGAACAGACTGAATTGAACGCCGACAATCAAGACGCTGTCGGCGAGATCAATAATATTATCTTTGGTAATGCCAAAGCCGAAATTTCAAACTTCGGTGTGAAGATGACCGTTCCCCGAGTCTTGCTTGGACCAAATCAAACAGTTCCTTGCGCCCAGGGCTCTGCCGGAATGATGATTCCCTTCAGCACTAGCAAAGGGAAATTCTATATCATCGTCGTCGCTCTTCCCGTCAAATAGATGCTGCTTACACTTTCCACGGGAAAGTGGCATCGAGTCGCTATTCTGCTAGACCAATCGCCTTCAGCCACTCAGGCGTGGCATTGATCAGCTTGCGCGCTTCCATGTCGAAAAGACCAAACGTAAATACCGCCTCACTGGCAACACTTCCATCTTCTTTGATCATTCTCTGCAACATGTGTCCGACCTTGCCTTTATAATCGATCACTTCACAAGTGATCGCGATGGTCTCACGCAAACGAATCTCTTTCAGAAATTTCAGAGTCACATCCAAAACCACAGGGCCTTTTTTAATTTCATGAATTTTATAAAATCCATAGCCCCGTGGTGTGATCAGTTCCCAACGGGCCTCTTCATATAAAGACAAATAAGTCGCGTTGTTCACATGACCGTAGGAATCGATATGGGTTTCTTTGATCATCACTTTGTATTGAAATGTTTCTGCCATGTGAATCCTCTATTGCAAATTTACTTCAAGGCCTCTCGAATATATGCCGAGGCTTGGTCGAGGGCCCACACCACCACTGCAATAACAGCGATGATACAACCAACCTCACGCCACATCGCTTGTCCCTGATACTGAATCAGCATTGTGCCGATACCACCACCGCCAACAAGTCCTATCACCGTGGCCATGCGCACGTTGATGTCCCAGCGATACACCGTAAATGAAATATACGGCAGAAGCACTTGAGGAACAATCGCATACCAAATTGTTTGCAGTTTATTGGCTCCCGTGGATTCGATAGCTTCAATCGGTCCTTCCTCCACGGATTCAACCATCTCAGAATATTGTTTTGCTAAGGAGGCCACAGAATGAATCATCAGCGCCAGCATCCCAGCAAAGGGTCCAATACCGACCCACACTGAAAAGATAATCGCCCAAATCAAGGCTTCAATGGAACGGGTGACATTCAAGAAAGTCCTAAGGATTAAGTAGACCGAATATCCTGCGGGCCCCTTCATAATATTTTTCGCACAGAAAAAACTAAGCAAGAAAGCCACTGGGATTGCCAGGGCTGTCGCCAAAAAAGCCATGAATATAGTTTCAATGATATTAAGGACCGCACGAGGAAGAACGTCCCAATTCGGATTCAGCAAGCCCCTGAACAAGCGCACAGCGCCGCCAAATCCGTTGTGATCAAATAGCTCAATAAATGAAACTTGGGTTTTGATAATCGCAACGATAAAGGCCACTAACAGAGTAATGACTAACTGCCAGCCCCAAAAACTTTTATACCAAGCCTTGGGCTCTTTGCTCTCTACTGTTTTAAATAGAACATCGCCCAGGGTCGGTACTTTTCTAGAGCGAAGAACTAAACTGATTCCCGCACCCAGAACTAAAAATCCGACGACATAAACTACGTCTTGGCCCAGATTCAACAACTGATCTTCGTTATTTACAAAGAGAGCGATGGTTAAAACTGAAAATAGAAATGCGCAGAGGATGCTATCAAAGACCGTCCGTCGAAACATCTTGAGCTCCCTCCCCGTATATCTTTTGAAACCAGTCTTCAGTGATTTCAGAAGGTTTTCCCGTAAAAACGATTTGCCCATCTTTCAAGGCGATCACTCGCGTGGCATATTGCCTGACCAACGAAAGAAAATGCAAATTCGCGATCACCGTGATGCCTAACTCTTGATTCACCTTCTTTAGATAGTCCATGACTACATGGCACGTCGCCGGATCCAAAGAAGCCACAGGTTCGTCAGCTAAAAGTAAAACTGGATTCTGAGTGAGTGCTCGTGCAATGGCGACTCGCTGTTTTTGTCCACCGGAAAGTTGATCCGCACGCAAATGTGCTTTTTCAGAAATTCCAACGAGCTTTAAATTCTTTAGAGCTTCAGATTTTTCTTCATCTGAAAAAATACCCAGCAAACTTTGCCACGTGCTCTTTCTTCCCAGGCGTCCCATCAGGACATTTTTTAAAACGCTTTGACGAGGAATCAAATTGAAGTGCTGAAAGATCATGCCCATCTTTTTGCGCAAGGATCGAATCTCTTCCCGTTCTTCGATCTTGCCAATGTCTTGACCTTGGAAATAAATTTCACCGCTGCTGGGTTCTTGCAGACGATTCAAACAACGCATCAAGGTAGATTTACCTGAACCACTCAGACCGATAACTACAAGAAACTCGCCTTGTTCGACATCGAAACTAACTCCCCGCAAGGCTTGCACACCATTGCCGTAAGTCTTCTTTAAGTTTTTGACGGACAGAAATGGTGAGTTCACTTATTTCTTCTCCGGAACCATCGTGCGAAGCATTTCGCGAACAGTGTCATAATCTGCATCCGTGGATTTTTTAAGACTTGTGGCCCCTAACATCAGATCCAAAGACTTTTTGCCTTCGGGAGTTGCCACGAATTGCAGAAGAGCGTCGCTGATCTTTTCCTTCATTTCCTCTGGAAGATCTTTTCGAAACACAATCGGATCATTCGGAATAGGATCTGACAATTCGATGATTTTCACCTTCTGCTCCACGTCCGGATATTGCGTTTTCACCAAACGACGAGCATCTTCGATCTGCCCATCCTGAGGAGGACTGTAATAAGTAGCCCCCGCTTCCACTTGGCCCTGATAGATCATGGTCACAACGGCATCATGGTTCATGGCAAAAACAGTTTGCTTAGGAACAATCTTCTTATCGTTCAAAGTCTTTAGCGGCAAAAGATATCCCGACATTGAAGCGGGATCGACAAAAGCAATTTTCTTTCCTTGTAGATCCTTGAGTGTTTTTATCTTACTATCTGAACGCGCCAGAAATTGAGATTGGTATGTTGCCAATCCATAACGAATGACCGTTAAGCGGGCTTCCACGCCATAGGCTTTATGAGCCATGTAATAGCCGTAGGTATTGATGGCGGCAGCATCCGCGCGTTCCGTCCCGAAGGATTCCACCACCGCAACAAAAGATTGAGGAATTGTTATTTGAAATTTGTAAGGAGTATTTTTCTCTAAATACTCTTTCAAAATCTTTGAATTATCGGCCAGGACCTTTGCGTCCACAGAGGGAACAAGATGAAATTTGATAGGATTCTCTGCGCTTCCCAAAGCTGGTTTACGAAAATGACAACCTACAAGTACCATCGCACTGCAGAGAGTGAGCAAAACTATTACTTTTTTCATCATACGGGCTCCCTCAACAGGTTATAGAAAATCGCCCTTTGAGAGCAAGAAAAGTCTTTGCCTTAACCAGACCTGAACAGATAGGATGACCCCGTATGTTAGAGGCTTTACTTGTCAATATTCAGCGAATTTCCTCCCAAGGATCAAAGTGCCTCGTAGTCTTTGACTTGGATTCCACGTTATTTGATGTCAGCCCTCGCTTAGAGCGAATTTTACTCGACTTTGCGGCAGTCCCTGAATTTCAAAAACGTTTTCCCCAACAGGTTGCTCTATTCAAAGATATCAAAACCCATCACACAGATTGGGGTATCAATGGAGCCCTGGAACGTGCGGGTGTAGACGATAACCATCCTGAATTTAAAAAAACGCTCATGGACTTCTGGCATCTGCATTTTTTCTCAAATGAATATTTGCACTACGATATTCCAACGGAAGGTGCTGTTGAGTTCGTCAACGAAGTTGCGCAGGCCGGAGCTGAAATCGTCTATCTTACGGGTCGTGATGTCCAACGCATGGGTGTCGGCTCAGAGCAAGTCTTGCGCAAGTGGGGCCTGCCTTTGAGTGACAAGGCTCATTTAGTTTTAAAACCAGACAAGGTCATGGACGATGCGGAATTCAAGACAGATTGGTTTCTTGAAGCGTTGTCTCAGTCCTACGAAAGAATTTACTTCTTCGATAATGAGCCTGTTATTCTACAGCTGATGGCAAGCAAATGCCCTCAGGTAGAAAGTTATTTCTTCGTTAGCACTCATTCTGGGAAAGCTCATCCTCCGGACAATCTTCCACGCCTGATGAATTTCCTGCGCTCAAAAAAGGAGTCTTAAATGTTGTATCTTGTAGCTACTCCTATTGGTGATTATAACGAAATTTCTTTGCGGGCTTTGGACATTCTTCGTGAAGCTGAAATTATTGTTTGCGAAAGCACTAAAGAAGCTTCCAAGCTTTTACGTTCCCATGGCATCACTGGCAAAAAATTTGAAATCCTGGATGAACATTCGACGGCCGAAGATAAAGCCGCTTTAGTTCCGCTGTGTGCAGAAAAAATGGTGGCCTTAATTACAGACTGTGGAACTCCGGGCTTTGCCGACCCTGGCGCTGATCTTGTACGTCTTTGCCGCAAAAAGAATCTTTTGGTTAAATCTGTTCTAGGCCCTTCTTCTTTGATGGGATTGTTATCACTAAGCGGACAGCGTCTTGATCAATTTGTATTCCGTGGCTTTTTACCGGCGGAGACAGAAAGTCGTGGTGCCGCTCTTCGTGAATTAACGAAGGAAAAGCGCGCCATTGTTATTATGGATACTCCTTATCGTTTGAAAAAAACTTTGAACGATATGAAAGAGCACTTCCCGAACCGTCAGTTTTTGATCACTTACAATCTTTCTCAAGAAGATGAACTGGTTCTTGAAGGAACTATCGATTCGATCATTAACAAGAATGCCTTTGAAAAAGCAGAGTTCATGCTTTTGATCTATCCAGCTTAACCCATGAGCTTACACCTTCCAGTTGACGAGTTTATTCCCAAGATTCAGACAAGCTTATCTGAAGTGGATAATCTTGTCATCACGGCGGCACCTGGAGCAGGTAAAACCACGCGCCTGCCTCCCGCATTACTGGATATCGTTGATAAAAAAATAATCGTGCTTGAACCGCGCAGAATGGCGGCTATAGCTGCCGCTCATCGTATCGCGGAAGAACGTGGCTGGACCGTTGGTGAAGAGGTGGGCTACCAAGTTCGCTTTGCCAATAAGACCTCTGCCAAAACTCGTTTGATCTTTATGACAGAGGCTTTGCTTGCTCGGCAAATGTTGGATGACCCTGAATTGTCCGATGTTGATCTTGTCATTCTGGATGAGTTTCATGAAAGATCCATGCATGTTGACTTGGCCTTGGGTTTACTGCGTGAACTGCAAGAGCTCGGACGAAATATTAAATTGCTTGTGATGTCTGCAACTTTGGAAGCAGAGAAAATCTCTGCTTACTTGGGAAATAGCCCGGTCATCAGCGTTCCTGGAAAACTTTTTGAACTTGAAGTGCTTTATCAGAAAAACCACCAAGTTCTGCAAACCTCCCCGGCCTTTTATGAAAATCTTTTTGTCACTGTCAAACAAGCACAAGGCAGAACTCACAAAGATATTTTGGTATTTCTTCCCGGTGTTGGAGAGATTGAACGTGCCAAAGATAACTTGTTGTCTTGGGCTACAGATCGCAATATCGACATCGTGCCTTTGCATGGCTCCTTGGGCATCGAAGAACAGCGCAAGGCCTTACAAAAAGGCGCCAAACAACGAATTATTCTTTCGACAAATATTGCCGAATCCTCTGTAACTTTAGACGGCGTCAATACGGTCATCGATTCTGGTTTGGCGAAAAACATGAAGCAAGATTATCGCACGGGCTTTTCACGTCTAGAACTGGGTCGCATCAGCCTTTCCAGTGCCATCCAAAGATCCGGACGAGCGGCCCGCCAGTTCCCAGGCATTTGTTATCGCTTGTGGAATAAAATGGATGAATTGTCTTTTACAAAAAGTGAAGTGGCTGAAATTCAACGTGTTGACCTGACCGAGAGTTTGCTTTTCCTGGCAGCTCAAGGTGTGAGCGATTTTCAAAACTTTACTTGGTTTGAGAAACCAAATCACATCGCCATCGACAAAGCTCTTCAATATTTGCGTTTAGCTCAGGCTTTGGATGACAGAAATAAAATCACAGCGACAGGAAGAAAGATTCTGCACTTTCCATTGCCAGTCCGACTTGCAAAATTAATGTTAGTTGCTTTGGAACGAGGATCCGCAGAACTGGGTGCTGACTTAGCGGGGATCCTCCAAGAACGAGATTTCGTAAGAAGGGAATCTGTCAGTTCTTTCTTGGGCGATAAAACAGAATGCGACATCACGGTGCGCTTGGATCTTCTGCAACAATTCCGCAAATCCAACAAAGCGGCTCGCGAAGCTAGCTTCTTCGCCTTGCAAACCGTTGAACAGTCTGCTCGCCAAATTCTTTCCCTCGGAAAGAAAATGATGACTGGAAAATCCAACCAAGCGGAATCAAATAACTTAGAACTTCGCACCTTACTGCTTAAATCCTTTCCCGATCGTCTATGCCGGCGCCGTGGAAATTCTGATCGAGCTTTGATGGTCGGTGGACGTGGAGTCAAATTACAGAATGAAACTTTGGTCAAAACTTCTGAATTCTTTGTCGCCCTCAATGGCGTTGAAGGAAATTCCGATGCTGAAACCATTGTCAGCTTGGCTTGTGGTTTCTCAAAAGATTTCATTCTTTCTCACTTTAAAGAAGAAATTCAGAAAGTTCGCGACGTTACCTTCTTCGAAGAAAAAGGTCAGTTCTTTATTCGTGAATACAAGTCTTTGTTCGGTCTGCCTTTAGAGGAACCCAGTCTTCTTCCCGCTTCACAACAAGAAGTTGCAGAGAAGCTTCCGCAAGTCCTGGTTGAGAAATGGGACCTGGTTCTTAAGAACAACGAAAAACTTGCGCTGTGGTGGGAACGAGTTGAATTCTTTAAGCGTCACGAGGGTCTGTCCTTTGAAGCTCAGGTTCCAGAACTTAAATTGGAAGCCTTCGCTCAAGCCTGCCTCGGAGAAAGCAAGATGCAGACGGTATTTGAAAAAGATCTTCCATTCTTCTTTGAAAATGTTTTCCCCCAAGACTTTGTGCAAACTCTTAGAAAAGAACTGCCGGATCGAATCGAAGTTCCCAGTGGTAGTAAAATTAAAATCATTTATCCAGAGGATAAAGCGCCGTATTTGGAAGTTCGCATTCAAGAGGTCTTTGGACTGCAAGAAACACCGAAACTTCTGTTCGGAAAGATTCCAGTGACCTTCCATTTGCTGGGCCCTAACTTCCGCCCCGTTCAGGTCACGGCGAACTTAGAAAGTTTTTGGAAGAACGGTTATCCCGAAGTTCGCAAAGAACTGCGTATAAAATACCCGAAACATCAGTGGCCGGAAGATCCCGCTGATGGAACTCCGGAAGCCAAGGGTCGTCGTCGCACATAATGTTCCTGGTAATGGGTGACCAAGGTCCTGACCAATGAGCTGTAACTGAATATTAAAGAAAATTCGGATATCCTGTGGAAATGAAACTTCACACATTATCCGCTGCTATATTTTTTCTTGGAGCATGTTCTCAACTTCCAACCCGCGCGCCGCAATCTCAAGAAGCTGTTGTTTTGGAAGCCACCCCTTATAAAGTGGCTCATACCTTTTATAAAGACAGTTTCGTCGATTTACGCAGTGGTTATTACCTAGAAAAATCAGACGCCACATTCAAGGGTTGTGTGCTATGGCTTGAAGGATTGGCAGATTCAGTCCGCAATCACGATCCTTTGTTCGCTAAACTGAATGAAAATGGTTATCGCGTGATCTTCTTCGATTACATGGGCCAAGGTGGCTCACAGGGGTCAATGAACGATACAAGAATCTATGACCCTATGAATAGAACTTTTGAGATCTCTTCCCAGGCTAAGTTTATCTGGCAAAAATATTCAACCGTCTCTGCGAATGGAAAAGATTGCTCACAAAGTCCGAAGATGCTTATCGGTTGGTCAACTGGAGGTCTTGCGGGCTACACGTTGGCTCATGAACAATGGCCTGATGCCGTTGTCCTTATCACTCCGGGAACCAATCCAAAAAAATTCGTGGGAGAAGCTGCCACGAATCCTCGCCTGATGCTGTCCACTCAACAAATCATCTCCGAAAGAACTCTGACCAGAAATAAATTTGTCGGAGTATCTAATCCCCATGTTGATCCGATCAAGCCTCAAACTTTAACTGTGATTCCTGGCTTTGCCGCGAACTTGTTAATTACGGCTGAGCTTTCACAGTTTTGGAAGATTCCTAGCATAGTTCAGGGACTGGCCTTTATCTCTAGCCCCGACGACAACTAAAA
>CAZPYX010000024.1:0-27947 GCA_964590635.1 uncultured Bdellovibrio sp.
TTTAATTTTTCTTAAATTTCTATCCTAATCTAAGCTCTGATATTTATTTACTTTCGGTTTTGTATTCGAGAATCGATCCTCGCACAGTTTTTATTAAGCTGAAAGCGAGCGACCAGCCCCGCATCGCACGTTAAAACAAGACGAGCACCAAAATGCTTTTTATTATGAAAAACCATAGAGGTGCTCATGGCATTCGTAATATTGCTAACTTCAATTCAAAGAAGCACTACATTGAAGGAAGTAGGTGCCACGGCCTGGGAAAGTGAATACAACAGATGAGCTTGACCATTTTTCCGTGTTTGATTGGCTCCAGTCTGTAGACATAGCTTTGTAACCAGATTTAATTTCTTCAATACTAACTTGCGTGGAATTAAGAATGCCATTGAAGTTCCCCAAAATGCGAAGATCAGAGCCAGGTACTTGAAAATCAATGGAAGTATCTATCTCGGAAATCTGCGCGTCTTTACTGATCTGTGACCCATCCGGCATCACTAACAGACATCGTAGGATTCCGGTAGCGTCGGCGAAGGCTGTGCTCGTAAATAGAGATCCGATGCAAAGTGAAGTTGATAACAAAGTCCGTGATAAAAGTGTCCTCATGCTTATTTTCTCCTGTTTGATGTGTGTCTTGTGCATAGCTATATCCGTCTGAAATTTTCTTTGTCATCGTTTAACAACAGTGCTCTCGCCAATCTGTATTCATATTGAAAACAGCTGTATTCAGATAACTTGACCTAATGCTTTCAGCGGACTAGAAGACAAACAATGACTTATAATTATCGCGATATTCTTTCTTCTGAACTTTTGGTGCGCAAGAAGGCCAATCCAAAATTTTCTCTTCGGGCATTTGCTAGGCACTTAGGATTGAGCCCGGGACACCTGTCTTCATTGATTCATGGAAAAAGAAATTTGACGGGCCAACAGGCCGAAAAGTTAATTTCAAAGTTGGAGCTTTCGCCCGGCGATAAGAAAGTATTTCTATCTTCGGCTTTTCCCGGACTTCTGGATGTTGAGACAGTTCGAGAACGGAACTTGAGACTTCTTCAAGAGGATGAATTTATTTTGATATCAGAATGGTTTCACTTCGCAATTTTAAGTCTTGGAGAAATCGCGGGGAATAAGGCTCAGCCGGGTTGGATTGCAGAGAGACTGGGGATCAGTGAACTGCAAGCGCGTGATGCCTTGAATCGGCTGGGGAGGCTTGGTCTTATTTCTGTGAAGAACGATGGGAGTTTTAAACAGACGGGAGAACCGCTAACTACTTCGGACGATATTCCCTCGGGAGCAATTAAGTCCTTTCATAGAAAAACTCTTGATTTGGCAAAGTCAAAACTTGATTCTGTTCCTGTCGGAGCGCGAGAGTTTGGTTCAGTTACAATGGCCATCAACCCTGCGAAGGTCAACAGGGCCAAGCAGTTGATAAGAGAGTTTCAAGATCGTTTGAGTGAAGAACTCGAAGTGGGGAGACGGAAAACCTCGGTGTACACTTTGTCTATGCAGTTCTTTCCACTGACTGCTGAAATGGAGACTACGTGAAAAAATATAAAGTCCTTTTGGGTTTATTTGTTATTTTAGCAACGAATTTTGCATTTGCTAGTAACCGTGTTGGGAACGGTGGTGGTGCTTGGGTTTGCAGATCCCAAGAGAGTGACATCAAGTGGATTCAACTTGTCGACCTCTTTGAAGCGCAAACGGAATTTGGCCTGAATCTAGCACGATTTTCAGGGGATTATCGAACTATCGTTGCGGATGTTTCTGCTGGTATGCTTGCACTGACAGGTGGCTATTTTGCAGAGCTGCCGATGTTTATTAAGCACGTTAACAACCTGTCTGAAGGATCACACGTCGTTTATTTGGAAGAAAAACTTCCTGTGATAAATGATGCACTTTATTTTTCAGTTCCACAATCTGCATCATGTCAGCATGGCAGTATTCGTTATGAACAGATAGTTAACTATGAAAACAATGGGAACATTTTAGTTCAGAAAAATTTGTTCAATGCGCTCAACGAAGAAGCAAAAGCTGCTCTAGTTATTCATGAAGCTATCTATGCATTTCGTAGAGGCCGTGGAGACGCCGATTCGATTAATAGTCGTCGTATTGTCGGTCTCGCTTTCTCGGACTTATCTGCGCAGTTGTTTGATTGGCATCTCAAATTTCTAGAGCACGGGACGGCTCCGGTTTATCCCGGCGCTTACGATATTTATGTCTCAAAAATAAACTCAGATGGTTCGATTGAGAAGCTCTCTAATGTCTTGATAGGACTGACAGGTTGGTTTGTTTCCTATTCCAAACCTCCGATCACACTTTGGGCGCGCTCCAATGAGGATGGGTTTGTAAGTATTAATGTCGATGGGCGTGATGGATTCTATTTTGCTGCCCCGGCGATTAGCATTAAATTGGATGATCAGAACTGGTATTCTGGCGATCTTCCAGCAAATGGCTGGGCGACCAGTCTTTCTGCTTCATCATCGAGCCATTCAATTAAATATTCCTGCGAAAGTGCTACATTCCTGGGAGCCACAAAAGTCCATGTCATTTGTGTAGACCGTTCCATATAGGCGGCACACAATTTTCTGTGGAAAAAATTAATAGAACATCCAGGGCTAAATCTTAGTGTTCATTTTGATCGAATCAATATTTAAGGAGACTTTTCCGATGGAGACGGTCTTCCCCGTTTGATCGAGGATCGGGAAAATAGTTGAAAGATGTTTTACAGCTGTTCCTTGAATGAGCAAAACTTCTTCAAATGTCTGTGGCTGTTGAGATCTTAAAACTTCTTGTTCTTTTTCAAGACTGGAGGAAAGGAGGTCAGATGCCTGAGCATATTTTGCACTTTGTCCCAATAGTGAGTCCCGTTGGGCGCCGGCGGATTGGGCAAACGCGGAGTTGCAGTGAGTGATTGTGCCATCTTGGTCTTTCACTATTAGCATAAAAGGCGCTGAATCAAATATTTGCTGAATACGATTTTGGAAGTTGCGTTCGTCGGTCACGTCACGGGCTGAGGCGAATCTGACGCCGAGTTCGGCATCAGCGGCAGCGCTCCAGCTTAATGTTCGGTAGGTTCCGTTTGCGGTACGATAACGGTTCTCGAAGCCCACAGAGCGCAAGCCTAGATTCAATGATTCAATATTTTTACGGGTCGATTCTTTATCGTCGGGATGAATAAAATCAAAAAACGGTGTGGTCAGTAGAGCTTGTTCGCTGTATCCCAAAGTATTGACCAGGGATGTACTTACTTTTTTTAAAAGACCTTCTTTCCCAGCGACAGCCATCAAATCGCTGGAGATAGAAAAAAATCGATCTAAAGTGATTTGGGAATCTTCAGTTTCCGCTAAGCGCAATAATATTTTGTTAAACTCACGCTGTGCTTTTGCGGATTCAAGATTGGATGAGTGACAAGTAGCAATTCCAAAACATGCCAGTGTCGGAATCATTACTATAAAGATGATAAATTGACTTGCGCTGATGGTTGGAAGTACGATGATCGCAATCACAAAGAGCGTCGACAAAAGTAAAATGGCAATCAAAGAAAACAGAGTGATTTTGTTTTGCAACTGCCAGAAACGGAAATCTTCAATAGTTTTTTTCTTCTCACTCAGATTCAAATAGGGCCTCACAACTATTATTGGATCATATATAACGTATATGGATCATTCAAGTAAACTTCGGAGTTAGGCGCGTGAGATGCCAACTGCTTTGTTGAGAGAAGGGTTCTTGTCTTTTTCTTATCTGATGTCGACCGCCATGAGCACTTTTTCCTAAGGACTATTTGTACGCATGTGGAAGAGAGGGGCTTCCACCGCGCGACTTAGCCCTTTGGTTAATCCGAGCGGATTCAATTCTGATTGCCATCGGCGCAGGCCGCGATATTTCAAATAACTTTAAAAAATATGTTGAGCCGATTGGATATTGATAAAAAAACGATTCTTCCATTGAATTGTAGCAAATTTCTAATTTAAAAACTGTTGATCCAACCATTCCTGGCTTGCCTTGATCACATTCTCTGCTCCGGGGCTTGTGATCGTAGAGTGGTCGCGACCGCTCATAAGAACGAATTCGGTCATTCCTGGAGTATTTTTATAATGCATAAAATTCTTGTAGTTCAGTTCTGGGGGTATTATGCGATCAAGACTTCCGGCAATCATCAAGAGAGGCCCACGAGGTCTTGTGAAGTCGATGGCTGCAGATTTCGTTAATGGGCCTCTGCCCACATGCCTTGATTCTGGGATATAAAATCGTTCGTAGACCTGTCTTCGCTCTTCCTGGGGTTGCGCATTCAAAAAGCTATAAGAGAACGACTCTAAGCTCTTCTGAATGGGAGAGTCAGGATTCGCAAAGAAATTGAAAATACCGGCGTTTGCCCTAAGGAATGAAGCATTCGTGACAAAAATGCCAAAAGGTGGTGCGGAGTCTATGGCGATGGCGGCCTGTCCAAGGCCTTCACTTAAGAGTATCTGTGCAATTAATCCGCCCAGGGAATGACCAACTAAAATTGGCTTCGTAGCTTTTTGGCGTAGGATTTTTCGGTAGTGATTTAAAACTTGATCGAAGGTCAATTTCCCTAAAGGTGCTAAGTGTGAACTTTGTCGAAGTTCCTCAACGCTGCCATCGTGTAGGGGCCACGCGGGTGCAGAAACCGCATATCCTTCTTCCGCAAAAGATTTCACCCAGTTTTCCCAACAAAGTGGGGTCATAAACATGCCATGAATAAAGATGATCTCTTTTGGATTGTTCGTCTTAGGAGACGGGGTGGAATCGAATTTTTTATATAGAGGCAACTCTTGAATTTTGGCGTTCGCGTTCATAGAGAGCGCGCTGACTGCGAGAATCATAAAAACAATGAGATGTCGCAAATTCATTTCGTCTCCCTTGGAACCCATTAAAAAAGAGATGCTTTATTCGTGCCAGATACTAATAAATCTAGTCTTACATTACAACAGTGATCCTAGGTCTAAATGGGTCTGAGAGAGCTTTTGCTGTATCTTGAAAAGTGTCGAGGTGTTCCTGATATCAGGGCCCTTGCCAAAAACCGGCTCGGTGACGAAAGATGTTACTGAGTAGCTATAAGTTGATCTCTTCGTCCTCTGTGGGAGTCCATTCTAAGAGAGACATCTCAGAGGTCTTATTCCAAGCAACATCAGTTTTGCTGATTTTACGGATAGATATTTCATCGCCATTGATAGTCCATAGCAGAGTATCACCTTTTGCGATTTTCATTGCCTTGCGCACGCGGGCGGGGATCGTGGTCTGATTCTTTTTTGATGCTTTTGAAGTTGCAGCTGTTGTTTTCATGTGGATGCTTCTCCAATGTCGCTGTAGATTTCTATCAGGATAAGGCGGTCCGTGCACGTTGTCGAATAGATTAATGGGAAATGCCTAATTGGCCTCAATACCTGACCTTTGTGGTAGCTTAAAATAGAACATAAACAGGTGCTAAAGAGATTTTTTGACCGAAAATTGATAGAGACAAAAAAGCCAATGATTTTAAATCATGAAGTGATCGAAAATGAGAATTAAGAATAATCTAACATTTCAGCGTCTTTAGCTCTTCAGAAAACCCACCGATATATACAACAAAATCTAGTTTAATGCGGAGTTGTCAGAAATGAAACATGCGGCCGTTCCGATGATTGAAAGCTTCAAGAAAGATCCCCAAGTTCGAAAAATTATAAATCAATACTCCGAAGTCAGCACAATGAAGCAGGGTGCCGCATTGGCCTTTGATTGGTCCATTATGTTTGGCGCTGCATTTCTTTGCCATAGCTATTTCAACCCACTTACTTATATGTTGGCCCTCGTTGTGATTGCAAGTCGTCAGCATGCGCTGCTGGTGATTATGCATGAGGCGGCCCACTTGCGGGTTTCAAAGAAAATTTGGCTGAATGATTTTATCGGCGATTGCTTGGCGGCTTATCCCATTTTGATATCCACGGACTTCTATCGCAAGCATCATACGGCCCATCATAGACATACGAACACCCAAGAAGATCCTGATTGGGTTCGAAAGATCAATCTTAAGGAGTGGCAGTATCCTCAGTCGCAGAGGCAGATTGCGCTGTCGTTTGGAAAAACGTTTCTGATTGGTGGTTATCAGTGGTTGGCCCTGATGTGGGCGATCTCTGGACCTGACTGGAAAAAGAAAGGCCTCTACTGGGGAGCAGTTGTCGCTGCTGTTTGCTATCTCGGAGTCTTTAAAGAGTTTCTGCTTTATTGGATGGTTCCGTTGTTAACCGTTCTTCCAGTAATTCAAAGAGTTCGAAGTACATCTGAACATTTTGGATTAGATCGTACTCACGAATTCAATGGCACTCGCAATGTGATGATCGGTCTTGGTGAGAAATTTTTTCTGGCGCCCCATAATATTAACTATCATTTGGCTCACCACATGTATCCAAGTGTTCCGTTCTACAACTTAAAAGCCTTTCATGAGTCTTTGAATAAGTTTGAGGCTTATCGGGATCTTGCGCACAATTCTCAGTCTTATTTGTTTGGCAGTAAATCGGTCCTGAGCGATTTAACTGCCTGTAGTAAGGATGTCGTTAAGTCCGATGCAGCTTGAGTTGATAACTGCCTAGCGAACAACTTTTGTGACTGTATCCCAGGTGCGGGTTGTTACTTGCTTGCCAAAGGTCTTCTCTATCAAGTTCATAAAAACAGGTCCCTTAGGGCCTGGAATGTAAGTTGAATAAACTTCCTGACCTTCGACTTTTAGAATACTTGCCGCTTCGAATACAATTGGTAGCGCCGGAATGGTCTTCGGTTTATCGCGAAGAAAAGTAATGACTCGTTTGGATTCTTTTTTTAAGGAGTGCTTTTTGAAAGCATCCGCCGCAAGAATCTGTTGTAGATGCTCTACAGATCTTACGATTGTGTCAAAGATGCGATCTAGATTTTCCTCCATCGCTTTTTCAATTTTTTTCTCAAGAGATGCATTAGAGGCATTACGAGTGTCGAAAGCAATGTTTCCACTGCTGAGGAACGTTTTCACATTAGTAAAGCCGGCAAGCTCAAAGCACTCTTTAAGTTCAGGCATTTTGGCGTTCATAGGGCTGACGCCTCTGAGAAAGGCTACATATCTTGGCATAAAGCTATTTTAAATTTTTTAGATAAACTTTCAAGTCATTTCAAATTTGATTCAGACAGAAATCAGATCGACTTATTCGGTCAGCTATGACTTGAAATTAAAGACCCAAGGCCCTTTCGAAGTGGACTTCAACGCCAGTCACAAAGATATATTCATCTTGGGGTTCGCTTTCAGGCCCGCCATTTCCAAAGTTGTAGTAGCGCTCCTCGAGGCCGAAGGTCAGAGTAAATGGAAGCCGTGATTTTTTAGCAAGGTCAGTCGAGGCTTCAAGAGCAACTTTGCGATAAGATCCATTCTTGATCAGACCGCCCATATAAGAAGCTGTCACTTCAAATGGTTCCAGGGATGTCGATAGACTTAGTTGGCCTCCGGTAAAGGGCTCTGATAGATCATCCTTCGTGGCCGTCCCCGTATACAAACCCAAGGTCAAAGAATACTTTCCAGTTCGAGTAACTTCGAAGCCTACCACGTTGGTGTACATATCGATCAATCGATTTTTCCAAAGAGTGGCATCGAAGACAAATGTCTCATTGAAGAACTGAGACTCTGGAGACTTGAGTGTGAGCTGGGCTTCATCCAGGACGGATTCAAAAGTTGCAGTGCCTGGTTCATGAAGGCGAATGAAGTCACCTTGTAGGATAAAATCATTTTCAAAGGTATGACTGCCAATGAGTCCATATGTAAAGGGTCCGAAGGCGCCGTCCACGGGGTTGGACTCATTTCCAAGTCTTAAAACAATCTCGGATCGAGGCGCAGTTGCTTCGGCTGAAACTGGTAATGAAGATTCAGGAGTGGATTTATCTGAATCAGCTGACCATGCAAAGTTTGAAATGAAGAATATCAAAGAAAATAGTAAAGCCATTCCTGGCATAGTCACATCCAATATTTATGTTGAAACTATATTCGTTGAAAATGTTCTTGTCGACAAAGGGTTCAGTTAGGATATATCCGGCAATGTTCATGTAATGTAGGGACATGAAGGACACAAGTAAAAATACCTTGCTTCTGTTTAGGGAGGCCTAATTTTAATCATCAGGTATCACGGAATTCTTGTTCCTGAAAAAACTTGCTGCTACCTTGTGCTATATTTTTATTTGGAGGTAGGGTGAACAAAAAAGGCACAGCACTTGCGCAGTTCTTGAAAGAAGCCCGTTCCTCCGCCAAACTCACACAGCTAGATGTTTCGACGCATCTAGGTTACGACACCCCTCAATTCATTTCCAATTGGGAAAGAGGAGTTTCAGCTCCTCCAGTTGCGATTATCAAAAAAATATCAGAGCTTTATAAAATATCGGCCGAGAAATTATTTGAGATCGTCCTGAACGAGGAAATTCGCGCCAGGACGGAAGAACTTCGTAAGAAATTTAAACAGGCTCACTAGGATTCGATTATTTTCTTAAAATAGAGTGCAAGCGTCCAAGGCCCATCACGTCCCAGTAGCGGTATAGAAATCCATTGCTAATGATGTTTGGGTAAAAGAAGGCACAAGTTAGCGCAAACAAAAAAACTGCCAATATAACAAAGGCAAAGCCTTTCCAAGCCCCACTGAGATCCGCCTCGCTGAGTTCGATATTCGCGATGGTTGCAAAGGAAATATAAAGCCATACCCCGAGATGAAGTCCTAATGTGGGCAGACTTTGTAAAGAGGGATGTTTAATAAAGAACCTTCCACCAGGAATAAAATAATAGAACCACACAAGCATGATGGCAGGTCCCACAATCAGGGGAGCGACTCCGATGAACAGGCTCCCCATGGATTGCCATAGTTGAGGAAGGAATAACAAATTCCAAGTGTTTCTACGGCTGGTTACAACGTGTCCATGGGATCCGCTCTTGGCGCTGAAGTCGATCAGTTTGAAATTTTCGATTTTATGTAAAAATAAAAGAGCCGCGAACATATGACTCACTTCATGAATCATGATTCCTGGGAAGAAAAGGTATAAAAATGTTTTAGGATTTGTTGCGTGGGAAGCGGCCTCGCGAGTTTTTCGTGACACCCAGTTGATTAAAAAGCCTAGGATAAAAAGGCTTGCAGAGAATATCAATAAAAGGAAAACAGCTTCGAGGCTAAATTTGAAGACGGACTTATTGAAGTGCATACTGGAAATAGCTTAAGCGGCCCATCGCAAAAGAAGAAGTAATTCAAACGATGCTAGACTTCAAAGATCTTATTGAAAGTGCCTTTTGCTAAGTGAAAAGGCACTTTATTTAGTTATTCGACGGGGATTAGGAGCTCCGTAATCAAATCTTGTTCTGGAGTGATATTAGGATCATTAACATAATTTTCGATGCAGGCACCAGGGCGTAATTTGGTTTTGCTATCTCCCAATGTTTGAAAGATCTTTTCAAAAGCGGGCCATACTTGGTGGTGGGGTCCAGTTAAGATAAAACGTGCGTACTTACCTGCAGGAATTTTTTGATAATCGAGGCCCTTCGGCAAATTCCCTGGCTCGGAATCCAGAGCAACTCCCGCATCATAAACCATTGAAGACTCATCCTTGGATTTTAAATCCATCACGCTTAATCCCAGATATTCTTGGATTTGGGGTTTTGCGAACTTTCCCTCAAGCAGAGGGAATAAATCCATCCAGGCTGGAATGGCAACTTCAGCGAAAGGCCCTTGTTTTCTTACAAAAACAAAGTGACTGACAGGTCGGGTGATAAAATCAGGCTTCATGGTGAGGTTCATCTCAATCTCCTTGATTGGTTGTGATTTATTGAGATTGTAGATCAACTCATCTTGTTCAACTTTTCCAAGATTGCGAAACTCTCGCGGGCTTAAAGAGAAGCTTTTTTTGAATACTTTGTTGAAGGCCGATGGTGTTTCGTAGCCAACGGTCAAGGCGACTTCGGTAACTGAAACTTGTGTGTCTTCTTGAAGCATTCTTAAAGCTAAAGAAAGTCGTACGCGACGAAGAAACTCAAAGGTGGTTTCCCCGGTGTAGGCCTCAAAAAGACGCCCGAAATGATACGAAGACGAACCAGCCTCTTTGGCAATCTTCTTAAGATCCAGATTTGAGGAAAATTGAAGGCGCATGTATCGTTGTGCGCGGCCTATTTGTGATCGATGGAAATGACTTAACATGCTGGATTTCTTTTTGTTCATAAGGATCAGTATGGAGAAGGAAGACCACTTTGACTTGTCCAAAATTGCGAAACTGAAAATAATTAGACCACCTTAAGAAGCTCCTCATCTGGTCCTGTCTGAATGGACGTTTTGAGTGAAAACATTACCCGGTCCATAATGTGGAGATTCCTTAAAACAGTTTAGGGTTTGCTGAAAATATCGTTATAAAAGATCAAACAAAAGGATGTGACAAGATTCCGAGTATTCATTAAACAATCGACCTACCATATAAGGATCCTTCTGTGCATAAATCTGTTACCTACCGCGATTTGATTGTTGATGAATTTCGTCGTCGTCAAAAACGCAATGCTGCTTACTCCTTAAGGGCGTTTTCCAGAGATTTAGGTCTAAGTTCTTCTAGGCTGAGTGAAGTTATCAACGGTAAAGTTGGAATTTCTGAAGTTCGTGCTGATGGCATTGCCAATAAGCTCAGGTTAAATACTAACGAAAAATCTTTGTTTGTGGACTTGGTGCAAAGTGAGCACGGACGGTCTCGCATGACCAAGACTGCTGCTCTGACGCGCATTAAAGCGCGTATGTTGCAATCACGGGCTATGAATGATGATGAATTTCAATTTATCTCTGATTGGCATAATCTTGCCTTAATTGAACTGTTAAATGTTCCTGGTGTTGAGCATTCTGTCGCGAGCTTTTCAAAAAAGTTAGGTCTGACTGAAGAAGTTGTGCGAGAAACTTTAGATCGCCTGCAAAGGCTCGGTCATATTGCTCCAGAGGGTGATCGCTGGGTTCCTGTCGATGTTGAATCGACAACGACATTTGATATTCCATCGAAAGCGATTAGAAATTTTCAAACTCAAGTCTTAAATCTTGCGCAAAGAACTTTGGAAGAGCGGGATGTGGCAGAGCGAGATCTGTCGTCTTTAATATTTGCCTTCAATTCTCAGCAAATGGTCTATGCAAAAGAGCGTATTCGTGAATTCCGTCGAACTTTGGTTAAAGAATTAGAAGATATCGGCGAAAAAGATTCGGTTTATTGCTTGTCAGTTCAGTTTTTTGAGTTAACGGAGAAATAGTGAGAAACATATTCCTAGTCATAGTTGTTTTGTGCGTTTCTATTTTTAGCTATGCCAATGAGGGTGTAGATGCCCGTGAAGTTCAAAATGGAGGCGGTGGAGTTCGTGACAATGATGGCTTTAAGACCTTCTATTCTGCGAATATTCCAGTTTATCCAAATGCTTTACAACTGAACGAAATCCCTGGGATGGGTTTGTTGGTAGACAACATTTCGAATCTTATGGTTTCTGATCCCTGGATCTCGCCAATTTTGGTTTCTATTTTTCCTCATGAAGACCGTAAGTACTATCGAGTCAATCAAAGTGAACTTAATGATGTGCAAAGGCTGGAGCTTAACAAGATATATGGCCAGCAACTCGGCGTGAATCCTGATCAGGTGGTGATTTTTGCCTTTACTGATCCGCGCAGCAAAAACACGTTTCTTTTGCCGTCCTTCTTCAAGTTGAAAGAATCTGAGCAGGCAGCCATCCTTTTTCACGAATCTTTATGGGCTTACAATCCGCAATTATCCTATGCGACGGTTATCGAATCTGAACAAGCTGCACAAGCCTATTTCGAGCAACCAGAATCTGCGCAGAAAGCTTTCACATTCTATTCGCGTCTTGGAAGAATTTATCAGAATCGGTTTATGCTTATAAGTGCTGTACTATCTACCGGAGAGTTTTCGGTTTCTGATGCGAGTAAGTTCCCAATGGATCTTAATAGGCTTCTTGGGGCCTCTTTTATTAAATGCAGTTCTCAAGCGACAGGGGATCTTGATGACTGTGGTCCAACATTGTTGATCTGGCTCGCAAAATCTTTGCGTAATCAGCCTTCATTGACTGCTCAGGCACTTTTCGAGTTCTTGAGCAGTAGCGGACGAGTTTCGTTAAGACTTTTGAATCAATATGACTTCAAAGATAAGGTTGCACTAAATAGAGCATGGAGCGAGCGCCTCAATTTAGGTTCTGTTATTTGGACTAACGACGAAATCTGTTATGAAGTCTTAGATATAAACTTAATTTCCGTTGGAAATCTTTGCTTCCGAGGCCCCATCCCTGTGATGAAAAATCGCCTCAACTAAATTTACCGTTCAGATTTTGGCTGTGATCCGTTCTTTATAAATACAAAGAACGGATCAGTGGAAAAAAAAGATGGATTATATCAATAATCACATGAGTTTCATTTCCCAACTATGGATTTCCATATCGGCCAATACCGAACAAACTGTTTTGAGAGAATCCAAAAATCAGACTGCCGTTAGTTGGATGGATCGTTAAAGCATTCGTGCAGCTCATTGTGGTGATCGGCCATGAAAGAGCTGTTGCTATCGAAGTAGATTGACTCCATTTTCTCAATTTACCATCTCCACAGTAATAAACTATTAGAGAGCCTGAGTTTCTAGATAGAGTGATTCCCGTGATATTGCTTACGCCCGCATCGGCAAAGAGCGTTGCCATGGCTCCTGTTGCACTCATGGTGCGTACTCTATTGCCATCGCCAGTGTACCAAAGACTGACAGTTGAATCATAAATGAAAGGACCTAGGTTTGTAACATGCGGGACAAAATTTGTGACAAGGCTTTGGCCGTCAGTTGGCCAACCATTACCATGACTTCCCAGAATTCCGGCGAAGTTACTTTGAACCCCCGTGGTCAGGTCGTAGGACTTTATCAAGGTGTTACAATAGTTTCCACACCAGCTTCCAGCAGATGCAATCACCGAATTGCCAAGTATGCCTAAGACTTTAGGGAAATAGCTAGAGTCAAATTTTACGACTCCGCCATCGCCAGTTGTGTAACTGGTTGCACCGCCTCCGGTAATATCAACCCATTTGCCAGTACTGCTGCTTAGCTTCGCGATCATTTTGCCGCGATTATATACTATGTCATCGGTAGATGTAATTCCGATACTGGCTGTATCTACATAGTTATCTACCATAATGCCTTGAGTGTTTGCTGGGTTGGTCGTGTCTGGAGTGATGTTGATGCCATTCCCAGCAAGTGTAGACATTGTTTGATCGTCATTAAGTTGACGAATACGACCATCGAGTCCGTCAAGAAAAACAAGTTCTCCGGTTGATTTCATCAGCAGTCTATTAATATATCCGATGCGTGCGCTGTTTGCCGCAAGTCCATCTCCATAAAATAGATTTTGTCCTGCAATAGTTAGGACTTTATTATTCTGGTCTAGCGTGCGAATCGAGCCCCAGTCATTCCAGTAGGCTTTTCCATTTGCATCGATGAATAGATCATATAGAGAAAGCTTGCAGGCGCTTGCTAATGTTCCGTCAGGACAATATCCAGATCCGCTAGCACCGATTAAATCATTGAAAACACCGGTGCCATTGTTGTACTTTTTAATAGGCAAGCCAAATCCAACCATATAGATATTGCCATCCATTCCAGACATCAGACTCGAAGTGTTTGTTGTATTGATCGTAGGAATAGGGGTGATGACCTGATAACTTATTGGATCAAGTCGAGTATCTGCGGAACCGCCGCCACCTGTATTTAATTTTACGTAAGCGCTCAGAGTTGAAGACGAAGAAGTGTCAAAAGAGAGACCTAGCCAGACTAGGCTGTAAATTGAGATATCTCCAGAAGAGTTACCATAATATCCATTTCCGCTCGGAAGATATCGATTTACTATTTGGGTTGCCGGATCATAAACCCAAATGTAAGGAGGTGTGGACGTGTTTAGGGTGTAGCCGAAATAGTTAGCTAAGAAATAGATCTTACCATTCGGACGAACCTGAAATAGGGCTGATGTGTTTGGAGTACTCATTGTTGGTGGGGCCAATAATAAGTTTGTCGCAGTAATTCCATCTGTATAGAGAGATCCTCCGCCAATAATCGTGTTAATCGTCCAAGGATTACTTTGCGTATTGATCATGCGAATGCGGATGTTATCCCAAAGATATAAATTACCTTGATAGTCCATGGCAATTTTAAGTGGCTTGTATAGCTTTGCGGAGGTCACAGGACCGCCGTCTCCTTCATTGCCAATTGTTCCAGTGGATGGAATTAGTACTTGATATTTTCCATTCGCTGGATCAATTTTCATAAGTCCATTGACCTGGTCAATGATGATGATAGTTCCATTTGGCATGACGACAAATTGTTGCATCATGGGCGAATTGTTATTCTTTTGAATACTCAAAATTGCACTTGCCGCAGAAGAATTCACTCCCGTATCAGTATTTCCTGCTAAAATTTGGATATTGCCTGAATTTAGTGAGGTACTGACGTTAGCTGTGGAAATATCTCCTGCATTCGTAGCTGTGACTTTGATGCGGAAGTAAGTGCCGGGTGCGCCGCCAGTCCACACATAGCAACCGGTGTTGCCGTCATCAAGTGTAGTGCTGCCACTGTCTGGCGTGCATGCACCGTTGCTTCCGTTTGTTAAATTAGAAGCAATTAAAGTATAGCTCTTATCATCTTTTGTATAATAAATTGAAATCGGGGTGCTACCTAAGTTTGAATCTGAAGCTTTCCATTTGATATAAACGCTTCCGTTTGCTGCGACTGCATAATCAGACAATTGAGTTGGATTTGTTGGCGCATCGTTATTGGCAGCAATAATGTTTAGCAAGGTAGGTGGGGACGGCGATGTATAAATGATGCTCGCATCATCAACTCCACTGGTCCCTGATCCACTATTAGACAGGGCTGATATCAAGCCAGTATCATTTTTTACGAAGCCATAAAGGGAGTAGGTTCCCGTTGTAAAACCAAGTTGATAATAGTAATTATTAAGTGAAAGACTTTTCGCAGGCGTAAGCCCAGGTGGACTTGCGCTGACAGAGCGCCAACATGAATCACTAGCACTTGGTGCCGTAGTCGTATTCATCTTAATACAAAAATAGGAAATCTTTGAAACCAAAGATGAAGCAGAAAGATTGACTTGCACATTTTGAACTGTAGTTGAGGCGCTTTGAGATATCGTGAAAGCGCTGACAGTAGGGAGTGTAGATTCAATAACAAATGCACCACTTGTATTTTGAGATTGGTTGCCAGCAGCATCTGTTACGGTAACGCGGATTTTTGCACCTACAGTGTCGACATTCGGTAAGCTAAATCCAGTCATGCTGTAAGCTTGATTATTATTTGCCCCTGCTAGCGCCACTTTTGTTCCAATGGTGCTCCATGAAGAGCCATTATATAATTCTACTGTAAAGTTTGTTCCTGAAGAAACATTGGCTTCGGTGAGAGTCCATGATGCAGAACCACTCGCAGAGTTTCCCGGTGCAGAAGGTGGATTGGCAACAGTGAGAAGCGGTGCTGTTTGATCTAAAAGTACCGTAATAGAACTTGGCGCGGTGCTAATGTTGCCTGCAAGGTCCTTGCTCCAAATTTTTATGGCATGATTCCCATCACCAGTCGCAATAGTAAAACTCATTGAGCTTGCACATGTTTGCCAAGCTGGATCGGTTATTAGAGGGGCAATTGCGCTTTCTGTGATAAGTACCTTTGCGTAATCTGCGATGCAAGTCACATTTAACGAAACCGCAGTCGAATTCGTAACAGCTGCTGAGCTTAATATTGCCACGGGCGCTGTTGGAGGAGTGGAGTCCACCACGAAAGCAGCAGAAACAACTTGTTTTGTTCTGTTCGCTAGATCCGTCGCTGTGGCTCTCACGGTAACATTGCTGCTGTTAAGTGATGGAACGGTCCACGCATAGTTTCCTGCGTTTGCTGTGGATGCAGCGATTGTTGTCCAAGAAGTACCAGAGTTCGTAGAATATTCGAACTTGATAGGAGTTGATCCAAAGTTTGTATCTGAAGCTGTCCAGTTAATATAATAAGTGGAAGCTCCGGCAAGAATATCTGTGGATACGGGTTTGTTCAGCGTTAAGGTTGGATCGGTATTGTCGATCGTCAGATTCGATGTGGATGCAGATGAAGTTGAAAGATTTGATTGATCTGTCGCAGTGACACGAACGCGATATGAAGTGGCATCCACAGTAGGGATGCTCCAGGAGTATGTTCTGGTGTTTGCGGTGGCGGCAATGATAGTTGTCCATGTGGCACCAGAATCAGAGGATGACTCGATCTTAATTGGAGTTGCGCCAAGATAAGCTCCATTCGCCGTCCAAGTGATTGCTTGAGTTGAACCACCCGAAAGATATTGACCTCCAGTCAAAGAGGTCAGCGAAATTGTCGGTGAAGTCGAGTTGATTGCAAAATCAGACGTTGAAGTGACACTTCTGGTGTTACCTGCAGCATCTTTGATGGTGACCTTGAATCGAACAGTGCCGGAAGTAATAACCGGTGTCATCCAAGAGTAACTTCCTGAGTTAGCTATGCTTGTTGCAACGGAACTCCAACTAGTTCCAGAGTTTGTAGAATAGTCGATAGAAATGGGTGTTGTCGGCAAGGTATTGTTGTCAGATCCTGTCCAAGTAATTGCAGCAATGCTACCACCAGCAATGACTTGTCCGCCAGTAAATGAGCTTAAAGATAAAGAAGGTAAAACAACATCTTTAGTTAGATTGACGGTGCTTGAAACAGAGTTGCCAGCGACATCCGCAATTGTAACTGTAAATGAAATAGCGCCATCGCTGACAGCGCTGAGATCCAGTGTTTTTGTCCATGTTCCAGCGGAGCAAGAAGTCGTGCTAGTAGCAGCTCCTGTAAGATTGATGGTCTGTCCGTTTTCAGAACAAGTGCCATTCAATGTGTAAGAGCTGACATTACTAGCATTGATGTAAGAACCATTGGTCGGTGATGAGATTGCAAGAGTTGGCAAAACTGTATCTTTGATAAATGCGCGTGTGATCGTACTCACGTTCCCGGCAGTATCATTTTGGGTAACAGAAATATTCAAATTTCCTTGTGGTGCCGCTGAAAAGCTCAAAGATCCCGACCAAGTGCCGCTAGTGCAAGTAAAGGTGGCAGAACTGTCACCAGTAATAACGACGTTGCGTGAATTCTCAGAACATGTTCCGTTGATGGCGAAAGCACTTACATTGACAGCATTGACATAGGAGTTCGCCGCTGGGGAGGTAATAGCTAAGACTGGGGCACTGGTATCTTTGATAAATATGCGTGAATCAGTGATCGCGTTGCCTGCAATATCAGAATGAGTTGCCGTAACTGATACAGAACCTTCTGCGGCCGCTGAAAAATTTAAACTTGCGGTCCAAGTACCGGAACCGCAAACAGCAGTTCCTGAAGCATCTCCGGAGATGACGACAGTTTGGCCGTTGTCAGAACATGTGCCGGTTGCAGTAAAATTACTGACCGAAGCGGCGTTAATGTATGTGCTAGCAATAGGTGAGGTAAATGATACAGCCGGTGCGATGGTATCTTTTTTGTAGGTGCGGCTGGCCGTAGTCGTATTTCCAGAATTGTCAGAGTGATTGTATGTAATTGTAAAATCATTGTCAGGAAGGGCGGATACGTCAAGAGTGAGTGTCCAGTGACTCGCAGAACATGTCGCAGACTTAGTGAGTGGGGACGTGATGTTTACAGGGTTTCCATTGACCGAACAAGTGCCATTCAAGGTGAAGCTTGCTGCATTCGAGATGTTAACATAAGAGTTGGCAACTGGAGATGTAATGCCAAGGCTTGGCAGTCCGGTATTCTTATTCAGAGTTAAAGTTCCACTTCCATTATTACCCACGCCATCAGTCTGAGTGGCGGTGACTGTAACGGATCCTTCTGGTGATGATGTGAAATCAAAGTTTAAATTCTATGTACCACCGGAACAAGTCGCTGATAGGGAGGAGCCATCCGCTGAAATGACGACAGCGACACCCTCTTCAGAGCAACTTCCTTTTAAAGCATATGTTTTGTAGTTGCTGTTATTTATATCACCCAATAACGTCGTCACAGTTATTGTCGGAGCCACTGTATCTTTAACAAAGTTTCGCGATGAACTTGTATTATTGCCCGCAAGGTCAGAAATCGTTGCTGTTAAATTGACAGTCCCTTGTGTGGCACCGCTAAAATTGAGCACCTTAGAAAAACTTCCTGAAGCACACGTGGCAGTTCCAGCAGCGGAGCCAGAAAAGGTTACTGTCTGAGTATTTTCAGAACAAGTTCCAGTGACTGTGATTGCAGAAACATTAGCAATATTGATGGCACTACCTATTGCCGGAGACGTAATTGCTAAAGTTGGGGCGACTGTGTCTTTGATAAATGTTGTGGTCGTGGTCGTAGAATTTCCGGCTAAGTCATCGTGAATCACATTAAAAGAAAAAGAACCTTGGGCTATAGAAGATAGATCGAGAGACGTAGACCAGGCTCCAGCAGAACACGTTGTGATCGTCCCAAAAACCATAACGTTGCGTCCGCTCTCAGAGCAAGTTCCGCTAACTGGGAAGTTTGTGACATTTGCAATATTAACAAAGGAATTCGCAGAAGGTGATGTAATGGCTAAAGTAGGAGTTGTGGAATCAATTGTAAAAGCAGAAGTTGAAACAGTTGTTGAGTTTCCTGCCTTATCTACGGCAATAATTTTAAATTTGGCGGTGGAAACATCAAGTGTAGGTACGGTCCAGTTAAATGAGGACAAACCTTTCACATCGGCGATCGAATTGAATGTGTTGCCGTCTTGTGCAAAGTAAAGTGTCGCGGTATCGATTCCTGATGTAGCATCGCTGACCAAGAAATTCATAGTAAGAGATGATCCTCCTTTTAAAGGAGCACTGATCGGGGTGATCGAAACCGTAGGTGCTATTTGATCTAATAGCACATTGACTGTCTGAGGAGATGAACTGATATTCCCAGCAGAGTCGATAGCCCACAGACGCAAAGTCTTAAGGCCATCACCCATTGAAAGTGTGTAGGGAATGACTTGTGTATTCGATGATGAACAGTTGATGGTATAAGCACTCGGAGATAGGGGCGCTGCCGCCGTATTCTCAGTCAAAGCTATTGAACTAAAGGTATCGCAATTGATCATGCTTGATCCAGTTGCGAGCAACAAACTTGTGTTGAGTGAATTTGTTGGCGTAGCACTAGCCAAACTTAAAGGTGGTACAACGGCAGGAAACGTATTGGGGATATCGATAGATAGATTTTGTGTGACATAAGGCTTTGTAAGATCGACATTGCCTGAGCCATCATCGACACCCACTTTTAAAACCATCAAATGAGTGCCTTGATAGTTTTTAGTTGGTACAAATGAATAACTCGAAGAATGAGAAACCACGGTGCCATTCAAATTCCACTCATAGGCGAACAGAAAGCTTTTATACCAATGTGAAGCCGTCACCGCAAAGGAGGCTTGCGAAGTTTCGGCATAGCTGGCTGGCTTAGAAAAGGATTGAATATCTGGCGGAGTTAAATCTTTAACCTCGTCATAATTAACATTGAATAAACTCTGAACGGTTGCTCGAACTCTCGTGTCTGCAAGGACAGTGTCGTAAGCTTGCGATACAGTAACAACAGTGATCTGATTCAAAGATTGTAGCAATGCTTCGACAGAGCTAGTTTGCAACTGACTCAGTTTGATCATTCCCGTGGAATCTGCAGAGTTGATCTTTTCAATTAAAGAACTAGAGACCGTAATGTCTTGATCACGCAACCCAGTAAGAGGACGAGAATAGTTCTCTCCACAAGCTTCAACTCTTAATAAGTAATTTACTTTTTCAGTTTTCGGGTTAATTCCAACGGACTTTAAATTTTTAAACTTGAAACTGCCGTCATTATCTAGGGCAACAGAACGTGCAGGAGTCGAATAATTAATCGAACCATCACTTGCCACAGAATAAAGAGATACATTTTTATTAGAACAGTTTGCCTGCGCACTCATTCCGCCATTTGCGAACATGGAGGCTTTTCCGGTCACAGTACTTGTGAGATCTGATTGCCAATTAAGTTCGGCATTGTCTCCGAACGGAGAGCACGCAGTTAAAATGAGTGACAAGCTTATACCAAAAAGAAATGCACGGGTGGTAGTCATGTCTATATTCTCGGAAGATTCGCGTTCTAAGAAGAGGTGTTCTTAGAACAAGGTGGTCTGCGTGTAAACACGACTATAAGGACCTCAATCCAGCATTATTAATAATCGTTAAGGATTCAGATATTCTGCAATCCCAAGCATGCCATTTTGGGAATAAGCGAAGATCAAACTTCCGCGGTTAGAATTGTAGATCATATCAAATCCCGTGCAACTCATCGAAGAGATCGGCCATGGGAATGCAGTGTTAGAGGTTAGAGAGCCATTGGTCATAAGTATTTTATGAATAATGCCTGTCGTGGTGTTGCAATAGTAAAAGTACTCCGTGGTGCTGTCATAACGGCGATAAGCAAAGTTACCGATGGTTCCGGTTGGGCCGTTGATGTATGTGACCATATTTCCGCCCGGCATAAGTTTTTTAATCGCAGTGTTTACAAAACTATGAACATACCAGGCTCCACTTTGACTGTCGTATTTAGCAGAGACATTTCCGGGATTGACGGGGACGGGGCAGGTATTTAAGGCTGTTCCATCGGCACACCACGTGCTGTAAGTCGATCCGGTGACATTGATCCCAGCAAGAGTGCTTTGAACGGTTGTCGTTGTGTCTATCATTTTAAAATAAGGATAGTCAGTATAAGTGCCATTGATAACACCAGGACCAATGACGACTTTTCCGTTACCGTATCCTAAGACGGGAACAAGTCCACTGGTGTTGTTATATTTTATGCTAGCTCCAGCAAGGCCATCGGCGCTGTTGTACATGGTGCTGCCTCCGCCCGCGATAACTTGCCATTTTCCAGTGCTTCTGTTCAACATGCCTAACTGACTTCCCGTGTAGGGGTGGTAGACATTACCTAAGGCATCCAATCCAAAATGGCTCACTATGATGTTGTTGGCGAGAGATAAAAAACTTTGACCTAAAGCAGGTAGACTTGTTGAAGAGAATCCGGGAACGCCATTTCCCGCGATGCTCTGGATGGATTTTGAATTTAAATTTATTTCCTTAAGATAGCTTTCTTTAGCATCGAGAACCACAAGAAGATCATCGGAACCATTGTTCCAAAGGCCGAAAGCATTAAGGTTTCCGAAGCGGGCAAGTAAGGGATCTAGACCGTCGCCATAGTTCAGCGGCTGCCCCGCAATAGTTAAAATCGTTCCACTATCGGTAACAGTTCTGATCGTCCCATTTTCGGGAAAATAGAATTTCCCGCTGGAAGTAACAAAAATATCCTCAGGAGTCATTTTGGCTGTTGTTAAGTTAGTGCCGTCTGGAGAGTAGCCAAGTCCATTATTAAGCGCAGTGATTGTTTGAGTTGTGGGATTGTACTTCGATAGGTAGCCGGCTGATTTATTAACGATGTAAACTTTAAGATCCGCACCGAGCTTGATCTGAAGCCAACTAGCATTCACTGGGGTAGTCAAAGCTATTGTGTTCAGAAAGTTTCCAGCTGAATCGAAAATTCCTATATATCCATGATAACCTCCATCGTAGGAACACAGGCCTGATGGAGTTGTATAGTAATTGGCAATGAAGCCTTGAATATTATTGGAGGCATCTAAGATAGGTGCAGCACTCGGAGCAGGACAATTTTTTACATCAATGCCTGGATAACCAGGTATGCCAGCTCCATTCAGATAGATGGAAGTCGAAGACTGATCAGCAGCATGATACCAACGTATATGACTGCAATAGTTGCAATCAGAGTTCATTATAATATCGCCATTAGGCATCGGCTGGAAATAGTAGCTACTAGATAAACTTGGAGAGGGTGCTAGGATTTTTAATGAAAGAGGCGCGGCAACAGTATCTGCTGTGGAAGCACCTCCTCCTAAGAAAGTGGTTACTGTTCCTGCTGTTAAATCCACTTTGCGAATTCTATCCTGATCCCACAGGAGTAAGTTATTCTGATAGTCCAAGGCTATCTTGCCAAGGGATTTCACTTTCGCTCCAGAAAGTGCACCATCAGTGATGCTTGTTCCGATGGGAATGAAAGTGCTCATAAGGCCAGAGCTGGGATCAACTTTGATCAGACCTCGAGTGACATCTTTGAAATAAATTGTTCCAGATGGATGAACAACTAGCGAATGAATGTCCCCCTGACGAACATCATTTGTAGGTGTATTTATAAATACTCCTGAACTTGCTGAGCCGCCAATGCCAGGTTCCGTATTACCCGCGATAAATTTAATTGCAGAGACATTCAGTGAAAGAGAATTTAATTGCGAAGTAGAGCTGCCTGAATTCGTAACTTTCATACGAACCTTAAAATAGCTCGAGGTCGGAGAAGCATTGGTCCAGACATAACAACCGGTCAAGCTGCCAGTAAGGGAACAACCACTTCCTTGCGAGTTATTGAAAGTGCCAATAGATGTCCAATTTATGTCGTCAGTTGTATAGAATAACTGAATGGCCGAAGCTGGAAGCGTATTCGAGTCAGAGGCTTGCCATTTTATGTAAACACTTTGACCAGCTGGAATTATTAAATCTGAACTGCTTAAAGGCGAACTCGGAGAATCCGAGTTTGCTGCCAGGATCTGCGAAATAGTAGGGGGGGTGCCTGGTGAGTATGTCACAGTGGCGTTGTCAATTCCAGGTGTGGAGCTTAAGGAAGAAATATTCCCCGCTTGATCCTTGGTCCAAGCTGAAATGATATACGTTCCTCCACCAAAACCAATGCGGAAATAGTAGTTGCTTAGATTTAAATTGCTAGTGGGTGCTAAACTTACATTTTGCAATGGGATCCAACATCCATCTGAACTTGTGGGTGTTGTGCTGTCATTATATTTGAGGCAAAATGCTGAAATCAAGAGATTGTCACTGGCCTGCAGGGTAATAGGGACGTTGTTACTTGTAACAGTAGATGAGGTAGCACCGTTAGCTTTAAACTGCCCAACAACCGGGGCTGTTGAATCCACGGTGAATACAGCAGTGGTTACTGACGTTGCTGGATTTCCTGCGCTATCACTCGCGGTTACTTTGATTGACATCTGAGTGCTGCTGACAGATGGAACAGTCCAAGTGTAGGGTGAAGAATTGGCGACGGTGCCAATGCTGCTCCATGAAGATCCATTGTTCGAACTGTACTCCAAAAGAATTGGATTTACTCCAAAGTTTGCATCAGCGGCAGTCCATGCGATGGACTGAGTGGCTCCTCCCTTAAGGATCAAGCCTGAAAAATTAGTATTCAGCGACAGAGTTGGTGATGTTTGATCCAAAGTCACTATCGCCGAGCCAGCACCAAGACTTATATTTCCAGCTAAGTCTTTACTCCAAACTTTTAAAGTGTGATTTCCATCACCGGCTATGATGGTGAAGCTTTTAGGGCTGCTGCAAGTTTGCCAAGAAGGATCGCTTGCTAAAGGGGCGGTGGTATTCTCGGTAATAAGAATCTTTGCGTAATCGGCAATACAAGTAACATTTACTGACACAGTCGTTGAGTTAGTAACCGCAGCAGACGCCAATGAAACGGAGGGTGCTGTCGGCGGAGTGGAATCGATAGTGAATGCTCCAGAAACCACTTGTTTTTGCCGTAGCGCTAAGTCCGTGGCCGTTGCTCGCAAGGTGACATTGCTGCTATTCAATGACGGAACTATCCAGGCGTAATTTCCTGCATTGGCATAACTGGCAACAATATTAGTCCAAGTAGTTCCACCATCTGTAGAGTATTCAAACTTCAAAGGCGTTGAGCCAAAGTTGGTATCCGATGCTGTCCAGTTAACATAAAAAGTGGAACCACCAGCTATGATATCAGTTGATGTTGGTTTGACGATGGTCAGGGTGGGATTTGTATTATCAAGAGTTATATTTGTACTCGAAGCCGAAGAAGCAATTAAATTCGACTGATCTGTGACGGTGGCGCGAACACGATAAGTTGAAGAGTCCACAGTCGGAATACTCCAAGAATATGTGCCACTGTTTGTCGTGGCTGCAATAAGAGTTGACCAAGTTGAGCCGGAATCAGAAGAGATCTCAATTTTTATAGGCGAGGCACCCAGGTGATTACCATTTGCGCTCCAGGTAATATTTTGAGTAGACCCACCGGCTAGGTATTGATTTCCGGTCATTGAAGTTAATGTAATCGTTGGCGATGTTGAGTTGATGGAAAAATCAGAAGATGAAGTGGCTGTTGTGATATTTCCTGCAGTATCTTTAAGGGTGATTCTGAATCTGACATTGTCAGAAGTAATAACAGGTACTGTCCAAGAATAAGTACCAGTATTAGCAATATTGCCAATTACAGAAAGCCAAGTTGATCCAGAGTTTGTTGAGTAGTCAATTGTCATCGGAGAAGTTGGCAAGGTATTGTTGTCACTTCCGGACCAGGTAATATTCGCAATGCTTCCTCCAGCAATAACTTGACCGCCGGTGAATGATGTTAATGATAAACTTGGCAGCACCGTATCTTTAGTTAAGTTAATACTTGTAGAAATGGCATTACCAGCGACATCAACGATTCCAGCTGTCAATGTGATTGCGACATCGCTGATTCCACTAAAATCTAGAGTCTTATTCCAAACTCCGGCAGAACAAGTAGACGAACTTGTTAAACTTCCGGTGATGTTAATTGCCTGTCCATTTTCAGAGCAAGTTCCATTGACTGTATAAGAGGAAACTGTACTTGCATTCACGTAAGAGCCGGAAGTTGGAGATGTGATTGCAAGAGTTGGTGGAACGGTGTCCTTAACAAAGGACCTTGCAACGGTGGTTGTGTTCCCCGCGGCATCTGCATGTGCAATGGAAATATTCAAAGTGCCTTGTGGTGCTGAGCTGAAATTTAAATTTCCGGACCAAGCGCCACTTGAACATGTGAATGTTGCAGTGGCATCACCAGTGATCATAATATTGCGAGTATTTTCAGAACAAGTTCCATTCACGGCAAAGGTCGATACATTAGCAGCATTGACGTAGGATCCAGCAGCCGGGGAATTAATTGCTAGTGTCGGCGCTGTAGTGTCTTTAATAAAGGCTCGTGCATCAGTCACCGAGTTGCCGGCTAGGTCAGCATGGGTCGCTGTGATATTTACAGTTCCTTCGGTTGCACTTGTGAAATTCAAAACTGTAGTCCAAGCACCTGAAGTGCAGGTCGCAGTTCCATTCGCATCACCAGTGATAGTAATAGAACGGGTTTCTTCCGAGCAAGAGCCACTGACTGAATATGAAGCCACGTTTCCGACATTGATATAGGAATTTGCAGACGGGGAAGATATCGCCGCCGTTGGTGCAAGGGTGTCTTTTTTATAAGTACGAGTTTTACTGACAGTATTATTGGACGTATCAGTATGATTATAGGCGATGGTAAAGTCCCCTTGAGGTAAAGAGCTCAAATCTAAAGTGACAGACCAAGTGCCCCCGACAGAGCAGGTATTGTTCGCACTGACCGGTGCTGTGATATTAACGGCTTGTCCAATAGCAGAACAATTTCCAGAAATCACAAAAGCCGAAACATTTGAAATATTAGCATAAGAGTTTGCAACAGGTGTTGTGATGCCCAACGTAGGGATCGTGGTATTTTTATTTAACGAAAGATTGGCAGTGTTTGTGTTCCCCGCGGCATCATTTATGGTGGCAATCACGCTGACTGCGCCTTGAGGGGATCCTGTGAAGTCAAAAGCCAAACTCCAGGTGCCGCTTGAGCAAGTAGCCGTTTGTATACTTCCATCTGCAGTTACAGAAACACTCATCCCATTTTCTGAACAGGTTCCATTGAGACCATAGTTTGAGTAATTTGAATTGTTAATATCGATACCACTCGTACTGACCAATGTTAGAGTCGGAAGAATAGTGTCCTTAACATAATTCTTAGAGGTCGCAGTAGTATTTCCCGCCACATCCGTAATTGATGCGGTTAAAGTCACCGCACCCTCTGCAGCTCCAGAGAAATTCAAAGACTTAGAGAAGGATCCAGAAATGCAAGCCACGGTGCCAGTGGCAGCTCCAGAGAATGTCACTGACTGTGAGCTTTCAGAGCAAGTTCCACTGACAGTTGTGACGCCGACATTCGAGGCGTTGATATAGCTGCCAGACACAGGTGATGAAATTACTAAAGAGGGCGCGATGGTGTCTTTGATATAGGTAATAGAAGTAGTCGTACTATTTCCAGCAACGTCACTTTGAGTTGCATTAATAGCCAGGCTGCCTTGAGGAGCGGCAGAAAGATTTAAGTTCACAGCCCATGTTCCCGAAGTACAAGTGGTAGTTGCTGAGGCTGCTCCAGAAATCGCGATATTGCGACCTTCTTCTGAGCACGAACCCGAAATTGCAAATGAAGCGACGTTGGCAATATTAGCAGAGGAATTCATAACCGGCGAAGTAATCGCCACCGTAGGAGCCGTCGAGTCAATGGTAAAAGCATTCGTCGCCAAGACCGTAGAATTCCCGGCTTTATCAGTCGCAATAATTTTAAACTTCGCAGTTGAAACATCCGCCAAAGGAATGCTCCAATTGTAAGAAGAAAGTCCTTTTATATCCGCAACTGAAACAAAAGTACTTCCATCCTGGGCATAGTAAAGGGATGCAGAATTAATCCCAGAAGTTGCATCGCTGACAACAAAATTTAAAGTATATGAATTCCCGCCTTTAAGAACTCCAGTAACTGGAGTAATAAAAACAGACGGAGGAGTTTGATCTAAAAGAACATTTACGGTCTGAGGACTTGTACTGAAATTTCCAGCGGAATCAATGGCCCACAGACGCAATGTCTTCAGTCCATCACCTGATGTGAGTGTGTAAGGAATACTTTGAGAGTTAGGAGACGAGCAGTTGATCGGGTAAGAACTTGGAGATAGGGGTGAGGTTGCCACATTCTCAGTTAAACCCAAGGTGCTGAAAGTATCACAATTGACCAGATTAGATCCCGTTGCCAAAGCCAAACTAGCATTCAATGAATTCGTCGGACTAGAGCTTGTCAAAGTCAATGCCGGAACAATAGCAGGAAACGTATTGGGAATAGAGATCGACATATTCTGTGTGACATAAGGTTTGGTCACGTCAACATTACCGGAACCGTCATCAACCCCAACTTTTAAAACTAAGGCATGAGTTCCTTGATAGTTTTTCGTCGGCACAAAGGAATAACTGGCCGAATGAGAGACCACTGTTCCATTTAAGTTCCACTCATAGGCGAATAAAAAACTTTTATACCAATGAGAGGCGACCACCGCAAAAGAGGCTTGAGAGGCCTCAGCGTAAGACAATGGTAAGGAGAGACTTTGAATGTCGGGGGGTGTGAGATCTTTGACGTCTTCATAAGTGACGTCGAAGAGATTTTGAATATTTGTTTTCACCAGGCTGTTGGCTAGGATGGAATCATAAGCCTGAGAGATTGTGGTAGCCTCAATGAGATTAACAGATTTCATCAGGGTATCGACGTCTTTTGCCTCGAGAGAGCTTAGTTTCTTCATTCCGACAGAATCCGCAGAGTTGATCTTTTCGATTACAGAACTGGAAACTGTAATATCTTGATCACGCAACCCAGTGAGGGGGCGCGAATAGTTCTCTCCGCAGGCTTCGACTCTTAATAAGTAAGTTACTTTTTCAGTTTTTGGGTTGATGCCTACTGACTTTAAATTCTTGAATTTAAAAGTTCCATCGTTTTCAAGGGTAACGGATCGAGCAGGTGTAGAATAATTAATTGAACCATCAGGCGCGACTAAATAAAGTGATACATTTTTATTGGAGCAGTTTGCTTGCGCACTCATGCCGCCGTTTGCGAACATGGACGCTGTTCCGGTCACAGTGCTTGTGAGGTCTGATTGCCAATTAAGTTCAGCATTGTTACCAAACGGCGAGCATGCGGTAAGAATAAGT
>CAZPYX010000024.1:27957-31120 GCA_964590635.1 uncultured Bdellovibrio sp.
TTTATGCGTCCTTAACACAACCTCTCCGTGAGCGTCCGTGTGAAACCGGACTTTGGAAAAACGATGTGAGGTCGAATAAGTTCATTTCAAAATTTATTTTCGTTGGAAGTTATTATTACTAACTATGAGCATCGCGATTATTGCGTTGATGTCATATATGACATTGGCGAGCGGTATTTTCGAGAAAGACAAAAAAGCATATATTTTTGATTCATCATTCAGTCTAGTAAATCAAATTAGAGAGCGCATTGATCTTCAGATTAAAAACTTAAGCGATCAAGCGAAGGTCGTGGTCTATAGTTATGACTTTGAAAACAAGAAGGCTCCGCCAGCGGTAGAAGCTCTTTTTTCAGATAAAAAATCTTGGCGCATTTTGACCTTTTGGAAAGTCTCAAATTTAACTGTTGAGCAACCTGTTGTTGATAATATTATTTGGATGGAAAAAGAGAATTTAAAGTCTTGGGAGTCATGGTTTAAGACGCAGACTATGGACTTTGCGAAAAGCTCGAGTCGTTTTCAGTTGGTCACGACGAATATCTCTGGAAATATTCTAGCTCTCTTTAAGGAACCCGGAGCCACTGACCAAGAGATTTCAGTCATCGGAATGCTGATTGAAGACCAAGAAATCTTCCCCATGAATGCGTCAGGTATGGACCTGGCTTTGAGTGTTGTTGGCGGAGATGGAAAAATCTTGAAAGGCAACCGAAGCGGGAATGACGAAAAGCTGGTTCAAGCTTTCACGAAAGAATTTCCATCGTCCCAGCACGCTGAGATATCGACAACTTTTAAAGATGGCGTCAAACCCTATTTGATTTCAACGTCGAGATCAAAATGGGGAGATTTCTTTGTAATGAGTTTTATTCCGCAAAGTGTTGCGTTTTCATCTTTGGAAACTTTGTATGAGCAGTCTTTATTTGTCTTGTTACTTTTAGTTAGTCTAGTGGTCTTGGTGACATTCTTCTTCTCGGGCTTTTTAACTTCAAATCTTAAAAAGTTAGCCTTAGCGACTCGCAAGGTTTCAGAGGGAGATGTGGCTCATCGTATTCAAATTAACTCTTGGGATGAGTTTGGAACCTTGGGAAATGACTTCAATCAGATGTCAGAAAAGATTCAAAACTTGCTTCATGAGACAGCAGATCTTGCACGTATGGAGGCGGAATTAAAGACAGCCCAGGCAGTCCAAGAAACTCTTTTTGCGCCAAGTTCCTTTAAAAATGAATATGTTTCCATTGGTGGCGTCTATGTTCCGGCCAGTGAGTGTGGCGGTGACTGGTGGTTTTACTTTGAGAAAAATGAAGTCATTTATCTCATTGTCGCAGATGCAACAGGGCATGGAGTTCCCGCCGCTTTGATCACGAGTGCCGCACGCGCAGCGGTGAGCATGGCGGAAGAGCGTAAGGATTTAAGTTTAGGTGTATTGGCCTCTTGCCTTAATAAAGTGATTTATGAGGGATCCAAGGGGAAGCTTATGATGACCGCCTTTATGATTTCATATGATTGTAAGAATGGAGTTCTTAAAGGACTTAACGCCAGCCATGAGCCGCCAGCGGTATATCGCGATAACGAGTTGATTTTTGTGGAGATGCCTAACAACCCTCGTATAGGCCAAATGCTGGCTCACGATTACAGAGTTGGCGATTTTAATCTTTCACCCGAAGAGATCTTGGTGCTATTTACTGATGGAGTAACTGCTATCGAGAATTCGAAAGGGAAAGAAATTGGCGAACGCCGGTTTATGAAAATTCTTAAACAAGTTCTTAATGAGAAAATTGAAACCCAAGAGGCGGTCAACACAGCTCAAGCTCACTTAGAAGAATACCGAGAAAACTCTCCTCTAAAGGATGACGTTACCATGGTCTTTTTCTCTTTGCAGAGTAAAGCTTCCTAGTCTCAAGCAGTGAGCCATGACTGTTCATGATGTCTCTGTGTGCTCTCAAATATCGATCAATTGTTATTTCTTATGGAGTTCACGGGCGTTCGTGGATACACGTTTGACCAAACAGGACTACTGCTGCTGATTGGCATCTCCGAAGATAAAGGTATGAAAAATATTTTGGGGCGTTTCATTGATATTGCTGTTGTGGGAGCTGCGGTCGCTGTCGGCGCAGGAGCCATCTACAACCTTTCTGGAAATAAAAAAAATTCCGATGCAACCTCAATATCAATGGAAGCTGATGGTTCCAATCAAAATGCAGGTAAAGGCTCTGTGGGAAGAGTTGTTCCTTTAGGAAAAGACGTCAGGCATAAAGGCTCAGCCCACGAATGGACCCAGGTTCAAGATACTCAGTCTGTCTATGAATTAGATCGTGTCTATGCTGGTGAGGGGTCTCGAGCTCGAGTCGACCTAGACTCCGGTGGACGCCTTTATGTATCGCCTAGTTCGTTAGTAACAATCAGCCGTCTTAAAGAAGATGAAGTAGCTCAAGTTGAGTCGGGCAGCTTGATCGGTGAATTACTAAAAGGCGGTCGTCTACTTATCAAACAAAAAAATAAAATCACAGAATTGACAGGCCAAGGAAAAGTTCTGATCAAAAAAAGTGCCAAGGGCCTTCAACTTGAAATCTTGCATGGCAGCTTTGATATTACAAAATCCAACAAGACAAAAAGAATTACTGAACCGTCTAAGGTAACAATTGTAGAAGATGTGGCTGCTAATACGGGATCTGAATCAGAGATGGCAAATCACAGTCTCGAAGAGGAAATTAAAATCGAGCCTCTTCCGACGGTTTCTTTATTGAATCCTTCGCAGGGAAGTTCGTTGTGGCTAAAATCCGCTGAGTTTGTTGCATTTAAATGGCAAGGGGCTCCAGTCGGAAAACCTGTAAAGTTTTCGATGGCCTATTCTCCTGATTTCAAAACGGGATTATATTCGACGCAGGTGAATGGCGATAGCTATTCAATGAAGATAAATCCGATGCTTCAGTACTATTGGAAAGTTGAAAGCGCTGATCGTGAAGCAAATCCTTGGCAAAGTTCCACGGGACTTTTTGCGACCTGGATGAAGGAGGGACCAAAACTTGTGAGCCCTCACTCCCAAGCCGCGTTGCTTGAAAAGCAAAAGCTGTCTTTCAATTGGAATGACCAAGCAGACTCAACCGACTATTTGGTGGAGATTGCTCGCGACCATGAATTTAATAAAATAATGTCACCGAAAAAACAAATT
>CAZPYX010000025.1:0-31104 GCA_964590635.1 uncultured Bdellovibrio sp.
TATTTGGCCTTGCTGTGAATCCACAAAACGGTGCTATTTTACCAGCAACTTCAGCAGCTCAAGAGTTGTGGTCGTTGGGTCTTGATGATCAAAAGAAATTTTTTGAAAATTCCAAAGCGGAAACCCAATTGATGATCGAAGCTTTGGAGTTAGGACCCTTTCAGCGTGATGAGTATTGGCTGCCACTCTCTGAAAAAGAAGAGATCACTATGAAATCTCGTCGCGCCGAGTGGTTGCAAAATAAATCAATAGTCATCGGTTTGAACACAGGCTGCAGCAATGTGATTGCCCACAAAAAACTGACAGTTGAGTATCATCGTCTGCTTATTCAAAAACTAGCTCGTGAATTTCCTGAGGCACGATTGGTGCTTTTGGGAGGGCCGGAGGATACCGATCGCAATACACTTATTGCAACCGGTATTGCAACGGGATTGTCGGTGGTTTCCTCTGAAACAAAATCAGGTTTGCGTGATGGCCTGGTGAGTGTGGCCGCATGTGATATCGTTATCACTGGTGACAGCTTAGGCATGCACATGGCCATTTCCCAGCAGAAGCAAGTGATTGCTTGGTTTGGTCCAACATGTGCTCACGAAATCGACATCTATGAGCGAGGCGTGAAGCTTTTAACAAAGAGCCCCTGTGCTCCATGCTGGAAGAGAACTTGTGAAAAAGAGATAATGTGCTACGATCAGGTCTCCTTGATGGAGATTCTGGATGCCGTTAAATCTTGTCGTACAAACTGCCTTTCTGGGGGATCTGCTTTTATCGATCCCACTACTGAAGCGTTGTAAAGAGCTGTGGCCTGATCACAGGCTAGCTTTGGTTTGTCGCAAGGGTCTCGGTGATTTCCTTGTGAAAACCCAGCTGGTAGATCAAGTTTTTGAAATCCAAAAAGGCAACAAGGAATCCTACAGAAAAATCATAGAGCATCTTAGAAAAGAAGATGTGAATTATCTCATTTCACCCCATCAATCTATGCGCACGGCTTTTTTCTGTCGTCAGATTCCCGCAAAACATAAAATTGGCTATAAGAATTTTTGGAGTTTCTTTGCCTATGACACGCGCATTGAACGTAATCAAGGTTTGCCGGATGCTCTAAGGCAAATGAGCCTTTTGCAAACAGTTGATGGCGAGCTTCCAAGTCTTCTAAAAGATTATCAGGTTCAAGAAAGACCGTATGTCCCTGGCGAACATGGACGTCTGTCAGCACCTCCGGCCTGGGCCTCGATGAGTTTGCGCAACACAGTTCTTAATGACGAAGTTTTTGCGTCCTTGGAAAGTAAATTTCAGCTGCAAGGTTTTAAGCAGGGGAAAGCGGTTTTGATTTTTCCTGGCAGTGTTTGGGCAACGAAGCGGTGGACCGAAGTAGGTTTTGTAAAAGCGGGGCAGGCATTAAAGGCCCAGGGTTATGCTGTATACATCATGGGCGGTCCCGGCGAAGAGGAACTTGCAGAGAGAGTCGCTGCAATGATTCCTGGTACGTTATCATTGGCAGGTAAGACAGCTATTTTTGAATCGGCACAACTGATTGCTCGAGCCGCTTTATTAATTGGCAATGACAGTGCCTCGACGCATTTGGCATCGGTGTGTGAAACACCTCTGATCGCAGTGTTTGGACCGACTATTTTGCAATTTGGTTTTCGCCCATGGTCTGCACAGAGTTATGCCGTACAGAATGAGAACTTACCTTGCCGTCCTTGCGGAAAGCACGGACATAAAGTGTGTCCAATCAAAACCCACGTCTGCATGAAAAGTATTTCAGCAGACGAGGTTCTAAAATCAGCAGGATTTATACTCCAGCAAAGCTAGAGAAGAGTGACTACTCTTCTCCAGAATAGTCTTTAACATTGATGCCGTATTTGCGAATCTTACGAAGAAGGGTGTTCTTCGGAATATTCGCCTGGGCCACGGTTTGATTGATACGTCCTTGATTGGCTTTTAAAGCGCTGACAATGAACTCTTTTTCCATGCCTTCTTTAAAAGCATCGAAATCCAAAGGACCTGAGTAACCGACGCTCGCAGTTTTTTCAGCTGAATCTTTGGGTGTAAGACGAATAGATTCAGGTAATGAATCCACTGTGATCAGATTGCCGTTCTCTACAATGAAAGCGCGTTCAACGACGTTTTCCAGCTCACGAATATTTCCTGGCCAGCGATAAGACTTTAGCATGTCCAAAGCGTCCGGATTAATTCCAGTGATGTTGCGTGCATGTTGGCGCGCGAATTTTTTAATGAAATGTTGAGCCAAGGCTTCAATATCATCCAATCGATCGCGCAAGTTAGGTAAGAAGATCGGCATGACATTCAGGCGATAGAACAAATCCTCACGGAAGGTACCATCTGCCATCATCTTTTCCAAATTGCGATTTGTCGCTGCGATGATACGAGTTGTAGTTTTCACTTCGCGGTTTCCACCCACTGGAGTGAATTTCTTTTCTTGCAGGACACGCAGAAGTTTTACCTGCATGTCTGGGCGCAATTCGCCAATTTCGTCTAAGAACAAAGTACCATTATTGGCAATTTGGAATTTACCGATTTTTCTTTCAACGGCTCCGGTGAAGGCGCCCTTTTCATGGCCGAAAAGTTCACTTTCCATCAAAGACTCTGGGATGGCGCCGCAGTTGATGGCCACAAAGCTTCCGGATTTACGAGGAGAATTGAAATGGATCGCCCGCGCCACAAGTTCTTTACCTGTTCCGTTTTCGCCACGGATAAGAACTGTCGTATCGACTTTGCAAAGACGATATATAAGGTTGAAGACCTCTTTCATTTTTGAATTGCCACCGACAAATTCACTTTCGATGTCATCGTCGAAAACTGGATTTGATAAAGCCAAACTGGATACCAAGTCGCGAGCTTCTAAACTTTTGCGCACAATTTCAGTCAGAAGCTCAGGTTTGACTGGCTTTTCCACATAGTCGTAGGCGCCGTCTTTGATGGCCTGAACCGCATCATGAAGATTTGAGTGAGCAGTCATTAAAACCACAAACGTGCGGGGGTCATGTTCTTTGATGGCTGTTAATGCTTCTAGCCCGTTCATCTCTGGCATTTTGACGTCCATCAAAACCAGATCCCAAGTTTGGGCCTTTACTTTATCAAGGGCCTCTTTGCCCGTGGCCGCTTCCTCAATTGAGAATTCAATTTCAGGCATCGCAGATTGAAGGATAGAGATGACTGAACGGCGTAGTTCCGCCTCATCATCGACGATCAATGTGTGGAGTTTGTTCATACAAGCACCTCGGCTTCGGTTTCAGATTCAACAGGCAAAGTGAATGCGACGGTTGTGCCGTGACCCACTTTGCTTTCCATAGTGACTTTGCCACCATGCAGTTCAATAAAATATTTAACAAGATACAGACCCAAGCCCGTTCCCTTGGTTCGCAGGTCCTGATCACTTCCGCGAGTGAACTTACCCCAGACTTTGTCCATGTCTTCAGGCTTAATTCCTTCGCCGGTGTCTTTCACAAGAACATGAACATACTCGTCCGTTTCGTGAGAGATCACCTCAATATTTCCTCCAGGCAGGGAGTACTTGATCGCATTCTCGACCAGATTGATAACAACTTCTTTGATCAACGTGCTATCGAATTCCAAAGAGAACATTGGCTCTAAAGATGTGTGCACCTGAATGCCTTTTTCGCGGGCCAAGGGGCGAAGCTGCTGAAGGGCTTCTTCGATCACTTCATTAATATCCGCCACATCGGTATTGATTTTAAAATCACGGGACTCCACGCGCAGAACTTTCAAGATGGATTGAATGTAGCGGTTCAGCTCGTCACTGAAAGAGCGCAGAGATTTTAAATCCTGACCTAACTCATTATCTTGATGCTGAGTCATCAAGCGATCGACGATGGCTTGGATTTTGGCGATCGGGGTTTTCAGATCATGGGAGATCAAGCTCACGAAGTTATTTTTAAGTTGTTCAAGTTCAGCCAAATACTGCTGTTCTTGTTGAAGGGCGAAGTTTTGCTTTTCAATTTTAGTCGCTTGATAACCAATGAAGATCGTCCACGTTGCGGCGAGCAGCACGAACGGAGAAAACGCCGGTGACCAGAAATAGAAGCTATCAAAAACCCAGGCGGAGAGAGCCGCAAGCAAGGTCGCAATCCAAATAATGAAAAACAAAGCCACAGATTGCGGATAAGTGGTGATAATGAAAACCGCCACCCACATCAAAATCATAAAGCCCGCAGCGTACCACAGGAAGCCTAAGCGTTTGATCCACTTATTGCCCAGAACAGTGTCCGTGATATGCGCCATGATCTCAGTGCGGGAAAGAGTTCCCACGGGCGTAGAATAAACCGGGGCTGAAGATGTTTCAGCGCCGATAAGAATGATTTTGTTGGTGAATGTATTCGCAGGCAACTCATCATATAAGATCTCACTCAAAGAATATTGAGCGAAGACTTTGCTGGAACCTCTGAAGTTGATTGGCAGTCCCGCCAATGTTGTTGGGAACTGCTTGCCCGTAATTTTTTCGACAAGGTGAGGAGTGTCTGAGCGTGACGGGAAGACCCGGCGAACAATTCCGTCCTCATCTCTGCGCAATTCATTGTTCCCCAAATTTGTTTTATCACGATTCGCGAAGACCGGAGTCAGAACTCGTTCTAAGTTGTTTGTGGTAGAGGCCCATGTGATGCGCGGATCATCAAACAAGGCACGCTCTTCCGGAGTCATGTGCACCCCACCGATGTTGTCGCCGAAATAAAGAACGACACCGATGGATTTAGGATTTTGTTTGAGCAAGCGACCCAGCAGTCCAGTCCAGGTTTTTTTATCCCAGAAGAAACTGTCGGTGATGTCAGTGGCTTCGTTGATGTTGCCTAACGAGTTCGTGCGAGCATCGTAGATATTTGAGATGTCGGATTGTTTGATCGTGATCATCACGATTTGTGAACTGACTTTTTGATCTCCGCGCAATTGAAAGCGCTGGTCATAAGAACTGATTTCATCCGTAGAAAGTGTCACGCAGCCGATCACCCAACACAGCAGGTAACGCAGCCAGAACCCTCGGCGGCGGGAGAAGAATCGAAGCAGGACTTCTCCGCGATAAATGAACTCGTTTAATTTCTTATTTTGCACGCGTTGCAACATAGCAAAAATATTAGAAATATCAACAATTAAAAGTACTTACCGAGGGGAGGTCTTTGGGGTTATATTGAGGAGTATGCAGATTTATCAAGGCGTGAAACAGCTCAATACTCCTTTAGCGGCCTCAGTGGTCACCATAGGCAATTTTGACGGGGTCCACTTAGGGCACCAGCAGCTTGTCGAAAACGTAGCCAGGGAGGCTCAGTACTTTGGCGTCCCTTCGGTCGTCTATACTTTTCACCCACACCCTATGAAAGTTTTGCATCCTGAGAGGGCCACCGAGAGACTTTTTGATCTGCGTGACCAGCAGGAACAGTTCGCAGCCAAGGGAATTGATGTGGTGATTATCGAAGAGTTCACGAAGGACTTTTCCCAGGTAACACCGCAGGATTTTTTAGAAAACTATATCGTTAAAAATTTGCATCCCAAAACCCTCGTAGTGGGACACGATTTTTCATTCGGTGTTGATCGCGCGGGAAATATTCCTTTTTTGGAAAAGTTCTGTGCTGAAAAAGGTATTCGCTTAATTATCATTCCGCCATTTCAGCAAACTAATTTGGTGGTCTCATCGACAAAAATTCGTGAAGCATTGAAGTCGGGGGATGTTGAAAAAGCCAGTCAACTATTAGGTCGCACTTATTATTTGCGGGGTCATGTTGAAAAAGGATTTCAGCGCGGTCGCACGATTGGTGTGCCGACGGCAAATCTTCACCCAGATGTGGAATTTGTTCCGCGCCAAGGCGTGTATTTCACTTTGACCAAGTTTGGTGGTCATATGCACCCTTCGATCACGAATATTGGAATCAATCCCACTTTCCATGAGGATAAAAAAAGTCCGATTAAAATTGAAACGCACTTGTTTGATTTTGATGCTCATCTTTATGGTGTGGAAATCGAAGTCTTTCTTTTGCACTTCTTGCGTGACGAAATGAAATTCAGTGGCATTGAAGAATTAAAAGCTCAGATCCAAAACGACATGCTAGCAGCCCGTAGGTATTTTGATGAGCACGCGAAAAATTCTTGAGTTCAACCCGAATGGCCCGGGTTTGTTTTGTCGACACCTTGAGTTTCTGTCTAAAGAGCAAGGGTGGGATTTGCAGTTTGAAACCCACGCGCAATATTCCGCTGAACTTCTTGAGTCGGCGGCTATGGCCAAGGTGGATTTCGCTTTGTCTTCAACTATCCTTAATCAGCTACACATTCAGCCCACTTTGGTGCGCACGGTTCGGTCCATGGACTGCTTCGTTAAAGAAGACAACAGGTGGTATCCGCGTTTATTTATGTACGAAGCGCTTCGCAAGGTTTTGGTAGATTGCGCACGGGACTTAGATATTCGGATTCCCGCCTTTGTTGTTGGTGACTCTGAATTGGCGAGAGTGGTGGCTTCGGTTTTTGCGCAGATCGGTTTTTCGGAAATTTATGTCGTCGGTGAAGATGAATCCAAATTGAAAGAACAGATGGAGATCCTACGTCGCAATCACTTGGGAATTAAATTTCATGAGTTGATGGCCGACGAACTGACGATCCAGGCGGTGAGTGGTTCTATCATCGTAAACACTTTGGATGTTTCTCAGAATAAAGCTTTGCTGAATGACTTGTCTTATTTTAATTTTCTAAAACGAGACGGGTATGCTTTGGATTTGAATTTGATACCTTATCATAATCCTCTTCTTGAAGAAGCGGAACGTGCGGAGCTGCGTGTGCTGCATCCTTATTTGGTTTCCGCTTCACTCACACAAATGTGGTTGGAGAAGTTGCAACTTGGAGCCTCGTTGAAAGTCGAGGATCTTCGTGAAAGCTGGAAAATCTTTTTGAAACAAATCTCTCCCTCCGTCTAGTTACAAAAAACGGCACCCTGTATTAAAGTAATAAAGGGGAGCCACAATGTCTTCACTCAAAGTTGGTGAAATCCTAGTTAAGCTTGGTCTGCTGAAAGCGGATCAATTTGCATTGGCTGTTGAAGAACAAAAGAAGTCAGGTCAAAAACTGACTTCTGCCATTATTCAGCTAGGACTTCTTAAAGAAAATCAAATTCTTCGCGCGCTTGAAAAGAACTATGCGGTTCCAGGTGTCGAAGTAAATACTTTTGAAATCGATCCATCTGTTATTGCTATGGTTCCGCGTGATCTATGTGAAAAACACACATTGATTCCATTGCAACGGGCGGGAAGCACCTTGGTCGTGGCCTTCGCCGATCCATCTAATATAATGGTCAAAGAAGATTTGCGCTTTATCGCTCGCTGTCGCATTCAAGCCGTGGTGGGAACTGAAAGTGCGATCGTTTCAGCCATCGAAAAATATTACGGCGGCAGTATCAACATGAAATCTTTGAACTCTATGAGTTCAGATGGACTTGAGGAAGAGTTTGCCTTCACCGGCGCACCTACAGCAGAAATTATTGACCAAGACGGTGGTACGGATGATGCCCCGATTGTTAAATTCGTAAATTCAATCTTGGCGGATGCCATCCGCAAAAGAGTTTCAGATATTCACTTTGAGCCCTATGAAAAAAGATTCCGCGTGCGTTTCCGTATTGACGGTAACATGGTCGAGGCCACGGCTCCACCACAGGGAACAGCTGCTGCCATTGCTTCGCGTATCAAAATTATGTCGAAGCTGGATATCGCGGAAAAACGTCGTCCTCAAGATGGACGTCTGAAAGTACGAACGACCAAAGGTAAAGAGATGGACTTCCGTGTGAGCGTCCTGCCAACCATTTGGGGTGAAAAAGTCGTTCTGCGTTTGTTAGATAAATCGAATCTCCAACTTGATATGACGAAATTGGGATTTGAAGAGGACGATCTTAAAATCTTTAAAAACTGTATTCATCTGCCTCAAGGAATGGTGTTGATCACTGGACCTACGGGGTCTGGTAAGACGACAACGATCTATTCAGCTTTACAAGAATTGAATCAAACCGACGTGAATATTTCCACGGCGGAAGATCCGGTGGAGTTCAACTTAGAAGGTATCAATCAGGTGCAAATGAATGCAGATATCGATCTGACATTCTCGAGCGCTTTGAAGTCCTTCCTTCGTCAAGACCCTGACATCGTTATGGTCGGGGAGATTCGTGACTTGGAAACTGCAGAGATTGCTTTTAAAGCGGCCTCTACAGGCCACTTGGTTGTTAGTACTTTGCATACGAACGATGCTCCAGGCACCGTCATTCGTCTGACAGAAATGGGTGTTGCTCCTTATATTATTACATCCACAGTCAATCTGATCGTGGCGCAACGTCTGGTAGGACGTGTGTGTGAGTCTTGTAAATCCCCAGTTGAAGTTCCGGCGCAAACTTTGATCAATCTTGGTGTCGCGCCAACGGACGTGGGTGAGTACAAACTTTTCAGAGGAAAAGGTTGTGCGAACTGTGCCGGAACAGGAATCAAAGGACGTGCGGCAATTTACGAATTGATGAGTATGACGGAGAAAATGAAAGAGGCGATTTTAAAAGGCGCCTCCACAGGACAACTTCGTTATCTCGCGCGGGAACAGGGCATGCGAACTTTGCGTCGTAGTGCTCTTTTGAAATTAAAACGTGGCGTTACAACAATTGAAGAAGTCTTAAATGCATCAGTGAAGGACATCTAATGAGTTTGACAGAACTTCTAATGCAGGCGAAAGCCAAGAAAGCTCAAGAGTTTCTTTTCATCGTCGGCAGCGAGCCTCGGGCCCGTGCAGCTACAGGATGGGAGAGCTTAAGATCAACGCCGGGACTTGTGACCGAGTGGAATCTTCTTCAACAAAGTTTTTTAGACTCTCACCAAAAAGCTGTTCTGGAAACGACAGGTGTGATCCAGGGCGAGTCTTCATTTGAAAACTTGCGCATTGGTTTTTCATTTTTCCAACAAGACAACACCATGAAGGCTGTGCTTGATTTGGATGTGGATGGCGCACGCCAAGACATTCAAGTTCCGGCAAGCGTCATGGAAACATGTCTGCGCATGAAGGGTTTGGTTCTTCTTTCCGGCCCCGGAGAAGCAGGACAAGTCACTTCTTTGTATAAAATCTTAAATAAAATGGGCGAAGAAAAGTCATTCCTTGGAGTGGTTTTTTCTCCGAAGGCTTTTCCGCAAATTCGTGAAGAGAAAGCCAGCTTCCTTTATCATGCAGGAGTTTTTGCACGTAAAGAGGAACGAGATAATTTGCTTTCCGGTGCGGACATGGTGGTCTTTGATGGCTACTCTGACGAAGAAACTTTCTTAGAAGCTTTAGCCTTGGCGGAAAGAGGCGTTTTTGTCGTCTACTCGATGAAAGCTCCATCGTTGCCGAATGCACTTCGTCGTTGTTTGGGTGCTTTGTCAGAAAGATATGCTGAACACGGAGCTCCGCGGTTGGCTGAAGTATTGTCCTTGGCATTTGCCCAATATTCTATGGCGGGCCTTAATAATGAGCGCATTTTCGCCCATGAAGTACTTCTGGTGAAACCACAAATTAGAGAGCTTATTGAAACAGAAAATTTAAAAAGCATTGAAGCTTTGATGTTGGCGGCTCCAGAAAATTCGGGCTTGCTGACTTTGAATCAATCTTTGCTACAACATTTGATTCGTCGAAGAGTGGATTTAAAAACAGCTTTCGAAACTTCGCGCGATCCGGATAACTTGGATCTCCTTCTAAAAAAGGTAGGAATCTAAGATGGCAAAGTTTCAATACCAGGCGAAAAATGCTAGCGGTCAAATGGTGCAGGGAGAGATCGATGCGAACTCTCAGCAAGAGGCCATCATTCGTTTGCGTGCACAGCAACTTATTCCAGTGCGTGTTGGCTTGGGAGCTAAGACAGGAGTTGGAAAATCCACATCTCTTTTTGCTCCCAGTGTAAAGGGTAAAGATCTGCAAATTTTTACTCGTCAGTTTGCGACTTTGATCAACGCCGGTATTCCGGTGGTGGATTCTCTTAAAATTTTGTCTGAAGGTTTGCGTCCTGGTCTTTTGAAAGAAGCCTCCGCTCAAGTGAAATCTTCCATCGAAGGTGGACGTCGTTTGGCAGATTCCATGGCGCAGGTCCCAGCTGTTTTTGATAAACTCTATTGTAATATGATTCAAGCCGGGGAAGAAGCCGGTATCCTGGATGGCATCTTACAGCGTCTTGCACTTTACATGGAGAAATCAGAAAAGCTAAAGGGCCAAGTGAAGGGTGCCCTGGTTTATCCGGTGGTTATTATCATCGTTGCGATCTTCGTTATCGCCGGTATCTTGATTTTCATTATTCCTAAATTCATGGAGTTCTTCGCATCCTCAGGGCAGAAGCCTCCGATGTTGACTCAGTTGGTGGTGGATCTTTCGCATTCATTAACGGCCCACTGGTATGTCTATTTAGGGCTGGTGATCGGTATACCGATGGCCCTTTCTCAATATGTGAAAACGGCGGAAGGCCGTGACACCTTTGACCGTATTCTTTTTAAAGCTCCGGTTTTTGGTGAAGTTATTCAAAAATCAGCGATTGCGCGTTTGACTCGTACTCTGGGAACTTTGTTGTCTTCAGGTGTGGGCCTTATCGAAGCGATTGATATCGCGGCTAAAACCTCAGGTAATATCGTCATCGAACAAGCTTTGCTTCGATGTAAAGAGTCGGTGACATCAGGTCGTTCTTTCGCAGCACCTTTGGGGCGAGAAAAGGCTTTCCCTGAAATGGTTGTGCAAATGATTTCAATTGGAGAGCAATCAGGTACCCTGGATATCATGCTGGGTAAGATCGCGGATTTCTATGAGGATGAAGTGGAAACTGCAGTCAAAGCGATGACTTCACTTTTGGAGCCACTCTTGATGGTTGTCCTTGGTGGTATTATCGCCGTGCTCGTCGTAGCGATGTATCTTCCAATCTTCAACATGGCAGGAACGATCCAGTAACATGCGTCTTAGTTTTGCACTTCAAAACAGCAAGAACAAAGGGCTGACAGTTGAATTTGTCAGAGTCAGCCTTTTTATTCTGATCCTTGGAGTCAGTGTCATCTCGGCATTGGTACAGGGAAGCTTCGTCAATTGGGGAGTGTTGGGGCCGTTCTACGGAATTCTTACCGTTGCTTTAGGTCTGCATATCTATTGGGTTGCTACCTGGGAAAAGGCCATTGAAAAGCCAAGGCTGTTATTCTTTGGTTTTGTTCTGGATACATTCTTCATCTCACTTTTAATTTTCTACTTTGGCGTCAATCAATCGCTCTTTTTATTTTTGCATCTGGTAAATATTTTGCTCGCCGGTATCGCTTGTCGTGGAGTAGGTGCACTAACGCTGGCGTTGTTTACGAGCATCTTCTTTACGATCGCGGCTTTGTTCTCTCCAGAAATGAAGGCGTTGAATTTCTTCTTCTTATTGGTTCTAAATAATATTGCCTTCTTTTCTGTGGCCGGATTGTCTGGGTATCTCAGCGAGCAGCTGCAAACCGTTGGCAAAGAACTTAAAAAAACAGGATTAAGCCTGCGTTCCGCGCAAGAGCTGAATCAAGTGTTGGTGGAAAATATTCCTTCGGGAATGATGTCCTTTACTGACAGCGGAGAAATTGTTCGAGCCAATGCGTCCGCAGAAGCAATTCTTGAGAAAAGTAATTTACTGAATGCAAACTGGTCAGATCTTTTCCCGGAAATTCAGATGGCCGAACAAAACTTGTTCAAAGGGGACATTCGTTACAGTGCGGATCCTCATCAAGCGGCCAAAGTTTTGGGAATGACAATTTCAAAGATTTATAGCCCTGAACTGCAAGCGAACTTGTCGATTGCACTTTTTGATGATTTGACCAAGGTTCGCCAACTTGAATTCGCCGCTCGCCAGAATGAAAAAATGGCGGCGGTGGGTGGCTTGGCAGCAGGTATTGCCCACGAGATCCGCAATCCTTTGGCGGGCATCAGTGGCAGTATTGAACTGCTGACCCAAACGGTGAATAACGATGATGACCGTAAGTTGATGAAAATCATTCTGCGCGAAATTGATCGTCTGAATAATTTGATCACAGAGTTTTTAGATTATTCACGCCCTGAGGTTCCACCGACAGATCCAGTGGACTTAGCACCGCTGCTGAATGAGGTTTTGGATGCCATCAAAGCCGATGCGAAATTGCGCACGGATATTCAGCAAGTTCGCGAGTTTGGTTCTAATTTGGTGATTCTTGGTCGCCGCGATAAATTGAAACAAGTCTTCTTGAATATTGTTTTGAACTCATATCAAGCCATGAATGAAGCGAAGAAACCACAATTGACGGTTTCTGCTTCCGTGGAAGACGCGAACCTGCAAGTTCGAATTCGCGACACGGGCAGCGGCATGAGTGAAGCAACAAGAAAGAAAATGTTTGAACCCTTTCACACGACGAAGCCCAAAGGCACAGGCCTTGGTCTAGCTGTGACTCATAAGATTTTAGAAGGTCATGGGGCACAGGTCTTTGTTGAGAGTGAACAGGGTGTAGGTACTGAGTTTATTTTGACTTTTCCAAAAGCTAACTGAGAGAATAACGTCTATACACAGGACGTGGGAGCGCACACATGAAGTCGAGAATTCTGGTCGTCGATGACGAAGAATCAATACGCGAGTTTTTAGAAATTATGCTCAAGAAGGAAGGGTATGAAGTCACTTTGGCCGAAGACGGTCAAAAGGCGAAAGACCTTCTTGCGAAAAAAACTTTCGATATGATTATTTCCGATCTTCAAATGCCCCATGTTACGGGTATTGAGTTATTGAAGTTCGTGAAAGAAACTTATCCAGATATCGTATTCATGTTGATCACAGCTTTCGGTACAACTGAAACTGCGGTTGAAGCGATGAAGATGGGCGCCTACGATTATTTGACGAAGCCATTCAAAATTGATGAAGTTCGTTTGAATATTCAGAACGCTCTTCGTTCACGCAATCTTGAAGTTGAAAATAGATCTCTTAAAAAAGAATTGGTGAAGGAATATTCTTTCCAGAACATGGTGGGAAATTCTCCAGCGATGCATGCCATTTATGAAATGGTAAAGCGCGTTTCCCAAACTCCAACGAATGTTTTGATCACAGGGGAGTCGGGTACCGGTAAAGAGGTTGTAGCGAAGGCGATTCACTACAACGGTCCTTTGAAAGACAGACCATTCATCACTGTGAACTGCGGTGCGATTCCTGAAAACTTGATGGAATCAGAAATGTTCGGTCACAAAAAAGGTTCTTTCACAGGTGCTGTTTCTGACAAAGCCGGTCTTTTCGAAGTTGCTGACACGGGAACGTTGTTCCTGGATGAGGTCGGTGAGTTGCCAATGTCAATTCAGGTTAAACTTCTTCGTGCGATTCAAGAACGCGTGATTCGCAGAGTGGGTGCTACGGACGACAATAAAGTAGATGTTCGTATTATTGCGGCGACAAACAGAAATCTTGAAGAGATGGTTGCTAAAGGCTCTTTCCGTCAAGATTTATTCTATCGTTTGAATGTTATCAATATCAGAACTCCAGGTCTTCGTGAGCGTCGTGATGATATTCCATTGCTCGCGAACCATTTCTTGAAGAAGTACAATGAGCGCCTGAATAAAAATATTGGCGCGATCAGTGCTGAGGCGATGGAAATTCTTAAAAAGTACGATTACCCAGGTAACGTGCGTGAGCTTGAAAATATGATCGAACGCACAGTGGCTCTTGAGAGCGGCGCGACGATCTTACCAGAGTCTTTGCCACCAATGGTGAATACTTCTTCAGGTCGTAAGATGGCTTCTTCCAATGAAATCGAAATCGGTGACGATGGTGTTGATTTGGATAAGATCATGGGACAAATTGAAAAAGAACTTCTGGTTAAAGCCATTCATTCTGCGGGTGGAGTTAAGAAGAGAGCTGCAAAGTTGCTTCATATCTCTTTCCGATCTATGCGTTACCGCATAGAAAAATACAACCTCGGCGTTGTGGGTGATGATGAGCTAGACGACGAATAATCAGGGTCTGTATTAGCTTTCGAAAAGGAGTAGGGAAACCTGCTCCTTTTTTATTTAAATTGAGCGGTCGCCTCTTGGACCTGGAAGTATTTTGGTTTGATCTGTTCGATGTTTATTGGCTAAGATTGTAAGTGAAAATTACTTGAAAAGTTTGGAGTGAATAATGTCTAAAGATAATAAGAAGATTATTGCCGCCCTTAATGAAATCATGGAAATGGAAATTTCTGCGGTTGTTCGCTATCTCCATTACGCTTTGATGATCAAAGGACCAAATCGTATTCCCGTGGTAAAATGGTTCCATGATCAAGCTAACGAAGGTTATGCTCACGCTTCTTTGATCGGTGAAAAAATCACTGCCTTGGGCGGACATCCAACTTTGAAAGTGTCTGCCGTGCCAGAGACTAAAACTCACAAAGTGCTAGATATTCTTAAAGAGAGCTTACAATTCGAAGAGAAAGCTTTGAATAAGTACAAAGATCTTTTGAAGCTAGTGGGCGACGACATCGCCTTGGAAGAACTTGTGCGCGAACAAATTCGCAATGAAACAGAGCACATCGAAGAATGCATGAAAATGCTCGATACGAATCACTAGAAGAATACGACAACTTAAAATAAAAAAAAGCCACGTCAACAACGTGGCTTTTTTTATTCTCATTATGAACTGTCTTAGTTCGCTGCGTAGACAGGAATTTCAAGATGTTGATGAACACCTTCGAAGTCGAAATCAAGGCGGATCAACCATGTTCCAGGCATCACGAACCAAGCATTCGTAACTTTCACCATGTTGTTACCAGCGTCCTCGATCTCCACCGGCGCAGAACCGTGACCATTGCTTCCCATGCTCATCCAAATATCAATTTTTAGATTGTTGATGGTTTTGTTGTCAGGAGTTGTAACGGCCGCAAGGAAAGAACCCTCCTCTGAAGAGTTCACATTCGCTAGAAATTGCAACTGCGCACAGATCGAATTGTCAGTCGTGCAAATCAAAGCAGACTTGTCCCCGGCTTGGGGAGCTGTGGGGGTCGTTCGGCCATGTTCATGGACATCGTGAGAAAAGGCAGTAAGGCTGAGCAAGCTCATAAAAACTAATGCAGCAAAGGCTTTCATAGAGGACTCCTTAGTAATATCCAGAGATCTAATTGAAAGGATCGTCTCAGTCGAGCAAAGAAATGAGTCTGCAACAATGAGATGCACCCCGTAGTTTGTGTGGCTTACCAAGCCGCATCTTGGCTAGGCGTGACAACCCAAGGCTAGGGCGTTTGAATGGAGTTTTCATCGGAGGCAGTATGAAAGAGCAGAAGGTGACGGTTCAAACTCTTGAAGGACCTATGGATCTGTTTGTGGTTTTTCCAAAAATCGCGGTGACGAAACCCCATCCAGCCGTGATTGTTTTACAAGAGGCCTTTGGGGTGAATAGCCATATTAAAGACGTTTGCAGACGATTTGCCGCCGAAGGATACATCGCAGTGGCTCCTGAATTATTTCATCGCGCTGGCGCGGGAATTGAGATCGGCTACACTGAATACATGGCAAAGGCTTCTCCGATTATGAAGGAGCTGACTAATGAGGGTCTTGTCGATGATCTGTCGAGCACACTGAATTACGTAAAGACCTTGGAGAACGTAGATAAAAATAAAATAGCTATCATCGGCTTTTGTTTGGGCGGATTCGCTGCGGTGTTGTCGGCCTGTCGCTTGCCCGTGGCGGCAGCGATTTCATTTTATGGCGGCGGCATTAATAAGGATCGTCCAGGGATGCGTCTTACTCCATTATTGAAAGAGTTCTCTAAGATTCAATGTCCAGTCTTGCTGGTTTATGGAGAAAAGGACCATGGTATTACCGCTGACGACGTCGAAGTCACGCGCTCTGCTATGGAGGCTGCGAAGAGGAAATATGATTTGCGAGTTTACCCAGGAGCTGAACACGGCTTTTTCTGCGATGAGAGGGCCTCGTATAGTCCTGACGCTGCACGCACGTCCTGGAGTGAAACACTCGCCTGGCTCTCAACAGCTCTTTAACAGATGTTATGAATTTTTCAGAGGGAAACTTATGGAAAGTTCCCTTTTATTCTAGGGCAGATTGGGATAGGATAATTCATATGAAAGTACATCAAATCAGCAAACTCATTAAAGATACCGGATTGAGCCCTGAAAGATTGGCTATTTATTTTCAAGTTTCCAATATGACTTTACGTCGTTGGTTGAAAAAGCCGATCACCTATAAAATTCCGACTCAGTATGAGACAAACCTTCACCAAGGGATTCTTTCTTTGGTTAAAGACGGCTTGCTTCTTAAAGAGAACGAAATCGTTCTTGAGTCCTACGACTTCATGCAAACCTTGAGCACGAAGAATTCTTTCATGATGATGGACCTGACTGTTGAGCAGTTCGAAAAGAATGTGCAAGACGAAGAAGGAACTGTCGATCTTTGTTTGAAGCTCGGTCAAAAAGACGAGAGCTTGGTTTACATTCAAGAGAACGAAGAAAAGTTGAAAGAGTTCGAAGTAAAGAATTCTAGCATTGGCGAAAAGGTAACGACTCTTTGGAAAGTTTTGAAGGGTTCGGACATTCAAAGAAGTAACAAATACGTCGCAATCGGCGCTTTGTTTTACTTGTTGTTCCCGTTCGATTTCATTCCAGATGCAATCCCAGGCATTGGATACTTAGATGACATTGCCGTTTTAGGTGTTGCCGTTGATTATTACATTCGACTCAAGCCATTCAAAGGCTAAAAAAGAAAAGGGGCTGTGAGGCCCCTTTTTTATTTCTCTAATCTCTTCTATTTCAAATCTATTTTAAAGTATTTTGATAAAGAGGCATTACCTTAGGCATTAAAGACGCGATATGATCCAAGCGTTTTTGGTCGGCAGGGTGAGTGCTGAGCAGCTCTGGTGGCTTGTCGCCGCCCATGGAGCCCATCTTTTTCCATAAACTCAAGGCTTCTTGAGGGTTGTAGCCAGCACGAGCCATCAACTCCGTTCCAATCACGTCTGCTTCAGATTCTTGCCCACGGCTGTGGGGTAGAGAGACCATCAAAGCCAAACCTTGATTTGCAAGACCCGCATAGCTTTCGCTAAGGACGCCGGTCATGACCAAGGCTTGCATGCTCTTCTGTTTGACCATCTCTTCTGACATACGTTCGCGACCGTGTTCACGCAAGGCATGGGCGATTTCGTGTCCCATGATCGCCGCAATTTCGCCATCACTCAGTTTGAGTTTTTCAATAATGCCGGAATAGAAAATAATTTTTCCACCGGGCATGCAGTAAGCATTCAGTTCAGGACTTGTGATCACATGAACTTCCCACTTCCACTGCAAAGCATCTTTACGAAAGACACCGGTTTGCGGAATGATTCTGTTTGCAACGGCTTGAACGCGGCGAACTTCGTCTTTGTTAGTGTCGAGGATTTTTTTGGCCTGAGCATCTTTTTTGACCTGCTCATAACTTGCTGCTGCCTGCTGATTGATTTCATCTGACGAAACCATCATGAACTGCGAACGATTGACGCCCGTGGCGCCCTGCTCAGTGGTCGTTGCGCAGGCAGTGAATACAAAAATAGAACTTAAAATTAAAGAAGATTTGAGTGCGTTTTTCATGCCTTAAGGATGGCAAGGAAGGGTCAGATTGTCAAAAACCCAGCCTGAAGTGCTGCGCGAGAGCTGGCGCAGCATGCTGTCTATCAAACTTTTATTGCTTCAATGTGAGAGGAATCAAATCTACCGCAAAACGTGCGCCGTCTTGGTAGTTGTAATTGATTTTACCTGACAAACGAACAGAGTTGTTTTCAGGATCGTACAACCAGCCACCATCTTGTTTTTGTGGAATGATTTGTCCTCTTCCCGCAGCCAACTCTTTGTCAGTACCGTAGCGAACACGAACCATCAATTGACCATCTTGAGTCAAACGCGGGCGCTGGCTCAAGAATATTTCTTTCTCCAAAGTTTTGACTGTGATGTCATCACCCATTTTTGCCAAGTCAGTACCATAGCTTTTGCTGAGGATGCTCATGATATACTTAGAGCGAATTTGCTCCGGCGTACCAGCATTTGCATTGGCGGCAACAATCAATTGATCCAAGCGATCTGGTCCAAAGCCAGTACATTTACCATTGTTCTTCGCACCCTTTTGAGTGATGTCGAAGCATTCAGGATGGTATTTCGGATGGATACGCAAATCCCAGTCTTTGAATTGATCAGGATCGCTAGGGCGAACCAAAACACCATAGACTGAAACTTTTTCTTCTTTGCCACCTTTGAAATCAATCAAGGTCTTGGCCATTTGCTCTGGACTGATACGGCTTGTAGAGTCATCAGCGTCCGTCATGATCACAACAACAAGCTGTGCATTGTCGCGGAAAAAGCCTTCATTCACGTCTCCACGGCCAGTCTTTTCAATAGCCGCAGCGACAGGAGAGAAGAACTCCTCGATTTCCGGTCCACCTTCAGCATACGGAGTCACACCAATGGCAATTGTCACAGCCAAAGAGTTTTTGCCACCGTCAGCCTTAGTATAAAAACGTTTATTAACGGCTTTGCCACTAGAGTCTTTCACATAACGAAGGTCACCCACGTTGAAAGAATCTTTTTTCATTTTAGCAAAACGCTCAGTGCTGTCCCAAGTAGCCACAACACCGATATGGTAATCGATCATTTTATTCTTAGTAATACCGGCTGTGAAACGATCAATATTGCTCTTCAAGTTTTCTTGCGCAGACTTCATAGAGTCTGAGTTATCCATAACAAACAAGATATCCACTTGGGGATTGAAATCGAACTGGCTTTGACCACCATCTTCGCTGATCCATTTGAACTCTTGCGGAGACACTTTGTCATAAACAGGAACTTCCGGCTTGGCTTTTTCCTGGACAGGCATTTGCGCTTTGATATCGTTCGATTCAGGGCTGCAAGCGCTAAGCAAAGCAAAGGCGGCTAGATAGATGCAGAGGACTGTTAAGTGTCTCACATTTTCCTCCTGATACCTTGAGGGCACGCTTTCGCTGAAACCTCAAACTTATCGAGTTCGTCAATCCAAGGGCGTCCATCATCCATAAAGACAAGTTGATCTTCCTGAGTTTCTTTGAATTTGCCATTCGAATACAAATCTTTGCTTAAAGAAAGATCCGTGTGAATACGTTGAATCGCTTCAACTTCAATCAAATTCAATTTCTGAACGATCTTGGTGTTCTCTTTAGTTTCATCTTCAGCCAAAAGAGCCAAGCGAGATTTCATTTTGTTGAAACTGTCTTGATTCATTTTATCAAGAGTCGTTTGCAACTTCGCCATACCAGCATCCTGGCTTTTTAAAACTTCCAACGCCTTTTGAGAAACTTTAAAGCGCAAAAGCTGAGATTGCAGTTCAACGTCCTTGTAGTAAAGAACTGGCAAATGCAAGAACGAATCGCCAAGATCTTTTGCTACCAAAGGAAACTGGTTTGTTTTTTCAACGACTTTAGAGAAAGCGTCATTGATTCCCGTCGTCGCAAGTTTTTGAACTTCGACAACACGACCTTTTTGCTTCTCTTTAAACATCTCGTGTGTCGCAAAGATTCCTTTGTAGTCACAGATTTTAAGCTGAGTTAAAGATTGCAGGAAATAAGCTTCAGTTCCCACAACTTCTGAAAACTGAGGGCTCAACAAGGTCTTGCTTTGTGCCAAAGCTTTTTCTGAATCATTTTGACGGAAGTAATTCCAACCTTTTTCTTCAACAGCTTCGAACCAATAGTCAGTTCCCTTAGGAATTTGATTGTAAAGTTCCAAAGACTGATCGAATTGTTTTTTTGCGAAAAACTTACGGGCCGTTTGGAGTTTTTCTTTCGTAGAGCAATCTACGCAAGTCAAAGCAGACTTCTCCAAAGCTTTCATATCCAACAAGTTCAGCATCTCTTGCGAGTTTTTAGCTTTCACTGCGGTTTTGAAAGACTGACCCCATACATCTACTGAAAAACGATCTTCAGCCATAGCGGAAGTCGCCACAGCCATAAGGCACGTAATCAGAATAGAAGCCGTGATCAAGGATTTGTGGCTCATAAAATCCATCCCAAACCAAGAGTTGCAACACCAGTGTCAAGTTGACGTGAACCAGTGACAGGTTGGTCTTTGTAAGTTTGGTATCTCAACTCTGCGCGAGCTGTGAGGTGTCTTGTGATCCAAGCCGAAACACCCGCACCCGCAGTGATCAAACTTGTATCACCACTAGAAAGAGTGATTTGACCAGCACCACCGACGAAGTAAAGGTCGAACTGAGTCACGCCCATATCAAGGAAGCTAGTTTTACCATAGATAGGGTACCAGTTCACAAGCGCCAGCATAGCATGTTCAGGGTAGTCGATATCCACCGCATAGCCAGTGCCGCCGGCTTGATAGTTCTTACGGGCTTGGTCGAAAACGCGCTTACCTTCATCCGTCAAAGTATTACCGAAGTCATAGTATCTTGCGCCCACAGACCAACGAGGAGTGATGTGATAGTCCACAGAGAAACCCGCACTTTGCGTTTTCAAGTAAGAGTCGCCACCAACAACACCACCATAAGTCAAACCGAACTCTACGCGATTTCTTCTTGGAACCAAGCGGTCCTGAACAATGCGTGAACGAGTTTCAGATTTAATATTTTGCGCCATTTCCATAAGCTCTTGATTGCCACCAAGGGAATCAATGTCTTCGCTGACATTCATTTGTTTAGCAGGGCTCTTGCCAGCCGCGAAAGAAGTCGCCGCCGTCAAAGTAAGACCTGCAATTGTTGCCAATACTGCTAGTTTAAGTGCTTGAGTGGTTTTCATTATTTATTCTCCACTTTTTGGTCAGGTGTTGATGGCGTTTCAGGAGCAAATTCAGCGGGCTTTTCAGCTTTTGGAGTGCAAAGGCTTTGCTCCTTTGCCGCATTTACTACTTTTAAAGAGTAAGAAGTTGTTTCTGAATCTCTGCTATTTACTGTGCTTGTCGCCGTCATATCGACAGTGCCTGCAACTTGGTCCAAAGCGGCATCACATGGAACTGTCCAGCTCAAAGTACAATCTTGCTTGTTGGCACCAACAGCAGAATTTTGACAGCTTACTGCAGGCTTGCCAGCCAATTTAGATTCTTGAGCTACCACAGCCACAGTCGCTGCCGTATCTGGAGAAGACACCGCGAACTTCAAGTTGATAACTTGACCGCGGGAAACCTCAAGGCTTTGTTGACCTAAAGCTGAAAGGTCAAAGCGGGGAGCTGTGATGGCTTTCGTGTACTTAACTTTGATTTGAGTCAAAGTCTCAGGAGTCGCCAAACCAAACGGTGAGTAAACTTTAAAGCTTAAACGAACACGTGTGCCGTCTGAGTTTTTCAAGATCGTACCGTCTTTGGCCAATTGCGGTTGAACAGAGATATTTTTTGTATCGAATAGCAAAGAGAACTTCCATTTAGAATTCCCAAGATATTCAGGATCTTTTTGATTCAAATCCGCAACTACGTAACGAGAACCATCAAGTTCCAAGAAACTGTTACCAGCGGTATAGCTCACGCCATCATAGCTGATCACAAGGCGTGGTTTTGCAGAAGCAGAACCATCGATGCCCGGAACCAAAACTGTGACAGAGAACGGAGTTAACTGACCTTCATTAAGTTCAGTTGGCAAGCTTTCAACTTTAAGAGATGAAGGCAATTCTTGATTTCTGAAAAGGAATAGATTGATTTCTTTTTCGCGAACCAACCCTTTAAGTTGAGACGCACTTTTTGATGAGTCCGTAACGACAACTTCAGCCACTAGCTTTACTGTATATGTTTTCATGCTTGCGTTTGAAGGAACAGTGTAAAGAACCGGGTTCCAAGTCAATACATACATGTCTTTTTCAGATTGTGACGCTTGCAAAGTCGCTCCAGCTGGAAGACCTTGAGCCGTCAATTTCACCTGAACATTTGGAACTAGGACGCGTGCGCGAACTTTAAAAGAAGCACTTTGTCCTTCGTTGAAAGTCATTTGTGAATCAGGAGTGATCACCAAGAATTTTTCGTCAATAGTCGATTCTTCTTTAACGATCACTTGTGGTTTTTCCACGATGATCGTTTCAGTGATCACGCGTGGCTTTTCAGGTCCCGTTGTTGTTTGATCTTTCGCGAATTTACGCAGGTCTTGAAGATTCACACCATCCGCATTAGGAACTGGATTTTTTTTCCATTCACCACAACCAGCCAAAACAAGGCCGATCGGGATTAAAGTGATAAGCGATTTAATGTGATTCATAACAACCTCTCAATTAGCGACTGCTTACGCGCGTCAGCTCAAAGGGATAAAGAACATCAACATTTACTTTTCCAACTGGGTGAGGGAACTGCCATGTGCGCATTCTCTCAAGCATACAATTTTCAACCATGCGTGAACCCAATGAAGACTGGGCTACTTTAGCTGCTGTGATTCTTCCTGCTGGACCAATCACGAAATCAACCGCAACGCGACCACCGATTTGTGGAGCCGCTTGCAAACCTTTTTCATAACAATAGATGATTTGACCCTTGTTACGATTGATCACAGCGATAATTTGATCGCGGTCTAGACCACCTTCAACAGTCGCTTCTTCATCTAGAGGAAGACTGACTGCCGATGTGCCGCCAACCATGTTCAATTTTCCGTAACCAGCTTTACCACCACCAACACCGCTAGTTCCGTAGCCTCCCGCAGATTGAGCACGGCCACCTTCACCAGCGCTGCCGGCGATCAAGCCAGAACCAGGCATATAGCCTTTGATTCCGCCACGGCCTGTACTGCCGACTCCGCCACCGCCACTGCCAACACCAGCGGCACGGATGGCTTTCATGGATTTAGTATCCAAACCTTCGTAGCCTTTTTTGCCAGTAGGAACGCCACCCAAGGCAGCCAAAGCACCGACACGTTGAACGTCAACGGCTTTCGCTGTTTTTACTGGGTAAGGCTTTGTTTTCAATGTTTGTTTAACCACGGGACGGAAAACTTTGTTGGTCTGTTTCAATTTGTGTTCAGAAACTTTCACATGGGGACGAGCTTCTGCTTTTGCCTTTGGTGTTTCTTCCTTAGGTAAAACAATCGTCACAAGGGGAGCTTCTGCTTTTTTATTAAAATAATTAGCCCAAACCCAAGTTCCCATCATCAAACAGAAGAGAGCTAGCAAATGACCAAGCGCGGTCTTTTGCAAAATAGCTTTCATGTCCTCTTCGTCTGTTTGTTCAGGAAGAGTGTAAGTAGGGCTGTTCACCGCTTTGGCAGGAGCAAGGCGCAAAGATCCCACGCCGTTGATTACATAAGCTTCCTCAGTGATCTGAGAAAGTTCAATTTTTTGCAAAAGGCGGTAGTCAACTTTGTTCTCATCCAAAGATTGAAGGCTGGTATATGCTTCGACTCTGCGTTTGTCTTTAAGGTAAACGAGATTCAAAGCCTGAGCATCAGTTGTATAAGGCACCGAAAAGGTACGAACCTTTTGGCCTAACTGATTTTGAAGTATTAAAAGCTTTGCTGTTCCCATGACCTTAGTTTCTTTCTTTATCTTGTTGGATGCGATCTTCGAACTGTGTTCTTCCGCCCAAAAGATCTTCTAACAATTTGTCGTTCTCTACTGCCGCTTTGGTACTTAAAGAGCTTTGGTATTTCCCTCTAAGGGCAGAACCATCGAACTTAAAGGAAGTGCCAAGTTTGGGCTCAGTTCCTGCCACTTTGGTCACTTTGTTAGTGGTGGCTGCTGCGTAGGATTGAGCTCCAAAGCTGCTAATCACAGTTAGCAAAAGAGAGGCCATTATTACCGGCTTTTTCATAGGCTTTTTCCTTTCTGGATGTGATTTAAGCGAGCTTCCAGGTATGAAGGCATCAGTGGGTGGCCAATTTTTGTTTCAACCATTTTCAGGTTTTCAAGATCCTTGATGCTGTCTGGATTTTCAGACACAGATTTACGAGCTGAAGCAAGGTCTCTTGAAGAGAACGCTGAAGAACTCAATGCATCTTCCACCGCGGTCTTCATTTTTCCGCGACCTGGAAGTGACTCAAGCATCTGCATCTCACGACTAAGAAGCTTTTGCATTTCAGGACGGGCCGTGCGGTACTCACGCGCCAATTGAGCCAAAGCCGAAGAGCCATTCCACAGGTCTTGCATTTTTGCATTCGCTGTTTTTGACTTTACCAAGAACGGTTTAGATTTGGCTTTCAACGCATCAACGTATTGACGTTGTTGAGCCGCTGTAAGTCCTTTTGGCATCGCCGTACTTGAAAGATCCTTCACAAAACGCGTATTTTCTTCGGCTACGATGTGAAGTGCTACCAATTGGGCTGTAATATCCTTGGTGCGAACTGCTTCGCCCAAAGTTTCATCAGCTTTACCCAAAAGCTTCATACGTTGTTGGATGCTTTTGCCCATGACTTTATCAGAGCTGTCATCCATTTTTGCCTTAGAGATTTGTTCTTGGAAGCTTGTCAACTTGCCATAGAAATCCTGCTTGTTGATGAATTGCGAAGCAGATTGGTGACGCATTTCCTTCATCTCAAGAACAGATTGCAAGCCAGCTTTGCTGCCGGTTTTCGCATATACCAACAAAGTTGTTTCGTTCAACAAGGCAGGCTTATGACGAAGTTCACTAGATTGAATTTTCAATTCGCGCACAGGATTGCTTGAAAGCAGAACCAAGCGGGAACGGATCACAAGGGCGCGTTCGCCAGTGATACCAAGATCCAAAGCTTGCTTATAGTGTCTTTCGGGACTCATATCGGCAAGATCCGCCAAGGTACCAAGACGGAAAGCCATCTCTTTAGGAGCAACTTTTGAGTTATCCATTTTCAAAGCAGTCGTATAAGCATTTTTGAAATCCAATTTACGTTCATAGTACCCAACCAATTGCTCAAGGTATTGCTGCTTTTTAGCTTCAGTCATTCCTGGAGTATTGATCAACGCATACAAGGATTTCGCATAAACTTCGTCTTCGCCCAATTTTTTAGCGATAATACTTAAATTCGAGAAGATAAGAATACGCTCATCTGATTTCGCACCATCAAGCTTAGTCTTCAAAACTGTTTTCATAACAGCTTTAAGATCTGATTTAGATGACTTAGGATCATTCGCCACAGTGGCAACTTGATTCATCAAAGCTTTACGAGCTACACCCGCATACTCCGCTTGGTTGGCCGGGAAGATTTCTGCATAATCCCAAGCATCTTCTTGAAGTTTTCCGTCTTCTTTCAATTGAGCCAAGCTGTCCAAAGCCAGGTCCGCTGATTTTTTGCGAAGATCGGCCTTACAGTTCTTTTCGCGGGCCAAGTCGTCAAACATCTTTGCTGCGTCCTTCAACTGTTTTTGTTGATAGAGCAGGTAAGCTTGTTGGTAACGAACTTCATAGTACTTATCGTCTTTAGAAGAGTTTTTCAGGAAGTAAACATAAGCATCTTTTTGCAACTTAGGATCTTGAGATTTTTCTGCCGCAGCAACGTTATTCAACATCGCTTCGTTTTTCTCTTTCGTAGAGAAAGAACGGCCTTCGGCAATTTTTTGATTCAAATCCATGGCGATTGAGAATTTTCCCAAATCCGTTGCGACTTGAGATCCACGTTGAAGCATTTCTTTATCGCTAGGAAATGTGTTCGTATAGATCACATAGGCATTCAGAAGATCTTGGTCAGGTTTAATTTTTTTAGAACGATGAAGTTCTGTTACATAACGTTTCATCGTTTTTTGCAACTCTTCGCACTTGCTAGAGTCATCGCAATCGTTGTCTTTGAAAGCCGCCGCGGCTTTGGCAAAGTCCTGAGTCGATTGGTTTGTGGCACCACGATCGTAGTTTACCTGCGCCAATTGAACGAAGGCCTGAAGACGTTCTTGTTTCGTCAAATCAGGTTGATCCATATAGCGAGACAAGATCTGCTGTGCCGCTTGTTTTTGACCCACGCGGTCTGCTTCTTGTGCGAAGCTCAAGATCAATTCTTTGCGTTTTTCTTTTGGTGTCAAAGTTTCATAACGGGCGATATCTTTGATGGTGATATCACGACGAGAATAGAATGTGCCCAGGTCTCTGACAACATCCGTGTGAAATACCGGGTCGTAGTTACTGCCTGTTTCAGTGTCTTTAGTGATTTTAGAAGGGTCTTTAAGAAGACCTTCCAAAGTCGCAATCGAAGATTGCAATTTGTCGGTGTTGAAATCACACCAAGCCATATTTTAAATCGCGGGGGACTTGTTTTGAAGGTTTTTGTTTTTCAAAGCGATGGTGTAGTGTTCTTTGGCGTCTTTGAAGCGACCTTTTTGGAAAAGTAGATCTCCTAAAGAGGCGTGGGATCTGGAAACGATTCCTGCATCAATGGATTTTGCCTTGGCTTCTTTGATGATGCGCTCAAAAAGAGCGATGGCTTGATCTTGTTGGCCAGCCATTTCATATAAGTGAGCCAATTGGAACAGGATCGGTCCATGTTCATTGATTTTTACTTCTGAAAGCAAGTTCTCATAAATTTTGATAGCACGTTTGCGGTCATCTTTAGATCCTTTACAGTTCTCACAGTTCGCTTCAACTTCTTGCATGAAACGAGTACGAGCTCTTTCCGCAAGAACGTCAGCCAAACGCTGCTGAGTTGGAATCCAAGATGGATCTTTTCGCTCCATCAAATCCAAAACACGGTCCATTTTTTTGATGACTAAATCTTGCGTGTCGCTGTTCATTTTCCCGGCATGGACCGCATTCGAGAAAAGAACCCCGGCAAGAACTACATTTATAAAAAGAATGTGTTTTGGTGTTTTCATTATTTAGGCACTACCGCAAATTTGAGGTTTTCAATGCCTGCTTGAGATCCTGCCTTGATAAGAGGATCGAGATCGGCATATTTCATCTCTGTATCTGCCTGAATCATCAATTCAACTTTTTCGTCTTTGGCTGCTTGCTTCTTCAACTCTGCCAGTTTGTCGCTTAACTGCGAACCAGCAACGGGCTTTTCATTTAAGTAGTAAGCGCCTTTTTCGATACGCAAAGTTGCAGTTTGTTTATCCAAACCTTGGCTGTGCATCGCTTGAGGTAAGTTCAAACGGGAAGGCACATTGGTTTCGACACCGCTGTTTTGCGTTCCGATCAAAAGATAGATAACGATGATCGAGAAAGCATCGATCAAAGAAGTCAGAGGCAAAGCCAGCGCAAGCTCGCGACGGATGTGACCTTTTTTCTTTGAGCCGCCCTTAAGAACCATGGTGTCCATAAGAGGCGATGCTTTTTTTGATGTGTCTAGAAAAGTAGTCGTTTTCATAAGTTACCCAAGAGGGGACAAGCCCACACCTTCAAATTGATTTTGCTTCAAATGATCCATGATCTTGATCACGTCGCCGTAAGAGCTTTGGGCTCCAGGACGAACGATACCGGTTTTGAGTTCAGGATATTTCAGCTTCAGATCAGCAAGCTTCGCTTCCAAGCCGGTCCAGTTCACACCTTTGCCAGCCCTTGGAAGACGAGTTTCAACTGTTTGCAACTTCGGCAAGTCACGCACAGAAAGTTCGACACCGCCATCAGCATCCAAGGTCACCCACAGGGACGGAGGATTCTTTGCCCCCGCAGTAGAGTTGTCGCCAATGGCTTGTTTCGTATCGAGTGTACCGATCTGAACCCACACCGCTGTAAGCAACAGAAAACAGATCAATACAGATAAGATATCCAAGATTGGAAGAATATTGATTTCAAAGTTCAGTTCTTTGTCTTTGTTGCTCATAACAGTTGTCCTTATTTCTTGTCAGATACTGGTTCGTAATGGAAACCAAGTTGGATGAACAAGTTCAATGAAGCTTTGTTCAAATCATCTGTAAGACGGGATGCTCTGTTTTGAAGAACCGCATACATGATCAAAGCAGGAACTGCCACGATCAAACCGTAAGCTGTTGTATTCATCGCCAAAGAGATACCTTGAGAAAGGATCGTCGCTTTTTCCACTGGGTTCGCATTGGCGATACCAGCGAAAGAGTGGATAAGACCTGTGATCGTACCCAAAAGACCTAATAGAGTCGCTACGTTGGCAAACATCGCCAAGAAGCCAATGCGTTTTTCAACGCGAGTGTTTTCTTCAAGAAGAACTTCATCCATTTTAAGTTGGATTTCTTCTTTGCCACCCATATCAAGAGCAGCCTGAATGCCCGCTGAAGCCACAACGCCCAAAGGTTGATTCACGCCCATTTGTAAAGAGCGACGAAGTGCCTTGTCGAGTTGGCCTGCGCGAATGTCTTCGGCAAGAAGTTTAGAAAGCTCTTTCTGATTCGTTTTACGGTTAACGAACAGTGCGTGAGAGCGTTCAACGATAATAGCTACAGATACGATCTGAGCCGCCAAAATAGTCCACATCCACAACGCATCGCCAGAAGTGAAGCCAGAACCAAGTGAAAGTAGGAATTGCATATATAATCCTCCGGTTAGTTTTCCGGAAGACTGAGGAGCAACTGTAATGCCAGAGCTGAAGGCGGTTGTGTCAGTTTAGGACAGTGGGATCGTGTAGTATTTAGGCGGGGGTGACGTTTTAGGGCGTCACTGAAAATAAACCGAAAATAAATCAAGGCGTGGAAATTGCTTCCACTAAAACTCCATATTCAAACGGTACTGCTGAAGATGGAGTCAAAGTGGAAGTAATTTTTTGTGAAACTCTCTCTAGAAAGTTCCGTTTACAGAGGCAGCGATCCAGTAAGGCATATCCAGACGAACATCATCTTTATTGATAGCATCACGCCAGAATGCAACGCCACCTTCGAGAGTCGCAGTTGCGCCCATGTAAGCAGGGCTTGTCAACTTTGCCACAAGCTCTGTGTCCCAGTTGATTTGCGGAGCATGGTAGTACTGATGACCGTCACCAGTAAGACCACTTGGAGTTGTGTAAACATTGTGCAACTCATACTTGTCGTCGCGACCTTGAACCGCATCGCGAGCTTTGTAATTTCCAGCAACACCAGCTTCAACATATTTATTGAACTGATATTTGCTTCCAAGAGCGGTGATGAATTCATTTCCTAGAGCCCAACCATTTTGATTACGACCTCCACGCACAGTCGCTTGACCACGAGCACTGTTCACCCATTTTGAGAGTGTGTAAGAATAAGTCGCACCCACGATAAGGTCTGGTGTTCCAGAGCCAAGTTGCATATTGTAAGCCGCTCTTTGAGTGGGAACTGATGTGAAGTATTCATTCACGCTGCCTGTAGGAATTGTCACGCTGATATCAGCCAACAACAGATTGTTGACGTCGGCTACAAGGGGAGTGACTCCCATCAAGCGCACGTCACCAAGACCTTCAGTATAGTCTCTAGTTTTAAAGTTGTTGCCTGGAGCTGAGCTTCCCGGAACTGGGTTGTAAACTGTTTCAACCATGTTTTTTACATAGGGAACGAAGGCTAGCAAAGTCCATTGTGGGCTGTACAACCAAGTCGCTGTCACCATGTTAAGGTCAACGGTTGAAGCATCGAATTTATAAATACGGGTATTCGCAGAATTCGTACCTTGAAGGTCATATTTATAATAACTGTAGGTTAAAAAATACTTTGGCGGTTTTGCTGATGTCGTAAGTTTCGGAGCGGCATCACCTTGTTGCTCTTGTGAGAAAGCGGCAGAAGAAAACGCTGTGACAACAGAAAGCAAAAGCGCACCCGCGATGAGGGTTCTAGATTTCATTGGGCCTCCATAAAATTATTCCTAATAAAATTCAGGTTCATAAAACCGGCGAAGGGGATATTCAGTCAATTAAAAATGACGATAATAAAACAGAGTAAAAGCACTAGTTTGTGAGCGAAATATGCATTTTCAGAGGAGACAATTCCAAGTTGCTGTCAAAAACCTCATCAGTCAAAGAGCGTTAAAATGTCGTTATGAAGCAGCACAGGATGGATCAGGTTTTGTAATGAAGATTTTGATTTCTTTATTAATAACCACTTCGCCCCCCCTCGAAGTTCTGTTTATAAACCGGAGCCGTGCATGAAACCTGGATTCAAAACTCTTATTCTCTCGACGTTAATGATTTCGCAGTTTGCTTTAGCCGGTGGAAACAAGCACGCGGATCCAGTGGGTGATGTGGATATCAAGCCGATGGCATGTCCTGACCTTCAAACCGATCTTGTAAGCACGGACTTCAATTGCGTGGGTGATGAGATCGTTGTGGATATGGAGATGACCAAAGAGATTCAAAAGAATATCGGATATAAAGAGTATTATTTCTGGTTGGATCTAACCCACGACACGCAACGCGGATATCAGCCTTACAATCCCGACTCTGTGGCTTGGCCAGATCTCTATGCAAACTACCGTGTGTTCTATTCCATTGATGCGAACGATGCGCGCCGCAATGGCTACGCGTCTGAACGAGTGACGGTGCAAAACTGTTTGGAGACGAATTGTGCCCAAGATGAGGGCATGCGCAGTTCATCCCAGGTTAAAATTAGCATTGATAAGAAAGTGGTTACATTTAGATTCCCAGTTTCTTTGTTTCCAGAGCTAGAGAATTCGAAGAAGATCCGCATAGGCTACACGACTTATTTTGATTTCATGCAATGCAACGGCGAAGATGATAGCCCTCAATGGGGACAGAACGCCTTCAAAATTAAATTAGATACAGCTTCTGAAAAAGGTTCTGCTACAATCAAAAAATGATTCTTCATCGATTAATAGACATATTGAAGAGGTCGCAGTGAAGGCAGTTGTGCAAAGAGTTTTAAAGGCTTCCGTGACCGTGGATGGTCAGGAAGTTTCTTCGATACAGCACGGGCTTTTGACGCTTTTAGGAGTGGCTAAGGGCGATACCGAGGAACAGCTGCAAAAGCTCATTCAAAAAATCATCGCCCTCAGAATTTTCCCTGACGAAGCTGGCAAGATGAATCTTTCGCTGCAAGACATTGGCGGTTCCCATCTGATTGTTTCTCAATTCACTTTGTTAGGAGATGCCGCTAAAGGCAATCGGCCGAGTTTTATCGGTGCCGAGGCGCCAGATTTGGCGGAAACACTCTATATCAAGTCCCTAGAGCTGAGCAGACTTCAAGGAGTTGAGACTAAGGGCGGCGTCTTTGGAGCTGATATGAAGGTCGACCTATTAAATGACGGCCCTGTGACTTTGATCATTGAAGTTTAGATTTTCACTCCTGATTTTTGATGCTTTCGTAGAGTTCCAGATACCGTCCCGAAGTTGTTGGGAATTTCAAACTAGATCTACTCTACCGATACA
>CAZPYX010000026.1:0-30951 GCA_964590635.1 uncultured Bdellovibrio sp.
CGGCGCCTCGGCGATCGGCTCTCCGCAGGCCAGACAGAAGTCCGCGCCCTCCTCGCTCCCTTCGCTGACTAAAAGGATCGGCACCAACCATTTCATGCGGGACAGGAGGCCAGTCATGTTCAAGCATGCCTTCGGAGTCTTACAGAAAGTCGGCAAATCGCTGATGCTGCCGGTCGCGGTGCTCCCCGTCGCCGGTCTGCTGCTCGGACTCGGCGCGACCGATTTCCCCGGTTATGTGCCCGCCATCGTGCTCGCGTTGATGAAGAACGCGGGCGACGTGATCTTTGGCAATCTGCCGCTGATCTTCGCGATCGGCGTCGCGCTCGGATTCACCGAGAACGATGGCGTCTCGGGCATCGCCGCCACGATCGGATATCTCGTCATGACCGCGACACTGGGCGTGATTGCCAAGGCGGAGGGGCTCCAGCCGGATACCATCATGGGCATTCCGTCGATCCAGACAGGTGTGTTCGGCGGCATCCTGGCGGGCGCCCTGGCAGCGTGGATGTTCAACCGCTACTACCGGATCTCGCTGCCGCCCTATCTTGGCTTTTTCGCAGGCAAGCGCTTCGTGCCCATCGTGACGGCGATCGGCGCGATCGTGCTCGGAGCGGTCCTTTCTGTGGTGTGGCCCCCGATCGGCAGCGCGATCAAGGCCTTCTCGGAGTGGGCGGCCGTCTCCGATCCGCGCACGGCAGAGGTATAGGCGATCCAACTTGGTCAGACCTTGAAGGCGCTCCAGGCCTGAAGCAGTAATCTTGTTAAAACGCAGGTCCAGGCTTCTCAGCTGCGTCAGGTCCTTGAGATGCTCCAAGCCGGCATCGGTAATCTGATTCGATCCAAGATCCAGAACTTCCAACTGTGTCAGAACCTTCAGTTGAACCGAGAGAAAATGTTTGAAAACGTGATTAAGTTCTTTTATTCACAAACCACAGGCCGAAACGTCCGTCGCAACAACGACTTTGATTTGGCGCTGTTTGAACTTCTTCAAGGTCGCTTCACGTTCTTGTTGGTTTTTATCGCCGTGCAAAGAATCCGCTGGGAAACCACGTTGAGTTAGCAAGTCTTCAAGTTCAGCAACTTCCATTTTAGTTTGGCAGAAGATGATACCGTAGAACTCTGGCAACGTTTGCAAAAGACGGCTGATAACTTCCATTTTACCAGAGTTTTTAACCGTGTAGTAAACTTGCTCAATTGTAGAAGCTGTAGAACCAACTTTGTTGGCTTGAACCATTTCTGGTTTTTCCAAATATTTTTCTGAAAGACGTTTTACTTCGCCGCTCATAGTGGCAGAGAAAAGCCAAGTGCGGCACGCCGCTCTTTCAGTTTTAGATTCTTCAGTGTGGGTCGCAGAAAGAATGAAATCAAGAGAGTCTTTAAAGCCCATAGAGAGCATTTCGTCAGCTTCGTCCAAAACAACTGTTTGAACACTTTGAAGCTTGATCATTTTTTGCTCAAGGAAATCGACCAAACGGCCTGGAGTAGCAACCACAATGTGGGCACCTCGTTTTACACCGTCAAGTTGTGTGCGGTAGCTAGCGCCACCGTAGATTGTAACAACGCGAAGACCTTTTTTCTTACCCAAAAGAGCAAGTTGTTCAGCCACTTGAAGGGCCAATTCGCGTGTAGGACTGAGGACCAAGGCCTGAGTGTCTTTAGTTGTTGTGTCGATGTTTTCGACCAACGGGATACCAAAGGCTGCTGTTTTGCCTGTTCCTGTAGATGCAAGACCAATGAAATCATTAGCTCCGGCTAATAGGATCGGAAGAGCTTGTTGTTGAATGGGCGTTGGTGTCGAGAAGCCCATGTCTTTCATCGCTTCCATAAGTGGAGCGCTAAGACCAAAGCTTTCGAAACTATCAACTGTAGTTAATGGAGGAGTCATGAATACCTTTCGAAAATAGTCCCCGGAAGATAAACGATTACAAAAGTAAAAGCCCGTACTATTTTGCTTGTGCCTTAATAATGAACTATTTGCCAAAAGCGCCAAAAGTTCAGCATTTACCAAACTGGTTCCACTCTGAAACTACTTCACTTTTTCCTCACATTAAGAGGGGAGTTTTGCTTCGTCGAAGTCGGAGTTTAAGCCAGTCTAGATCTGTCATGGGCGCAAAAATTCAAGATCGCGAAGTGCTTAATAATAGGGCACAATATTTAAAAATATTCCGCGCATCTGAAACGGATTCGGGCTATATAAGGTACCTATGATTCACTTATCAAACATCACTAAGCAGCAGGGTAATAAAATTCTTTATCGCAATGGCTCGTTCCAGATCAATACTGGCGAGAAGATTGGCCTGGTCGGGCCTAATGGCGCGGGAAAGACGACGATCTTTCGTATCATCACGGGCGAAGAGGGCATCGAAGGCGGAACTATTTCCAAGTCAGACCGCACAGTCATAGGTTACTTCTCACAAAATATCGAAGAGATGAAGGGCCGCTCTGCTTTGGAAGAAGTGAAATCAGCTGTCGGCAATATTGGCGATATGGCGGCACGTATGCAGGAATACGAAGGAAAACTTTGTGATCCTGATTTAGATCCTGACGAAATGACGAAGATCCTTGAAGTCTACGGAGAGCTGCAAGCCGACTTTGAACGTCTTGGTGGTTATGATCTTGAATCTCGCGCTGCGGAAATTTTGACGGGCCTTGGCATTGGACCTGACGACTATCATCGTCCAACGGAAAGTTTTTCGGGTGGTTGGAAGATGCGTATCGCTCTTTCAAAAATCTTGGTTTTGAATCCTGAAGTTCTGTTGATGGACGAACCGACGAATCACTTGGATGTGGAATCTATCATCTGGCTTGAAGAGTGGTTGTCGAACTTTAAGGGCGCCATTTTGATGACAAGCCATGATCGCGAGTTCATGAATCGCATTGTAAATAAAATCGTCGAGCTGGCTAATAAATCAATCACTGTCTATGGTGGCAACTACGACTTCTATGAAAAAGAACGCGACATCCGTAAAGAGCAATTGATCGCGGCGGCGAAGCGCCAAGACGATATGTTAGCGAAGGAAGAAGAATTCATCGCTCGATTTGCAGCCCGTGCGTCCCATGCTGCGCAGGTTCAGTCTCGAGTTAAGAAATTAGAAAAAATTGATCGTATTGAAATCCCTGATGAAGAAGCCGATATCAAATTCGTTTGGCCCGTTCCGCCACGTGGTGGGGAAGAGGTTGTGCGTTTCGAAGGCCTTTCAAAAATCTGGAAAAGTGACGGTAAAGAGAAACTAGTATTTAGCGGCGCTAAAGCTTTGGTGAAACGCTTGGATCGTATTGCGGTCGTGGGTGTGAACGGTGCTGGTAAATCGACGCTTCTTAAAATTATCGCGGGGGATGCGGAAGCGACGGCGGGTGTTTGTGCCTTAGGTGCCTCTATCAATGTCGGTTATTTCTCGCAAAACTCTTTGGACGTTTTGGATCCTAAGATGACGATTATTGATGAAGTTCATTCGCGCATGCCGACGGCGGGCTTGGGAACTGTGCGCAGTCTTTTGGGAGCATTCAAATTCTCTGGCGACGATGCGGATAAGAAAATCTCGATCTTGTCAGGTGGAGAAAAATCCCGTGTGGTCCTTGCTACAATCTTGGCTCAACCTGTGAATTTGTTGATTCTGGATGAGCCGACGAATCACTTGGATATTAAATCTCGCGAAATCTTGCTCGACGCGATCAAAGATTTCCCAGGAACCGTGATGATCGTATCGCATGATCGTCACTTCTTGCGAGCTGTGACGACCCGGGTGTTTGAGGTCGATAAAAATCAACTTCGTATTTATGAAGGGGATTACGACTACTACACTCATAAAAAACAACAGGAAGCGAATTCCTAATGACAAAGTCTTTGATGGATCGTCGAGCATGAAAGCGAGTCTGAATCTCAGAGACTTTAAAATTCCACTGGGGAAATTAGCTCCGGTGGAAAAGTTTCGCACCCGTCAAGGCGACGTTTTGTCTTACCGCTCTTATCCTGCTTGGTCTGAAGATCTGGTGATCTTGTATCATGGCGCAGGCAGTGACAGTCGTTATATGTGTGCACTGGCAGCAGCCATTGCCGCGCAGGGAATTGCCAGCGTCATCACTCCGGATTTGCGAGGCCACGGCGCCAGCCTAGGGCTGAGTGACAAGATCGCCCCGAACCAACTGGAAATTGATCTCGAAGAACTACTGATTCATATAAAAATGCAGAAAGCGGTCACGCGTGTGACTTTAGCTGGCCATTCCATGGGAGGCGGTTTTACTTTGCGTATTGCGGTTTCTGAATTGCGCAATCAATTTCACAAGTATATCGCATTGGCGCCTCATCTGCCGATGCATCTCAATGCGGATGTGGAAAATTATGGCGGCTGGATCACCATCGACAGCGAGGGTGGTTTCAATGTCAATTATCCCGAAGCCATGCGCACAGGACATGAGAAGCTGCACTACAGTGCGGAGTACTTAGATGCCGTCCATGCCAAGGACGATGTCCTTGAGCGAATTCAAGTTCTGCATCCGAAACTTGCAGTCGTTACCGGCGCCAAAGACGAAGTGGTCGATGCCGAAAAGTTGCGAGAGATCTTTACGCAAATTTCCGTTCCAATTAAAGTCATAGAGGGCTTGAATCACTTAACCATCGTTTCAAAAGTGGACAGTTATCTGGATCTTTTCTAGATCTTTCTGAACGCCTATGGCGGCGTCTTAAATCAAAGTGAAATAACTTTTTTTGATTAAGCTCAATTAACTTGTTAAGTAGCCCATGGTCCTGCCGATAAGTTCTACGAATATAACCAAAATCTTGAACGTAGGCGGGGTTATGTATTCAGAAATGGGAGAGTTCGCTCTCCGGCAGATAGTATCGTCCTTGGTGGTTGTTGGGCCTTTGCTGATAATAATAGCGGCTTTCAATTTCGCCTTTAATCAAAGCAAAAAAGTGGTGATGATTTATTTAGTCTCGGGGCTTGTTTTGACAGGCGTGGGGGCGGTGAATCTTTATCGTCAATTTGCAGCTCGAGGAGAGGGGCCGCCCCAGTCTGCTCCGATACAGGGGGAAGGTGCCAGCGATGGCACCCACGAGGGCGACAATGTAGATCAGGGCTAGTGAGTTTTAACTTCCGTCCAAATATCTTCCCAAAGTTTATTTTTATCACCCAGGTCATGGATGGCTTCGAGCTTTTTCATGACTGAGGCCTCGGGGAAAAGACCTTTGTTGTTCTGCAGCTCCTTGGGAAGTTTTGCCTGGGTGTCTTTAAGAATCGGTCCACCGCGAATAACTTGAACTTTGTTCAGCTCGGCTTCTTGGCTGATTAAGAAGTTAATCAACTTGTGGGCCGCCTCGGGATGTTTAGATCCCTTGATGATAACTAGATTGTCGATGGCAATGGTGCCGCCCTCTTCTGGCAGAAAGTATTCGATGTCCTTGTTTTGCGCAGAGGCTTGCAAAGCATCTGACGAATAGGCTTGGGCCGCGACAACTTCTTTGTTCTTCAGAATATCAACGGTGTCGGATGTGAACATTTTCACATTCTTTTTTGCATTCAAAAGTGTGGCCTTGGCCTTTGCAAGCTCCGCAGGATCAGTGCTGTTGACGCTGGCGCCATTGGCAATCATGGCAGCGCCAATGGTTTCCCTGACGTCATCCAGAAGGGCGAATTTTCCCTTCAGATCTGGATTGTTGAAGAGTTCTTTCCAAGATTTAAGTGAGCCCTTGTAAAGGCTTCGGTTCACCGCGATTCCCATCGTCGTCCAGGTGTAGGGTAGAGAGAACTTATTGTCCTTATCATAACTTTGCGCCAAGAATTGTTTTGAGATCAGAGCTTTGTTAGGAATCTGTTCTGCCTTAAGGGGATCCAAGAGATTCATCTTAGTCATGATGTCGACCATATAATCCGAAGGCACAGCCACATCAATGCCCGAGGAACCCATTTGCACCTTCGCTAGCAGTTCTTCGCTGGAAGAGTAATTGGAGATATTGAGTTTGATGCCGCTTTCTTTCTCGAACTTCGCTTGCATTTCAGCGGAAAGATAATTGCCCCAAATTGACAAGTTCACGACCTGAGATTCGGTGTTCCCCGCAGGTGCGCCGTCCGTGTTTTTCTTTGTGCACGCGGAGAAAAGCAAAGTGTAGGCAACGAGCGACATCAATATTCTCGACATTTTTTCAATTCCTTCTTATTGTTAGAACATGCTTGAACTTCTGAATATCGGCAAAAGTTTTTCGAGTCAAACTGCCTTAAAGGCGGTGAATCTTTCTATCGCAGAAGGAGAGTTCTTCTCTTTGCTGGGGCCCAGTGGTTGTGGAAAAACAACTCTTCTGCGCATTATCGCGGGGTTGGAGTCGGCAACGGAAGGTAAAATCATTCTCAATGGCGAGCGCGTTGATCACTTGAGTGCCGCGCAGAGACCCTTCAATATGGTCTTTCAAAAGTACGCGCTTTTTCCGCACCTGACGGTGGAAGAGAACATCGCCTACGGTTTAAAGCTAAAAAAATTGTCTAAAAATGAAATCGAGGGCCGAGTCGCTGAAATTTTGGCCTTGGTAGAGATGGCAGAGTTCCGAGAACGTCGCCCTGAAACTTTATCTGGAGGCCAAGCGCAGCGAATTGCGATTGCACGGGCCTTGGTGAATAGACCTCAGGTTTTACTTTTAGACGAGCCTTTGTCAGCCCTGGATCAAAAACTGCGCGAGCACATGCAAAAAGAATTGCGGGCTTTGCAGCAAAAGTTAGGTCTGACCTTTATTTACGTCACCCACGATCAGGAAGAAGCTTTGGCCTTATCTGATCGCATTGGCATCATGAATAAAGGTGAACTGGTACAAGTTAATTCGCCTCGCGAAATTTATGAGAATCCAGAAACTATTTTTGCTTCTCAGTTTTTGGGTGCGACTAGTTTGCTGCAAGGTGAGCTTGTGGAAATCAGCGAAGACTTAGCCACGGTTCGTTTGAGTGATGGCAGTTTGGTGCGGGGTCGCTTCAATATTCCTTTGGAGCAAATCCGTGTCGGCATGAGCTTGGATGCCTATGTTCGCAAAGCCATGGTGTTCAATCGCCTTGATTCCCAAGTTTTTGAGACTCGCGAGAAATGAAGTCGGTAATGAAATCGACATCGAGATCGCCAACGAAAAACTCACAAGGACAACTTCGTAGTTTTTTGGCGTTGCCAACGTTATTTTGGTTTGCCCTCTTCATTTTAGTTCCCCTTTTGATTGTCGTTCTAGTTAGTTTCGCAACTCGGGGCACTTATGGTGGCATCGAATGGACTTGGACGCTGGAAAACTATCGAAACGCCTTTTCAGCTTCTTACCTTGGAATTTTCTTTGAGAGTCTGAAACTTGCAAGCTTGACCACGCTAAGCTGTGCAGGCCTGGGCGTCTTGATGGCCTGGGCGATGAGTACCGCTGCTGAAGGACAAAGTCATTTTTATGTTTGGGCCGTAGCTCTGCCATTTTTATCAAATCTGGTGGTTCGCAATTATGCTTTAAGAGTCGTCGTTGGCTATGACGGTCCCTTGCAGACATTATTGACAAACGCGGGAATTTCTTTCGACCCCTTTGTTCTAAGTCAGAATAAAATATTAGTTTTTTATGGAATGGTGACGACCTATTTACCCTTCATGGTCTTACCGTTGTATGGGGCTTTTGAGAAATTTGATTTCTCGTTGGTCGAGGCTGCTCAGGATTTAGGAGCGGGATCGTGGCAGATTTTATTCTCTGTGATTCTTCCAAACCTCAAGAAGGCTTTGCTAAGTGGGGCCTTGTTGGTGTTCATTCCATCCTTGGGGGAATATGTCATTCCCGATTTATTAGGTGGAGCAAAGAACATGCTCTACGGAAATCTTATCACCGAAGAATTTTTGAAAGCTCGTAATTGGCCCTTGGGCTCTGCTTTTTCAGTCTTATTGATTCTGTTGTTATTGGCGATCGTCTTTGTCTATTACCGCAAGAATGGAGTCAAACGTGGCATTTGAGCGTTCACGTCCCCAGGCGCCTCGTCTTGCGAAAACTATCTTGTGGGCTGTTTTAGTTCTGCTTTATTTGCCTATTGCGGTGATGTTGTTGGGTTCATTTTTGGAAGTGAAGGAGGGGCAGATAACAGCCTCATTGCATTGGTTTTCTGAAGTCTTTGCGGATTCCAATTTGATGAGTGCCTTGGGCAACAGCTTGATCGTGGCACTGTCGTCGAGTGTACTTTCCACAGTTTTGGGAACAGCCGCTGCCGTTGGGCTTCATCGAAGTTCTTCAAAATGGGGTGGGGTGATGGAAGGACTTTCCATGATCTCTTTGATTTTCCCCGAAATCGTTTTTGCCCTGTCTCTTTTGTCTTGGTTTTTTATTTTACATTTAGAAATGGGTTTGCAGACAGTGATGATCGCCCATGTTAGCTTTTCTTTGTCCTATGTGATGATGACCGTGAACTCTCGGTTGGTCACCTTGGATGCCTCTTTGGAGGATGCCGCAAGGGATCTTGGGGCCGGCGAGTGGATTGTATTGAAAACCGTGATTTTGCCTCTGTTAAAGCCAGCCATTGTTGGTGGATTTATTTTAAGCTTTCTGCTGTCGTTCGATGACTTTTTGATTACCTATTTCGTTAACGGAGTTGGTCAAGATACTTTGCCTGTGAAGTTGTATACGGCGATGAAAATGGGTGTGAGCCCCAAGCTCAATGCGCTATCCAGTCTGATGTTTTTAATGACTCTGTTCGTGCTTATTTTCCTCTTCCGTTCGCCATCTTTCTATGTTCTCTTTGGAGAGAGCAAAAAAAATAGGGGCGACGATGGATCCAAAGAAAAAGAAAATCTTTAGCTGGGCCATGTATGACTGGGCAAATAGCACGTACTCCACCACGGTGATGGCGGGGTTCTTTCCGGTTTTCTTTAAAAGTTTTTGGAGCCATGGTGCCGATGCGGTGACAACCACGGCGCGCTTGGGAACCGCGATCTCGGTTTCCAGCCTGATAGTCGCTTTGCTCAGCCCCACCTTGGGAGTGATCGCGGACCTTCGTGGATTCAAAAAAATTCTTTGTCTTGGTTTCATGATTATTGGCGTTTTATCCTGCGCATGGATGGCCTTCATCCCGTCAGGGGATTGGTGGACAGCGATCGTCGCCTATGGAATTGCGATGATGGCCTTCAATGCCAGTTGTGTTTTCTATGAAGCTTTGCTTCCCTTTGTCGCTGCGACGGAAGACCTCGATTATGCCTCTTCGTTAGGGTATGCGCTGGGATACCTGGGTGGGGGGATCTTATTCTTGCTCAATGTTTTGATGTATCTGTACCCAGCTTGGTTTGGACTGCGTGATGGAATTCAAGGTGTGCAGGTTTCTTTCTTAAGTGTGGCACTGTGGTGGTTGGTGTTTTCATATCCTTTGGCTAAAAACATTCCAGAGCCTGAGACCACGATCTCCAAGGACAATATTTTTAAACTCACTTTGCAAAGTGTGCGGACCCTTGCGGCTACCTTTAAGGAACTGTTGCAAGAAAAAAACTTGCTGATCTATATGGTGGCTTACTGGCTCTATATTGATGGAGTCTATACGGTCATGACCATGGCTGTGGATTTTGGTATGGCCATTGGACTTGAGTCCAAGGATCTGATCGCCGCTTTATTGATCACTCAGTTTATCGGTTTCCCTTGTGCGTACTATTTCGGGACTGTGACGAAGCGTTGGGGAACCAAGGCGCCGATTTTATTCTGCATCGCTATCTACGGAGTCACGGTGATCGCTGCCACGATGATGTCCAAGGCATGGCACTTTTATCTTTTAGCCATCGTTATTGGCATGGTTCAAGGGGGAGTGCAGGCTTTGAGTCGCTCATTATTCGCGCGCATGGCTCCTAAGGAACAAAGTGGAGAGTATTTTGGCTTATTCAATCTCGTGGGACGTTTTGCTTCTATCCTGGGGCCGTTGGTTGTGGCCGTTGGAGTCACGGTCACAGGGAATTCTAGACTGGGGATGGTCGGGCTGCTGGTGTTATTCGTAAGTGGTGGTTGGCTCTTGTTGAAAGTGAAAGAGCCCTCGGCAAACTAGATGTCTTTTTTGCTTTCGTCCTTCGGGGCGGAAGCGTCCTCTTGATGAGTTTCTTTCGGTGAAGCAGTTTTTTGCTGCTCCGTTTTGATTTCTTCCTGTCTTTGCATCTCGATGATCTTTTTCGCTCTTTTGCCAGTGATGCCCATCCATTCTGGCAGGAGCAGAGCAATTGTCACAAAAATCATGGTGACGACGATAAAGAAAATACTCATAGCTAGAACGATGTCCAAAGAGGCCTCCGAAAGTGTATCTTTTCTAGTATAAACTTTCGCAAAAGTGAATGTAAAACTTTGTATTGGACTTTGAGCGCTTAACACGACATAACCCACGGATATGACTTACAATCCGCGCGATAGATACTTCAAAAAAGCAAAAGAAGAGGGCTTTGCGGCACGTTCCGTTTTTAAGCTCGAAGAGATCGACAAGAAATACAAGATCTTCAAGCCTCGTCAAACCGTTCTTGATTTAGGAGCATCTCCGGGTTCATGGTCACAATATGCTTCAAAAATGGTGGGCAGTGGTGGACGCGTTTTGGGCGTTGATTTAAGCCCCGTCACTGTTAAGTTGGACAACGCTGTCTTTATTCAAGCAGACCTTCGTGATTTGAATCTGGAAGAGATCTTTAAAGAACACGGTTTCCAACCACCTTTTGATTTGGTGATGTCTGACATGGCTCCTAAGACCACGGGCATCCGTATGACTGACCAAGCTCGTTCCATGGAACTGTGTGAGCTGGCGTTGGATGTTGCAAGGCGCTTTTTGAAAAAAGACGGGCACTTCGTCTGCAAACTTTTTCACAGTGATGACTTTGGTAAGCTTCGCGATGAAATCAAAAAGAGTTTTGCAAAGTGTGAAGCGGTTAAACCAGACTCCACACGCAAAATTTCTAAAGAAATCTTCTTGGTGGGAATCAGTAAAAAATGATCGATATCGTTTTTGAGAACTCACACGTGGTGGTTTGCGATAAGGCCAGTGGGGTTCTTTCAACGCCAAGCCGTTTCGAAGAAGACGATGCTCGTCTTTGTCTGGGAACGGCTTTGCAAGAGCATTTAAAAATTCAAATCTATCCCGTACATCGTTTGGACTTCGAAGTATCTGGTCTGGTGATGTATGCCAAGACAACCGAGGCCCATCGTAAAGCCAATGCCTGGTTTGAAAAAAAGCAGGTTCATAAAACTTACCGAGCGCTGACAACCGGTCAGGACTTTGCGCATATTCCCGCGAATGTTGGTAATCCTCGTGCACCCATCGAGTTGCAAGAGGGTGCTCACTTTGAATGGAAGAGCCTCTTGCTGCGAGGGAAACGTCGTGCTTACGAGCATGCCCAAGGGAAGCCCAGTCTGACCCTTGCGACCTATTTGGGTGAGGTGGTGCGTGAGCAAGGACGCCTTTTGCAGTGGGATTTGCAGCCGGTGACAGGCAGGTCTCATCAATTGCGTTTCGATCTGAGTTGCCATGGATTTCCGATTGTAGGGGACTCGCTCTATGGTTCCAAAGTGAGTTGGTTGTCTGAAAATTCAATAGCACTTCGTTCGTATAAAATTGATTTCTCTGAGGCTCCTGGAGCTTCGACTCTAGGACTGCCAGAGGCGATTGTCGTTATAGCACTTTAGATGTGTTAAGGGAATGTGGAAAAAATATTTTCCAAACACAATCCAAACAATTCAAATCTCACTTGGGATTCATGTATGTGAACGCATGTAAAATGATGTTGCTTGTGATCAAGCGATGGTTCTAAATTAATATCAATGAAGCACAAAGACTCTGTAGCCGATCTCAGTCCTGAAGCCCGTCCCGAAATTGGAGAGGTTATGGATTATATCCGTCACATCTTCAAAGCACTTCGCGTTTCTTCCAGTCAATTTGAAAAAGATCTCGGTCTTAGTGCCGCACAGATTTTTGTACTGAAGAAACTAAAAGATGAACCGGGTCTTTCCATTAACGATCTTGCCAATAGAACGGTAACACATCAAAGTTCTGTCTCTGTTGTCGTCAAGAAGCTTGAAGAACAAAAGCTGGTGCAAAGAACAACGTCGAAGTTGGATTCGCGCAAAGTTGTTGTGTCACTAACTCCAGACGGAGAAGGCAAGCTGGCGCAGATTCCTCGAGCTCTCCAGGAAGACATGATCGAGACATTGTTGAAAATGCCTTCTGAGAAAACAGTGACTCTAGCTGTTCTTATGAAAGAGTTCGTACAGAAAGCCGGTATTGTTGACGGATCTGTGGCTTCTATGTTCGACGAACAAAAAAAGTAAAAACTGGCACCATTGTGTGGTGTTAGTGATGCAGTTTTTAAATCTCGCGCTTAATTTGCGCCAGGTAAGTTTTGATGAAGGCGATGCGATGCTCGCCTTCTTTTTTTGCGGTCTCTGTATTCAGGTGATCAACCAGCTTAAATAATTTGATATAGAAGTGATCGATACCGAAGCTTTTGTCATCTAGGTCACGATTTGTAGCCCAGGGATCTTCTTCTGAATAGAAGGGGCGACTCATCAATGTCGAGGTCGCAAAGCAACGGGCAATTCCAATCGCTCCCAAACTGTCCAAGCGATCTGCATCTTGAACTATCTTCGCTTCGATACTTTCGGGCTTGATATTGGCGCTATACGAGTGAGCTTCAATCGCATGGCGAATGTCTTCGAAGTATTCTTCAGGATAGTGAACAGACCGTAAATACTCCAAGGCGGCTTCAGCGGAGATTCTTGAAGCATAGGGACGTCTTGGATCTCCTTTGGGAACATTGACGAAGTCGTGGAAAAAGGCCGCCGGCATGACCACTTCCCATTTTGCATTTTCCGAAAGACATAAACTCTTCGCGGTATTCACAACTCTTAGAATGTGCAAGTAATCATGGGATGGGTCCGAATGCGGATAGATAACACGGGCCTTGTTACTGAAAAGCTCGTACCACTTTTTTTCCGGGAAAGAGTTCATTGCTGTCATGGGATTCATGATCCTATTTTAGGTTATGGGGTACGTTCTCTCACGAAAGGGGATGAGAGTTTGTCAAAATACGCTGTAAGCAGTTGGTCAGAATAACCATCGACATGATCAAAGGTCACATAGCCATACCCTTTGTTGCCCCAGTCAGGCCCCCAAGAGTTCTTAAATAGGAAGACTTTCTTTTCACTGTCATATCCCACAAGTAAAACTGCATGCCCACCACAAGAGATCTTGCCGCTAGAGCATTCTGCGTTGATCGCCGGAGTCATGCTGACCGTGCCTTTTTTATCGTTCACGTAGGGCAAGGCCACTTGCAGAGTTACAACAACGGGGCGTTTTTGTTTAATCTCTTCCATGGCAAGAGTTGACCAAGGTTTACGAACCCACATCTGTGTTAATTGCTTGAACTTGAGACTGCGAAATTCCACTCGAGGGGCGTTGGACTGGCGCACATCTAAGAAGGCCGCGTCACGGGGATCGAGGGGTTTCGTGAAGTCGATGCTTTTTTCTTGATAAGCAAGACTGCCTTCAGAATAGAAATACATGTCATTGCTAAGATTTTGCAGAACACGGTAGGTGTCTCCGAATTCAACTTCGGGGCGCCAAGAGTGGATGATCTTATTGCGGAAGACCTCGAACTCTTCGGAAACATCATAGTCATTTCCGTTGAAGTTCTTAAGTGTGCTTTCGATCAAAGCCGAAACAGCGAAGTAGGCACAGGTATCGCGATCTTTTTGATTTTTAACTTCTGTTTGAAGGGGAAGAAGATCAACTTGTTCAGCAAGGGCGCTTTCAAGAAACGCAGAGCAAAGCAGGGTGGCGGTCAAAATGAGTATACGTAAAAGAACTTTCATTCTAAGTGGCGAAGCAAAGGCTTTGCCAGAATATGAAGGGCCAAATCCAACTAGTTGTCAGGCATCATTCCTTAGAACTTGGAAAGGGAGTCTTTTACGTGATTGTCAAAAGTATGATCAGTCCGGCTCGCCAATATCAATGGGATTGTAGAAGATCGGGCGCGGTTCCCAAAATTCAATTTTGTTGCCTTCAGGATCGAAAGCCCAGGCAAAGCGTCCATATTCGCTTTCTGAAAGATGATCTTCGATGCGCACACCATTTTCAGCAAGGGTGGTCAGAACAGGTGCGAGGTCATCGACTTGAAAATTAAGCATGCAAGGGGATTTAGACGGAGAAAAATAGCTGGTATCAACGGGAAGAAAGCTGACCCTTGTATAGTCCGGCAGCATTCTTTCTGCGGGAATGATAAAGCCGCCCTCGTCATTGCGTTGAAGACCGAGGTTTCGTTCATACCAGTGATAAAGTTTTTCCGGGTTTTGCGCTTTGATGAAGACGCCACCCAATCCATTTACATTCATGGTTTAAGTATCGCGAAGAAAATTTAAGCTTCACAACCAAGCAAATAAAATTGTGTAAGAAAACAAATTTTTAAGAGGTGAAGATAGTGAAGGTGTCGTGAACTTGCGGTTCATTGATGGATGAAAGCCAAGGGTGAGCTTGATAAATGCGATGTCGGATATAGCGGCCGCGCGCGACAATATTGATTGATTGTCCTTTGGCGATCTTCTTTAGATCCTCCAAAGCTTTGTCAACGGCTGCGGCACTGCCAAAATCGAACAAGAAATAATGCTTTGCTTTGAGGGGAATGAAATCAGGGGCCGTCAAATCTTGGGTCAGAATTTTAGACCGAGGATAGTCGAAGCAGCCTAAGACGCGATTGCCCTCGGCAACGCGTTCCGCGACCAGTTCGTAGCCCACGAAGTTCACGTCAGGATGATGCTTGCCAATCACGAAAGCCATGCGCCCATAACCGCAGCCCAAATCGACGACAGTCTCGTTGGGTTTTAAATTGAGCAAATTTAAAATCCAACGAATTTCTGAATAGGGTGTTTGCAAAGCCTGGACGGGGAGCCCGCGCCAGAATTGCACAGGAATGTCTTTGTCAGCCTGGACATTGTAGTCTTGTGAAGAGAGCAGTGAGTTCTCAACTTCCGCAGTTTGAAAGCCCAACCAATTGTCGACTTCAACAGAGTGCTCTTGCGCCTCTTGATAGGTGCAATCGTCGTAGGTCATTAAAGGAAAGGGCCCTGCTGGGTCAAACTTGAGAGTGCTCAAGTTTTTTTTATAGGCTGGAGCCCGGATCTTGTAAAGCGGAAATGCGCACCTGAGATTTAGTCTTGTTGGCCAAGGTCAAATCCCGTGTCCCTTGGTTTTCAAGTTGTCTTTTGATTTCTTCAGGAACATAGGTCTTCTTTTTCAGCATTAAGTTCGCAGCCAAGCCGGTCACCCAAGCGGTCGCCTGCGATGTCCCAGTCATATATCCATATTGACCTCCAGGCAGAGAAGACATGATGCGTTTTCCTGGAGCGGCAATATCAACAGAGTGTGAGCCATAGTTGCTGCTGGCGATTAAACGCTTTTGCGAATCCATGGCCGCCACGGAAATAATATTGCTCACTTTGTAGCTGGCCGGGTAATAGCCGAATGTATCTGTATTCAAACCGCCATTTCCTGCTGCTGCCACAAAAAGAATACCCTGTTTTTGCGCTTCACGGATTGCTTTCTCTTCGGTGGGGTTGCGATCATAACCTCCGCCAGAGTAATTAATAATGTCGACTTTCATTTTAGTCGCGTATTGAATGGCTTTCACAGTGGCAGAGACATTGTCTTCTCCGTTTTTGCCGCTATCAAAGTATTTTAAGATCATGTATTTGACATGAGGGCTTTGCGTGCGTTGTTGAATGATCCCCGCAATGTGAGTGCCATGACCGTTGTTGTCTGTCAGTTCATTATTATGAGAAACAAAATTCCATCCGTGGACGTCGTCGACAAATCCATTGCCGTCATCGTCGATGCCATTAACAACTTCTTTGGGGTTTTCCCAAATATTGTCTTTAATAAGTGGATGGTTGATCTCTGCGCCGGTATCGATGATCGCAATGACAATGTCTTTGCTGCGATTGTCTTGGGCTGGAGCCGTGAATGAAGATGAAGTCAGAAGAAGTCCCAGAGAAAGGCCGATGAATTTTTTGGTTACTTTTACGTTTGTCTTCATGCCCTATCGCTAGAGCAATGAGTGGACCAGCTTGAGACTCTGTTAAAACGGTCCTCGTCTGAAAAAACGCCATGAGTGTCTAGATTCTTTTAAACATAAAAAAAGCTCGGACGAGTGTCCAAGCTTTTGTAGTCACCATCTATGAGTAGACAGCCGTCTAAAAGTTGATCAGGCCGCTTTTTTTATGACAGTGGGACCAGCGATCGTGTACTTGTTGCGACCCGTGGACTTTGATTCATACAAAGCGCCATCGGCGCGTTTGTACCAAGTGTCGGCGTTTTCCCCGGGGATCAACTGTGCAATGCCCATGGACACTGTGAAGCGAATCTGGTGATTGCCATGGATAAAGACTTCTTTGCGAATGCGAGCCATGGCATCGTCGACAATTTTGGAAGCTGCTTTGGAATCGCAACCTGGAAGGATCACAGCGAACTCTTCGCCGCCAAGGCGGGCGATGAAGTCTTCTTCGCGGGAGAAACTTTCCTGCAACATGCGAACGGCCTCTTGCAGAATGAAGTCACCAATATCGTGTCCGTAGTTGTCATTGATCTTTTTAAAGAAGTCGATATCGAGCATCACCAATGTGATAGGGTCTTTATCTAATTCGTTCAATTGCAAATAACGTTTGATTTGCTCATCATAACTACGACGATTGTGAGCCCCAGTCAGATGGTCACGACGCATTGTTTGATTGGCTTCCAAAAGCTGGCGCTTCACGCTGGAAAGATTCTTTTTTACGGCTTCCATACGTTTCGAGCGACGCTCATTGGAAGTCGTTTGGCTCTTCAGATACAAATCAATAAACTCACGTGATTTTGCACGCAATTCTTCAACTGAGTTCGACTCGACTGCTTCACGAAGCTGCGCCAAGCTTTTATCCATATCACTTTGCGCATAGGTCTCTGAGGTGACTTCTTCGCTTAAGTGATCTGCGAACTCCCAGATGATGCGTTTGAAATCATCAATGGTATTTTGCACGAAAGAATACTCGTCAATGCGGTAACTAGAAAAGAACTGACGAAGCTCAAAAAGAGTGTCATTCAATTTGTCCTGATTTTGCGCATGCACAACACCTTTTGCAAAGCTGTCAATTTTCGAACGGACTTTACGCACTTGGTGTTTAGGAACTTCAAAGAGATTCTTGTTGTAGATGTCGAGCATATACACGATTGTTGCGCGTTCTTCAGACAGAACGGGAGCTTCCGACTTCTTCGCATCAGATGAAGAGCCCCAGTCCATATCAAGTTGGTCGACAAGTTTTTTTACCCACTGTTTCAACGTCAGCCTCCGGATTCAATGCCTGCTCGTTAGGTCCGATGTACCTCTATATTTCGGAATATGAGGGTGGAAGATTGAGGGGTCTTTGCTGAAGAATTCTTCATTTCTCAAAATGAAACACAGACTTTGTGAGCGTGCGGGTCGAGGTCCTGGGAAGTGATGTTTTTATGCATATATCATTGCCAGTCCTGCTGTCCTTCTTTGAAAAAAACTAGAATGTTCTTGTGTCGCTGTTTTGGTTTTTCCTTCTCATTTCAAGGAGGCCACATGGGCATCAGTGCGGAGCTTTCGGGGCCTGATTTTTCAAAGGGTGTTTCGATTGAACTCATTGCCGAGGGCGAAAGTCTTTTGGGACATGTGGGTGACAAGGCTGTTCTGCTAAGTAAGATTGAGGATGAGTTTTACGCAGTGGGTGCCCACTGCACACATTACGGAGGTCCACTTAACGAGGGCCTGATTGTCGGCGATACGGTTCACTGTCCTTGGCATCATGCCGTTTTTAGTTTGCGGACTGGGGAAGCTTTAAAAGCTCCGGCATTAACTCCGATTTCTTGTTGGAGTATCGAAGTTCGCGACGACAAAGTTTTTGTCACGGGCAAACGCAAAGCCTTGCTTGAAAAGCGCGAAGGAACTGAAAAACAGCAATTCATCATCATCGGTGGAGGTGCCGCAGGGGCGGCTGCCGCTGTGATGCTTCGTCGCAAAGGTTTTCTGGGAGTTATTCATTTACTTAGTGAAGATGAGGCTCTTCCCTATGATCGAACAAATTTATCTAAAGACTATCTTGCGGGCAGTGCCCCGGATGAGTGGATCCCATTGTGGGGGCAAGAGTTTTATCGCAAACACAATATTCAAATTGAACTGAACGCGAAAGTGATGAAAATCGATAGTCGACGCAAACACGTTTTTTTGGCAGACGGACGAACTTTGAAATTTGATAAGTGTTTGTTGGTAACAGGAAGTACTCCAGTTGTGCCAAAAATTCCAGGAATTGGACAAGACCATGTCTATGTCCTGCGCTCTTTAAAAGATTGTCGACATATTATTGATCGCACGACTTGGGCCAACACCGTGGCCTTTATTGGTTCAGGCTTTATTGGTTTGGAAGCGGCGGCGGCTTTACGAGAACGGAACTTGGAAGTTCATGTCATCGCTCCTGAGGAATTGCCGTTGATTAAAGTTGTCGGAGTTCATGTCGCCAGTCACTTAAAGAAGTTGCATGAAGAGCACGGTGTGCATTTTCATTTAGGTCACGGGATCAAAGAGGTCCGCCCTCGCAGTGTCGTTCTGGATGATGGGACGTCTGTCCAATGTGACTTTGTGATCGTCGGAGCGGGAGTTCGTCCAAACACTTTATTAGCGGAACAAGCGGGTTGCAAAGTTGATAAAGGTGTTTTGGTGAATGAGTTCTTAGAGACCTCTATTTCGGGGATCTTTGCGGCGGGCGATATTGCGCGCTGGCCAGATCCTCATAGTAATAAGCACATACGGGTAGAACACTGGGAAGTGGCCGAGCGGCAAGGGCAAGTGGCGGCATTAAATATGTTGGGGGATGAAGTCAAATTTCAAGAAGTGCCGTTCTTTTGGACTCAACATTATGACACCAGTCTTGGCTATGTGGGCAATGGAGAAGGCTTCGATCGCATGGAAGTTTTTGGTGATTTGGATACCAATGATTTCGCTGTGGCCTTCTATGATGATGAGCGAGTCGCGGCTTTGTTGACGGTGGGTCGAGATCGAGAAAGTCTTTTGATCGAAGATGCCATCGCACATTTTGATAATAAAAAAGTTCAAGAAATTCTTCTGGATTACGAAAGACGTTTGCATAGCAAACCACCTCCTGCTCCAAATTACTTTGAACCCAGTCCTTGATTCGAAGTCGATGGCACGGAAGGCATGTTTGTTTTTTTAAGCAATTGTTGTTGTCACTTAACAATTTTTAATTTGAAATAGTCTGTATGGGGGACGGAATGAGAACACTTATTCTAATCGCAGCGCTTTTGCTTTCTCAAACGGGACAAGCAGGGCTTTTGAACGTACAGCAACTCAATCAAAAAATTCAAAAGACAGGTGGAGAATGGACGGCCCGTTCAAACTCTCTGACAGATCTTTCGAAGCAAGAGGCTCGGCACAGAATGGGGCTTCATCGTGAAGGGGCGGTGGATGCTCAATTCATGACCTCTGAAACCCATATTGCCGCTAATTTGCCGTCGCAACTGGACTGGAGAAATAAGGATGGTCAAAATTGGGTTTCGCCGATTTTGGATCAAGGCAATTGCGGAAGTTGTGTCGCTTTTGCGGCAGTCGGTGTCCTTTAAACTCAGTACAAAATTTCTTCGCTGTTTCCAAACTTCAACGTGAAGTTTTCACCGCAACACTTGTTCGCATGTGGTGGCGGCGGTTGTAATTTTGGCTGGATGCCAGCAAGTGCCGCAAGATATTTGCAAAGTTCTGGGATTCCAGATGAAGCGTGCATGCCTTACACTTCTGGAGCGACCGGACAAGACATTGCTTGTCGCGCAACATGTCCAGATGCTTCACAAAGAAGTTTTAAAATCTCAGGCTCTTCAACACCAACAAGGGGTTCGCAAAATATTCAGGCAGTGAAGCAAGCCTTGCAACAAGGGCCCGTCGTCACAACTTTGACGGTGTACGCGGACTTCATGGCCTATGCGGGGGGAGTTTACAAACACACAGACGGTGATTACATGGGTGGTCACGCCATTTCAATCGTCGGTTATGATGATTCGAAAAATGCCTTCATTATTCGTAATAGCTGGAGTGAAGAGTGGGGAGATAAAGGCTTCGGCTATGTTGCCTATGACGACGAATCAGGTGTCGGCGATGAAACATGGCTTTACAATGTTCCAACCTTGGCTGGCGGAGTGTCTGTGGAATCTCCAGCGGACTATGCTTACTTCACCGGCTCTGTTCCTGTGAAAGGTTTCTCGTCGTTCTCGGCAACGGATTCAGTGTCCGTGGGAATTTATAATTCGCAAAATCAGGCGGTGGCTAATCTAAGCTGTTCGGGTGGCAATTGCGCTCAGAATTTAGATGTCAGTTCCTTGGCGGATGGTCGTTACGAAGTGCAATTCTTTGCTTTGAACAATCGTGGAGAAAAAATTGGCACGTCAGAAAGGCATTTCTTCTATGTTGCCAATCAACAACCGCAAATGAGTATTTCATTTAAAGGCAAGGACGTCGATTTAAGTAAAGATTTGAGTGAGAGAATCGAGATGGATATTACCACGACTTCCAGCTCTGTTCCTTTGAGCTCCATCGAGTTTCATCGCCGTGGACCTGATGGCAAAGAAGAGATCAGATCGGCAAACGTTGTTCCGGCTAAAATGACCATGGGCTGGAGAACCAATTTGGTACCAAATGGAAAATATGAAATTTGGTATGTGGGTCATGTGAAAACTAACAGCATGGATGCTGTTGTTGAAAGTGCTCATCAGACTGTAAATGTTAAAAACTAAGAAATAGAAACATAAAAAAAGGGCTTCTCAAAAGTCTTACTACATCTAGCAATCTTTCTAAAAATTGTGGGTAATAAGTCTGACCGAAGCCTTTTTTATTTTTGTTTCTTGTGGTGATCCGGAATATTTTTGTTGATTGCATCCAGGATTCTAGGACCCAACCAGTCCCCAGCCAATTTTTGACCGAAGGGGGTTAAATGAACGGCATCCCACCAAAGCATTCCCTTTTTTACTGTCGCTAAATCGTTTAGATATTCGTGAAGCAGGAGGAGCGGGACACTCTGCTCACTTCCGATGAGTGTCAGCGCATCTCTGTTATCTTTGTTTCCCGCAGGATCTTCAGGGTTGGTGGCCTCCTGAATAAGCAGGACCTGCCTTCCTTCGGAACGAAGTGTTTTAATAAACTGTGGTAACTGCTCACGCATTTGTTCTGGTTTGTCGTTAAAGGCCAAGTTGATTATGACTACGTCGGGGGAAAACGGCTGATAAACTTCGTAATACTTTTGAATAAGCTCCTTTGCATGAGAACCAGAGATCGCCATGTTCATAGATTCAAGAGATGTATTCAGACGGCTTTGCAAATAGCCGTGAATCAATGCAAAAAAAGTCTGATGGATATTTTCGGCCCCGGCTCCAATAGTTTGGGATGTCCCAATGAATAAGACACGAAGGCCCTTTTTCGGTTCGTTAATGCAGGCGGTATTTTGAACCGTTTTTAAAGCTCTCAGGCCCAACGGCGAAGAATCGCAAAATAGAGGCCTTTCGTTGTAACGGCGAGAAGGTTTTCCCATGGCTATGTTACCATCTTGATTGATGGGGCTTACGCCACCCAAACTTCCAATGCTATTAAAGAAATTATACCGACGACTTCCAAGGCAAAGGATTTCAAACCTTTTTGCCCAGGAAGAGGTTTGGTTAAGTGACTTTGTTCAATGGAAGACCAGGCATACAAATCAAAGAGATAGTAGCTTACTCCGATGAGACTCGCCGTAAATAAAACAGTCAAGTAAGTGAACAGGGCCGTCTTTTTGTTTTTCAAGAATAAAAATATAAGGCCGATAATCAGGAAGAATGTGGCGATCAGAGCAAGGATCTGAACTCCTTTTTGAGTATTTCGGACAGTTTCATTATGAACAGTGCCGTTACGTTCTTCAATTTGTAGGCGATCGATGCGAACATTTTCTCGGCCACCACGAAGAGTCAACTGTCCCTGCTCCGGGAACTGGTTACCTTCATAAACAATAGATTGATCGAGCCATATTTTTACTTGCTCTGAGTTCCACTCAAATTCGAGGTCGTGACGGCCTTTAGAAGTGGTTGTGTTAAGTGGCTTCTCGCTGAAGATTTCTCCTTGCGGGGAGGCTGTAATAAGAGCTGTGGGCTTATTTGTATAGTTGCTGACGCGAAGACCGACCTGACGTTTGGAGTCTCCGAAAAGAACGTAGAGATAGGCATTTTCATCCAATGTCGCCTCGAGATGAATTTTTTTAGGTGTGAGCTGCTTTCTGTAGGTGATCTCTTGAAATCCCCACCATTTCCCCAATTGAATTTTATTCTGTGCAACGGAAGATCGAGAGAGAAGGAATTCATCTGTTCCCACGACGGTGAATGCGAGCATTCTTTTGGCGATAATCCATTCTGGATGACGATAGAGACTGTTCCCTGAATATAAAGTGATCTCGGTCCATATCAGGACGCAGGGAAGAAGAAACAAGAGGATTAAGGCAGATCTTCTTAACATGTCGTGGACCGTCTTATCTTTAATAGTTCTATTTTCAATCATGAATGTAAGAAGGGTTGTTTGTGCATTTCATCACTTTTGAAGCGAGTTGAATTAGACCATGGTCTGGAGGGATAGCTATCGAAAGATGTTTAAGTCTCGAAATTTATAAATCTGTGAAGCTAAAAATAGAAAGCCCCTTCTGCAGGGGCCTTTCTTAATGAATCTTTAGATCTAATGTCCTCCACCACCGTAAATAGATTTACAAACAGTTCCACAGCGGTAGTGATTGCCGCTGCTGTCACAGCAATAATTGGCCTGGCTGAATTGATAGCCACCGGGACAACTATTGGTATTGCTCATACAGGTTTCATTGTGACCAAGATAAGGGGAGTCGCAGCTTCTTAGGTAAGGCTGCACTACGGCTTCCTCAGAACTTTGCTGGTTCATATCGCTTTGATTTTGCGCATAAGCGGATGAAATACCCGCCATGAAGAATAGAACAGTCGAAAGAATTATTTTTTTCACGATGGCCTCCTTGCCAATAGTTGATCTCGCTCAAAAATAATTCAAAGTTCGGTGAAGATCTTTTTGTATAACGCCGATATGCACTCAGGCAGACAATTTTCATTCTAAGAACAGGTGAAAATTGTCCTTTGTTTTTCTTTTATTTTTTTAAAGGCTTCTTTTTCTTGTGCAGAAGTCGTGCGGCCTCGGCTTTGAGTTGTCGGATGACGTTGGCATCAAACTGCGGAAGTTTTGGTTTCAAGCTTTCAAGGCGGTCCACCAAAATTTTTGAGATGATATAATTTCGAATAAGCTTGTTATCCGCCGGGATGACCATCCAAGGAGCATGCTTATTGTGCGTGAAGTGAATCACTTTTTCATAGGCTTCGTGATATTCTTTCCAGTAACGACGTTCGGTCAGATCGCTCAGTGAAAACTTCCAGTGTTTGTTTTTATTCTCAAGACGAACTTGCAAACGGCTTGATTGTTCGTCTCGGCTGATATGCAAAAAGAATTTGAATAAGATTGTATTCTCGCGAACGAGCATCGACTCAAAGGCGCGAAGATCTTCTAGGCGATCTTCGACCAATGGGGCTGGCAAGGTCTTGTGCACTCGCGGAACCACATAATCTTCATAGTGACTTCGATTGAAGATGGTCAATTCGCCGTTGCCGGGAATTTCTTTGTGGATCCGCCAAAGATAGTCGTGGGATTGTTCTAGCTCCGTGGGCGCCTTGAAAGAAACAACACGCACACCTTGGGGATTGGTTGCACCGAATACATGTTTTACAGTGCCATCTTTGCCAGATGTGTCCATGCCTTGAAGGACGATAAGAATTTTATGTTTGCTTTGGGCGAAAATGACTTCTTGAAGATCCGCCAAGCGCTCTCCAAGGCGACGGGTTCTGAACTCCAGCTCATCGGCATTTAGTTTTGTGAAATCCTCGCCGCGAGTTGAGAAAGAGGACAGTTTCTTCTTTTGCAGGTAAAACTGTTTTTCATTTGGCATCGAAGCCTCCTTCTCATTTTTGAATTTATCTCGGTTCTTTACTTTTTAGCAGGATTCAGTTTTTGTAAATTCGCGCTGAAGTTTTGGAAGACCGTTGTCAGAGCCATTTCATAGGCCTGATTGATGTCGCTGCCCATGGAAACAGAGCTGACGGGACTTTTCATTTCAAAGCAAGACGTCGCATCTGAATAAAGATTTGCAACCTGTGGAATCGCCAACATCCCATTCATTTTTACGCAACCGTCTTTATACTCGCCCACCTGTTGGTTCTGAACCGACAGCAAAAGAACGTTAGTAGACGTTGAGTTCACTGAGATCCCTTGGGACTTTAGAGTGAGTGTGACGGCTCTACGCAGTTCGGCCTGCAAAGCTTCTGTGTTTTGGCGGTATTCGGTATCGCGGTTGTCCAGGATGTTTATGCTGACCGTCTTTTGAGGAATGTTTTTAAGAGGCGGAACTTTGACATTTGCCACATTGATTCTTGGCACATTACTAATATTTGTTGGACGAAGAGTCGCACAGCCAGCCAAGCTAAGTAGAGACAAAGTTAAAGCCAAATGTAGTACGCATGTTTTGTTTGCTCGTTGGTTCATAGAATCCCCCATAATGTTATTATGCTAGAGGGAAACAGAAGGAGGCTGCAATGAAAATCGGATTTATGGGACTCGGTCACATGGGTTCTAAAATGGCCGCAAGGCTGATTCACGCGGGATTCGATTTAAGTGTTTACAATCGCACTCCCTCTGCGGCGACGGAGGTAGTTGCCCAGGGAGCCAATCTTGTGCAAACCCCGGCGGACCTTAGCGACTGCCACATCATCATCTCAATGCTTTCTGATGATAAAGCGGTCGAAAGCGTGGTCTATGGCGAGAGGGGTTTTTTGCGACATCTCGAACCCGGTGCGATTCATATTTGCATGAGTACGATCAGCCCCTCATTGGCTGAGCACATGGATGTTGATCACAAGATGGTAAATTGCTTTTTAGTCGGAGCTCCGGTTTTTGGTCGTCCCGAATTGGCAGAGGCTGGGAAATTATTTATTATGGCGGGGGGCGATGAACAGGTCCTCAAAAGTTGTAAGCGAGTGTTCGCAGCCTTAGCGCAAAAAGTTTTTCATATCGGTGAAAGTCCGGCCCATGCTCATCTCACCAAGATTCTTGGAAACTTTATGTTGATTTCAAATATTCAGATTTTATCCGAGTCCTTAGCGTTGGCAGAAAAATCCGGCTTGGATCAGAAGATGTTCCTAGAAGCCATGACCAGCTCGTTGTTCTCAGCTCCGTTGTTTAAGAATTATGGCGGAATGATCGTTAACAAGTCCTACGACAAAAAAGTGGGATTTGGTTTGCCGTTGGCTCTGAAAGATATACGTCTTGCCCAAAGTGCGGCCGCAGAGGCGGGTAGCCCCTTACCCATGGCAAGCTTGGTCCATGATCAAGTTCTCACGGCTATGGCCCGCGGCTTTGGAGAGATGGACCTCAGCGCTCTCGGAAAGTTGGCGTCCGATAACGCTGGAGTTTTAGATCTCAGTCATTAGACTGTTCTTAGACAAGCATTAGACAGCGGAACTTTGTTGGTTGTTACTGGGCTTTGAAGAAATTGCTTGAGAGCCTTCAAGCCGAGCCTCCAAAGTGATTTCAGCATTGAGCAGTTTAGAAATAGGGCAGTTCTTTTTCGCATCCTCTGTGATGGTGCTAAATTGAGCTGCATCTATACCAGGAACTTGGGCACGCAGTTTAAGTTTTGACGAGGTGACTTTGAAGCCGGTGCCGTCTTTTTCAATCGTCACCGTTGCGGAAACATCCAAAGCTTTCGCTTCATATCCGGCTTTATTTAATGCGCCCGAAAGAGCCATGGCAAAACAGCTGGCATGGGCCGCCGCGACCAGTTCTTCGGGGTTGGTACCCGGTGCATTTTCGAAACGGGTAGCGAAAGAATAAGGGATATTTTTTAAAACTCCACTGGCGGTTGTGACGTCCCCACGACCGCGTTGCAGAGATCCTCGCCAATAGGCTGAAGCCGTTCGTTCCATAGGCACCTCCTCGCATTTTTATGGTGAGGCCTATTTCAAAAGATGGACACGAAAAAGAAATCAAAATGCCTAATTGCAGAAGTGCTTACAACTCTAGGTCGGGAATCTTTTCTTTACACAAATTCTCGACCAGGGGTTCTTCGAGGAGATTAGAGTGCTCAAGAATAGCACTTCCTCTGGCTTTTAAACCAGAGGGCTGATCCAACCTTGTGTGTCAGGCATCTCGCCGCGCTGAATGGATGTGATTTCAGTGTAAAGCTTTGTGCTCAAATCGCCGGTTTGGCCACCGTTGATGACCCAGTCTTTGCCTTGATAGAAAAGCTCTCCAATCGGAGAAATCACTGCGGCAGTTCCTGTTCCGAAGGCCTCAAGCAATTCGCCCTTTTGCAGGCGCTCAATAACTTCTTTAATTGTGATGCGTCTTTCAATAATAGGAAGACCTTTAGAGTGAAGCAATTCAATGATCGCATCACGGGTTCCACCATTTAAAATGCTGCCGTTCAATGCCGGAGTGACAATTTCGTTTTTGAAAACGAAGAAGACATTCATCGTGCCGACTTCTTCAATGCCAGCGTGCTCAACATCCAACCACAAGACTTGAGCATAACCTTTTTTCTTAGCCTCAAGAGCTGCTTTCAAGCTGGAAGCGTAGTTGGCTCCAGCTTTCACGGCACCTAGGCCACCAGGAGCTGCGCGAAGGTATGTTTCTTCCGTCCAGATTTTAATAGGCTTGCTGCCTTCAGAGTAATAAGAACCCACAGGCGATAGCAAAATGAAGAACATGGTTTCACGGGAAGGACGAACGCCTAAGAAGGATTCAGTTCCAATCAAAGTAGGGCGAATATACAAAGAAGTATTTGGTTCCTTCGGAATCCAACGTTCATCAACCTTCACAAGTTCGTGAAGACCTTTCATGAATAGATCCAAAGGCGGAGCTTCCAAGCACATGCGCTCAGCGCCGGCAACCATGCGCGTATGATTGAACTCGGGTCTAAAGAATACCACTTTTCCATCAGTTTGACGGAAAGCCTTCATGCCCTCAAACAAAGCCTGGCCATAGTGGAATACCGAAGCGCCAGGATCTAATGGCAGGGGACCGTAGGGAAGAATTTGGGCGTCATACCAGCCTTTGCCTTCCATATACTTGGCTACGAACATGTGGTCTGTGAAGTATTGACCAAATCCAAGTTTGTCAGATGGAGGAAGGGCTTTCGGGGCATTTGTCAGGGTCGTTTGAATGTCGCTCATGAGGGCTAGTTATCTGATTTTGGGGGCAAAGTCATGCCTTTAATTGCCTCTAAAGTATGAGTAATTTTCAATGACTGCCTCACATGTCGGCAATTGGTTTTCTATTTTTCCTCAAATTGAATCGTGCGCAATAGCATGAGGGTGTAAGCTTCGGTCGTCTCAATATCTGCGGTTTTAAGTTTTTGCTCGTTGTCCCTTGATTCTGTGCCAGCGTTGAAGATCACTCGTTTAATAGGACGTTAATATTCGATCCAAAGTGCCATTCTTTTTAATGGCATCGATGGCTTTGTTGACCTGGGCTAAAGACACCTCGCCTTTGCGAGAGAGAGCACATTTGGTCGTGACAGTATCCATGCCCAAATCGGCAAAATTTAATTGCGGGTGTATTTTTTTATAATAATTAAATTCTAAGTTCGACATCACGATGTAGCTAATGCGGTCGTGAATAAGCTTTTGAATATTGCTTTCATTATTGGGACCGTTTTCTCTTTTGATATCACCTTTTGCAAAATGAGGATCCAAATTTGTATAGATAAAATTTAAAACTGTTCCGATGCGTTCTCCGCTCAGATCCTGCACACTTCGGATGACCTTCTTTTTTGTAAAGACGATCACATTGGTGGCGCGATAAAGGTCATGGCTCCACAGAGCTTTTTCCTTTAGGGCAGGCTGCCAGACTTCATTAATATGACAGATGATGCTGGCGTCGCTGGAAAGTAAAGACGGAGCCACACGTTTTTTCGGTAGTAGCACCCAAACGGGTTTCAACTTCATTTCCTTACTAAGAGCCTCTCCAAGATCCTTCAAAATTCCGTTCTGTAGCTGAGGCGGGTCATTGCGTTTGATTTGCACTAAAGGCATTGCAAAGTCTGTATTGATGCCAAAACGAAGAGGATTATACGAAGATTTCCGTGCGAAAGAACAATGGCAGATCAGCGCGATAATCAGAAACAGCAGGTACTTCATAGGGAAACTATATAAGAACAAATTGATAAGTCATAGAAAAAGACTTTGGCGCGTGCAGTCTGGCAGCAAATAGTGGCGACCGTTGTTTGTGGCGGGGATTCTTCGTAACCTAATGAGGTTCGGTTCTGGAGGAAAAATGGATATCCAAAACGATATGGAAAAACATAAATTTGTGACTGCGGTGGATGGCGGAGATGCTGTGATTCTTTACCGCCGGGCTGCCGACAATGCGTATGATTTGTACAGTACTGAGGTCCCCCATGAATCACGAGGTCGGAGCATCGCGGATCAACTGGTGCGAGAGGCCATCAAGCAGGCAAAGGCAGAGAAGGTACAGATCATTCCCACTTGCCCCTATGTGAAAAGATGGTTTGAGCGACATCCCGAAGAACGGACGATTTTGGTGGGGAGTGGCGATATAGATATGGAGCAGTTTTTCTAAATTCGCAGAAAATAAAAGGCCACTGCGTTTGAGAGCAGTGGCCTTCGCTAAGATTGGAAATTGTGAATTACTCTTGGTAAGTCGCCGGTATAACTTGGGACTGCGTATCTTCCAGTACGGTGTCGCGTACTGATTTATTCTGAGGGGCATACAAGATCAGATCTCCTGACCCATAACCTTTTAGTACAGGTACTGTGACAGTCTCTTGTCCGTTCAGTTCGATAACCTCAGGAAGTTGAGCAAAAGACTGTCCCATTTTATCGACAGAAATTTTCTGCCATGAAATGTCTTGTTTACCCAGGTAGTCGTCGTACTCAACGGCACCAGAATCTTCATGGGTCGTTGAAACCTTGATATTCAATTCACCGGTATCTGAAATTGATAGCAACGAGATATCAGCTTCGATAATCGCCAGTGTGGAGTTATCGAAAACACCCATGCTGCGTTGATCGACAATGGCCTTCGTATAGTCTTCCTTAGCAGTATCTGGCGACGTTGCGAAAGCGACTTCAAATAGTTTGCGCATTTCACGGGCCTGATTTCCATCCAAGAGCAAGCTGACAAAATCCTCACCAGTCAAGCCAGGAAGGCTAGATTGTGGAAGGCCGGCAATTTCTTGATCTGCTTTGTTGTCATTGTTCGAATCAATTTGAACGTTCACTTCACAGCGATTCCAAGTGGTCATACCCTCATAAAGTTTCACTGCAACTTGCAGAATGCGTTGACCGTCTTTTTCAATCACACGGTAACCTGCAGACTGCATGTCGCAATTTTTGTTATGGGCCAGATCAGGCTTACTATCTTTTTTGCGTGAATCTGTGCCCAATAAATTGAACAAGTATGCTTCACCCTTATTAAGACCTTTATTCTGAATTTGCACTTCAGCTAGGCTGCCAGCACTGTCAGCTTCGGACGTGGAGTGAACAACAACAGATGTTGCGCTAATTTGTGAGATCTGACGGGCCTCTACCAAAGCGGGAAGCTGAGCAATAGTTTCTTTGTCAGTTGCGAAAATCAAGAACCCATCCAGCTCATCATTGGCGCTCTTCATAGAAGCGGCAATGACTTTCGCTGTGATAGAGATCGTTTTTGATTCTCCGGCGGACAAAGTCACGCTTGGAGCAAGCACCTGCAATGCCGCAGAACCTTTCCACTGTGGTTTCAAAGTGAGAGTTTCAGTGCTGATGTTTTTAAGAGTGATTTGCTGTACCAGTGTTTTTTGCTTTTCGACGTCAGTCAGACCGAAAGAAAGTGTCGACGGAAGCGTCACAAGTTTGGCATTTAAAGATTCCGCCACTTGCACTCGTCCAGCACCTTGTCTGCTTACGGAGTAAACTTTTTTATCGGCATCAGCAATGACCTTGCCGTGTCCTAAAAGAACAGACTTTAATTCATAAGGATTTAAAGTATTGTGTTTTTGCTTCAACAAAGCCATCACACCCGCGATATGTGGTCCCGCCATGGATGTTCCCGACATGGTCACACCCTGAGCACCGCCACCGATATCAGCAGAGATAATGTTGGTACCAGGAGCCGCGATTTCAGGTTTGATCAAACCATCTTCAGAGCGTGGTCCACGGGAAGAAAACGGTGAAATGGTATCAATCAACCAAGGCTTTTCAATCAAAGCTTCAGGCTTAAGGTTCACACTGACTGAAGTTGTTTTAAGAAGCTCTTTAAGAGCATTGCCATCCTTCAAAGAAATCATCACAGAAGGAATGTCGAATGAACCATTGCCACCCATGACGATGGGATCTCCGTCGGCGTTGTTAGCCACGATAATCGCGATGGCCCCAGCATCCTGGGCTCGTTTGATTTTATCTGCGAAGGCCACCTTGCCACGATCGATAAAGGCCACTTTACCTTTGATTTGTTCTTTCAACGGAGACTCAAAGTCAGCGTCCGCAAATCCCAAAGAAATGATCTCACCTTTGAGTTCAGCGATATCTGCAATTTTCTTTGTGATCGAACCTTCAATGGCTTCGGCACTGATGGATTTATCTCCAGCCGTGAACTGAGCCGTTGGGAACTGAACGTTTTGGTTCATATTGTCGATACTTGAAGCCACGGAAATGGCATCATCGGATACACCCGGAGCACCAACGATAAAGTTTTTATCGCCAGAGTTTCCTCCAGAGGCTACTACGATAGTTCCGCCTCGAACTAGATTTTTGATGGCGTGATTGTACATGATGTGAGCGCTACCATAGCCACTGCCCAAAGAAAGATTGACGACATCCAATTGATCTT
>CAZPYX010000027.1:0-30485 GCA_964590635.1 uncultured Bdellovibrio sp.
CGCCGCGGACGACGACAAAGAAGCCTCGGCCGATCAAAAGCCCCGCCACGAAGTAGACCACCGGAAGCACTTCCTCTTCCCGCCAACAATCCGGCAACATGGGTTCCGTGTCCCATGGGGTCTGCCCATGAAGTCGAGCGCAACCCAAATGCAAAACCGCTGGTCACCGCACCTTGAAGATCGGGAATCAAAGTCGCAAGGTCACCGGAATCAACTCCCGTATCCGCCATGGCCAAAATTTGCTTACGTCCCGCATATCCCTGATTCCAGGCCGTATCGAATTTCATCACCTTGGTTCCGGTTTCATAACCCGTGAGGTTCGTATAATCGTTGGAACTTGAATCATCCGAAGACTGGGACACATTGAAATCAAAAAGTTCCATCTCTGGAACTGGAGCCACATGCTCCACTCCCGTGAGGTCGGCGATCTGTGGAATGAATTTACGTGAAGTAAAGAGTGTTAGATGCTTTCCGTGAATATCTTGAAAAGTTACTTGAGGATTTAGCGCGCGAATACTTCGAGCAATTTGATAACTTTCCTTCGCATCAAAAAGACGCAAAATAATTTGAACGACTTCGTCCTTATTAAAAACACTTAAAGAAGCAAGTTGAGAACTTACTTTAAATTTTGCTTCATACTTTACAATGGCGTGAACGCCCTGATGGCAAGCTTTGAAGCTTGCGAGCTTCGCATAAGTTCCACGTACCACCAAGGCATCATCAGGCAAATAACCAAAAACTTGAAACTGCTTTTTTAAAAGAACCCTATCGGAATATCTGATGGGCCTGGAATATTGAACGATGTATTCACGAACCGTCGGATCAGCTTCCAACGAGTCTTGCATCATCAAAAGTGGATTCGAAGTATTGATCTCTGCAAAATTTAATTTAAGAGAGCGAGTGGAGATGGGGCCCGCAAAGGCCAACGAAAAAGGGGCTAAAAATATGAAAACTAAAGCCAGAAAATTTTGGCCCATGACACCCCTCCCTAAGGAAGTTTAAGTCATAGGCCTTAGCTTGTATCAATGACTTAGAGTTGATGCGCCATGACAGCAAGCGACAAATTGCCTGCCATACGACCCTTAGAACCAACACCAAATTCAGCTTCTTGATTTTCAGGAGCAAAAACCTGGGCGCGCTCAGAGGCCTTTTTCACACCACGCACACGCTTCGTGACCGTCACATCCATATAGATGCCGTCCTTGCGATTCACTTGAGATTTTTTCGCGAAAACTTCAACCAGAGTTTCGCTTTGACCGTCGTCAGAAAATTCGCTGACAAAAGTTTTTTTGCCGGATTTTGCGACTGTATTGATAGCAATTGGAGATTGCCCCTTCAAACCGACACGCATATTTACTTGGAAAGAGGGAACCGCCGCGAACGACTGACTAGAGCATAAAAGAGAAAATAATGTAGATGCAGCTATAGCGCAGAAGAAACTTTTTTTCATTTTGAACACATCCTTGTGTAACTATTAAAAGGATGACAAAAAAAAGAAACACCTACAAGCACAAACTCAAAATATCTTTTTGTGGAAAAAACATACTTTCATCGACGAGTGATGAAGATGTCTAGTAACGGGCAAAAAATTTTAAGCAATTCCCGCCAAAGCCGCGGGCCCGTGCTCCCTAAGAAGTTCTTCCTTCAAGCCTTTGTGATCCAAGAAAGCCAACTTCGGATCCTTCTTCAACACTTCAAAAGCCGCTTCCCGAGCGTTTTGCAGAAGCTGCATATCACGAACTAAATTAGCTAACTTAAAACCTGCCAAGCCGGATTGACGAGTCCCCATGAACTCTCCAGGTCCGCGCATTTCAAGATCGAACTCTGCGATTTTGAAACCGTCGGAAGTTTTCTCCATCATTTCTGTTCTTTGCTTACCCTCTTCAGAAACCGCGTAGCCCATGATCAAAATACAGAAGCTTTTATGTTCACCCCGCCCCACGCGTCCGCGCAGCTGATGAAGCTGCGACAAACCAAAGCGTTCGGCATGTTCGATTATCATGATATTGGCATTCGGAACGTCCACTCCAACTTCGATCACCGTGGTTGAAACCAACACCTGAATTTCATGGCGTCGGAATTTCTCCATGACCTGTTCTTTTTCGTCGGGCTTCATCTTCCCGTGAAGAAGGCCAAAGGTGACTTTTGGGAACTGAGTTTGTAACTTTTCAAACTCTGAAACCGCATTTTTAAGATCGATCTTTTCACTTTCCGCCACCAACGGATAAACAAAATAAGCCTGACGTCCCTTCTGTAATTGTTCAAGCATGAACTGCAAAGCCTGCGGGCGTTTGCTATCATAGATGGCGCGGGTTTGAATCGGACTTCGACCTGCCGGCATCTCATCAATAATTGAGACATCCAAGTCACCATAAACAGTCATCGCCAAAGTTCTTGGAATCGGCGTCGCCGTCATCACCAGGAAGTGCGGAGATTTGGCTTTGTTCTTAAGAACGCCACGCTGTTCGACCCCGAAACGATGTTGTTCGTCGATGATAACCAACCCTAGGTTTGCGAACTGCACTTCGTCTTCAATCAAAGCGTGGGTGCCGATGATCAAATCAATTTCTCCAGCGGCCAAAGCGGCTAGCACTTGCTTACGCTCCGCCGCTTTCGTTTTTCCGACCAGCATCGCAAGGCGAAGTCCCAAGGGTTCTAAGACTTTTTTAGCATTTTTAAAATGTTGTTCTGCCAAAATTTCAGTGGGCGCCATCAAACACGATTGGTAGCCGCTTTCAGCGACATAAATAGCCGCCATAAAGCTCACCAAAGTTTTACCGCTCCCCACATCCCCTTGGACTAGGCGATGCATCGGATGACCCTTTTCCAAATCCGCTTTAATTTCCGCAAAAACACGTTTTTGCGCGCCCGTCATCGCAAAGGTCAACGACTTCTCAAGAGTTTTTAGCATCTCTCCTTGGTTTTCAATTTTTGCGGCAACGCCCTTTTGAAATCCTGCTTTTCTGGAGGCCAGGAACAGCTCCATCCAAAAAAACTCTTCAAAGATAATTCGTTTTTGTGAAGCATTTTTAAACTCTGTGTATTCAGCGGCTTTAGCTGGATCAGGATAATGCATCTCTTTCAGTGCATCTTTGCGTGATTTCAAATTGTACTTTTCAAGCATCCACTTGGGCAAGGCTTCAGGTGGCCACTCTTCGATTTGCGCGAAGGCATGACGAACCAACTTCATAATCTTAGAAGTCGCCAGACCTTCGATCTCTGTATAGAGAGGAATCAAAGCATCTTGTGTTTCTTCGTCAGGCTCAATATCGCGGATATCTGGATGATGAAATTCCAAACGCCCCCGGTACTCAATGACCTTACCGACAACGCGAACTTCGGTGAATGGTTTGAATCGTTCGAAGTAACCTTTGTAGGGAACACGAAAATATTTGCAGTGAATTTGTCCTGAAGCATCTCGTAATACGACATCGTACATCTTGCGAGTCGAGCGTCCCATATTGACACTGTGGACAGCTGCGACCGTGGCCTTCATACTAACGATGTCATTCACTTTGAGACTGGCAATGTTACGAGCGGCTCTTTGATCTTCATAAGCACGTGGGTAGAACTCAAAGAGATCTCTTAAGGTTTTTAAACCTTTGCGATTGAAGAGGTCGCCAAGTTTGGGACCGACTCCTTTAAGGTACATTATTTGAGTATCTAGACGAAGGGCCATACTTAGCCAGTATTGCGGATTTTATTCCTAAGTCAATGTATTCATGGCAGAATTTCCCTATGGAGTCCGCCAATTATTTCAGAATACGCCTGACTACGATTCGTCCCGACAAGGTGACGAGTTTCGATATCTTTATCCTTGTGGATAATAAGTACATTCTTTATTTGCGCGCTGGGGACAAACTCTCAGACGGAAAAATTGAACGACTTCACTCCCGCGACACAGGGGATTCATTCTTCGTGCGTGACGAAGACAAACAAGCTTACCGCGACTGGGTTCGCGAAGAGATGAACTCCTCTTTGATCGATCCTTATTCTAAAGCAAAAATTCTGCGCGAGTCTTCCGTAGCCTTGATGGAAGATCTTTTTGAAAATCCAGATGTGAACACGGCCCTGGATGAATCTCGACCGATCATTAAAGACTTTATCGATTTGATGGAGAACGCTCCTGAAGCCATGGGCTTTATGATCTCTTTATCAGGTCATGACTTCTATACTTACAATCACTCTTTGGATGTCAGCATTTACTCTTTAGGACTTGGCAAAGCTCTGGGTTACGATGCCGCGACCATGGAAGAATTGGGTGTCGGCGCTCTTTTCCATGACATCGGCAAACGCAATGTCAGCTTGGATATCCTTTGCAAAAAAGGCGGACTGAGTGATGCCGAGTGGGAGCAAATGAAAATGCATCCCCAATACGGCTTGGTCATTTTAAATAATCATCCCAATATCAGCGATGCCATCAAAGCGGCTTGCTTTGAGCATCATGAATCCTGGGCTGGCAACGGCTATCCGCAACAAATTGTTGGTGACGAAATTCATCCCTTCGCACGCATTGTTGCGATCACCGACACTTATGATGCGATGACCACGCAACGCTCTTACAATGTGCCAATGAAACCCTTGGACGCTGTGACGATGATGAAAGAAAAACTTGCGGGTCGTTATGATCCCGAGATGTTAAAAGCAATGTACTCTGTTTTATTTAAGATAAAGGCCGCCTAGAATGAAAAACGTTTTGCAAACCTTGGTGTTGATCGCAGTCATTCCTCTTATCGCTCTGGCACTTGAGCCAACCAATCCTCAGGGATTCTGCGATCGCTTCTTAGGTGAAAAAGATATTACGAAATGCAAAGAGCGCACACAAAAAGAAGAAGTTGATTGGTACGCGGCCACTATTTGCAACCTGCAAAAAGAAGACACAGCTTTTTGGTCATGCTGGGATAGCATCAAAGGACAAAGCTTCAACCCTGCCTCTTTAGATCATTGTGGCGAAGACAAAGACCTCTCTGATGTGCAAAGACAGGAATGCATTGTTTCAGCCCGTGCAGGCCGTGAACCCGCATCTGCAGCCACGTTCCAAGCATTAAAAATCTCTAAATAGCCGATCTTGACACTTTAGAAAACGCATACATCTTCAGGGCGGAGGACTCTTATGGAGCCAGCTGCCCCCGAAGAAATACCCACCCGGCCACCTCTGATTTGGCATCGGGTTGTGCAAACCTGGCTCAGCCGCAAGCCTTCCTCCCATGCTGGTTTTATCTCTGCATTAAGCACCCTTCTTTTAGTTTTAGGCAGCGTTGTCTATCAGCAAGATTTCTTTCATGCCCACACATGGATGGATGCTTCACGGGCCGAGGTCTTTGATCATCATCAATGGTGGCGCTTATGGACGACACTTTTTGCCCATGCGGATTTGGGTCATTTAGTTTCCAACTCTATTTTATTTTTTATTCTGGGATATTTTCTGACAGGCTACTTCGGAGCTTTGCTTTTTCCCGTTGCAGCTTTTGCTTTCGGCGGAATAACTAATTTCTTCGTGCTGTTAAACTATCCCCCGCAAGTATCTTTGATAGGCGTGTCAGGTGTAGTTTACTGGATGGCCGGAACTTGGCTTGCTTTGTACTTTGCGTTGGATAAACGAAAAACATATTTTCAACGCAGCTTAAGAATTGTCGGCGTGGCCCTTGGTGTTTTCATGCCCGCCTCTGCATTTGATCCCTCTATCAGCTATCAAGCACATCTCGTGGGATTTCTTTTCGGACTTGGCTTTGGAATTCTTTATTACTTCCGTCATCGTTCAACCTTTGGACGCGCGGTAGTCACTGAAACTGTTATTGACGAATAACGAAGAGGCCACCTTGGTGTGACTGGCTTTCATATCGATCTTTACCAGGTATTCCGTGTTTTCACTTGGGATCCCTGCTGTCTAAACGTTAAACGCCCCTGAACATTTTCACTTCTTAAAGCTTTTTTTACATACGCATGACCACTTTCTGGTACAACCAGTGCCATGAAAATCCTAGGCGCATTGCTTTTATCATCTTTTGTGGCTCTTTCCCTTGGCGGATGCAGTTTCGCCATGGAAGAGGCTGGTGTCTTCAAAGTCGGAAAAAACGGCCTTCCTGACCTAGGTACTTTGGGCTATGCCGATCAAGAGATCTCCTTTGAAGTCATGAAATCCACAGCCATGAGAAGCTGCATGGAATGTCACACCTCTGGTCGCAATGCCATGGGTACCCAGGCCGAAGCTTTAGCTTTAAGCACAAAGATCCTTAGCGAAATCAGCAACAATGCGATGCCGCCAAAATCCAGTGGCTATAAGACGTTGACGGACTGTGAAAAACAAATCGTCGAAACTTGGTTTGAAGATCAGGCTCGCGGTCGCAAGAGTGTTAAAATTAAAGAGTTATCGAAGTGTCAAGGAGCTGTGGCTCCTCCGAAAGAAGACAAACCTGATATCACAAAGCTTGAGGTCACTTTCGCCAACTTGCAGAAATATATTATCGCACCAAAATGTTTAAGCTGCCATGCTCACGATGTGGAAGATGTGGAAACAGTTTTAGACTCTGTGCAAGCGATGCATGATCATGGTGTTCTTGGCGCAACGGCTGAGGAAAGCAAAATCTATAAAATAGTTTTGCCGACGGCGAAACGTCAGATGCCCCCTCTTAAATCGGGACTTCCTCGATTGACTGTCGACGAACAGGTTTTCTTGAAAACTTGGATCGACAACGGCGCTAAGGAGTAGTCCTTGAAATCCCTTTTTCTTGCTCTGTTATTTGTCATAGGGTCGACTGCATCGGCCTTGGCAGCCAACACTCTTCCAGTTTGTAAAAATAAAAACTCTGTTATTACTTTCAACAATGATCAGGTGATTGCTTGGCGCAATGAAGGAAAAAATAAATTCCTTTCCCGTGCCCTTATCAAGGGAATCATTGTCGGCGTCATTGAGAATCGCCAAGGACATATCCACTTCGAAGTGGATTTTGACAAAGATCTTACAACGACCCGCGATCGCATCGAAGTCATTTACAATGTTGAATTTGGCGATGTCCCTGATTTTCGCAATGGTGATGAATTGATTGCCTGTGGCGATTTTGTGGTCGATTCATGGTCGCCCCTTGGCGGTGTCGTTCATTGGTTACATAGCAATCCCAACTCTTCTAAAAATAAACATGAAGACGGGTTCCTTGTCATCAATGGAACTCTGACTGGCCTTAAGACTTCGAACAACAAATAGCTTCCATTATCTTGTCCTTAAACAAATCACCGAGACATTCTTGGCCGAGGCTCTCTATTTTTCCTAAACTAAAAGTATGGAAAAACGAAACCTGCCCTGGTGGACCTGGGTTCTTCCCCTGGTCATCTTTCATCTTGGTACCAGATTAAGTCTGACCTATCAGATTTCGCCGGGCGTTTCGACTTTTTATTTTCCGGTGGCCTTCGCTTTCGTGATGGTTCGCTGGTGGGGTTATCGAATTCTGCCGGCCTTGTATATAAATGCCGTTCTTTCAGCTGGCCTGTGGGGCATCAATAAAATTGAATACTATCCTTTCTATGGACTGGTAGAAACTCTCGAAGTTTGGCTTTCGTATCTTTTGGTGAAAGAGCGATTTAAAGACGCGCCATGGTCGCCAAATCCCACGGACCTCATAATTTACGGTGTACATGGTGTGATGATACCCGCTGGTATCGCCGCTGCCGTTGGCCAAGGGGTTTTACTGATTACAGGTAACGCGAACTCCAGCACGGCCATCTGGGTGGGCATCAGTTCCTTTGTTGGCGACCTTATGGGTGGTGTTAGTGTCGCGGTTCCATTGCTGATTGTCCTGACACCTGTTCTTGAAAAAAGAAAGCTCAATTTATTTCCCGTCGACAACTTCGAATTGCAGTGGCGGTGGCGCATTCCCTTAAAGGAAAAAGGTCTTCTCGCTATCGCGGGATCTTCCGCGCTGTTACTAAGTATCTCCATGCCCATATTCCGAATTTGGTATTTCATGGGGATCTTCGTTTTGTTGCCAGCAATTTGGTATGGCTTAGAGTTCGCCATCATCGTAAACACCATCATCGTATTTCTAACCCTAGCCTATCCAGCCATAGCGGGACAACGCTGGCCTCAAAATTTAGAATCCATTCAAATTGTCGCAACTCTTTTAACCCTCAGCTTCACAGCTTTAGTGGCGGGTTCGGCAGTCACCTACTTCCGAAAAAGAATCACTCGAGTCATCAATGCTGAAAACGAACTCAAGATTGCTAAGGAACAAGCCGAAGACGCTTCCCGTGCAAAGTCTGAATTCCTAGCTAGAATGAGTCATGAAATTCGCACCCCGCTGAATTCAGTACTTGGTATGTTAGAGCTTCTTAAGGAAACAAACTTATCTAAGGATCAAGAGCGTTATCTCACTCTCTTTAGTCATGCTGGGGAAAATCTGAAGGCGTTGATTAATGACCTTTTGGACTTTTCAAAAATTGAAGCCAAAGCCCTGACTATCGAAAACATCTCTTATAATCTTCACTCGACCATTCGTAGTGTTTTTGAAATTCTGCAAATCAAAGCAGAAGAAAAAGGTCTCAAGTTCGAGTTGAATATAGCGGACGACGTTCCCTTATATCAAATGGGTGATCCGACTCGCTTGCGCCAGGTTCTGTTTAATCTTATTGGCAATGCGCTGAAGTTCACAGACGAAGGTGAAGTTTATATTGAAGTGTCCATCGAAAAAGGCCCTCAGGAAAAACTTCTGATTGAAGTTCGTGATACTGGAATTGGAATTCCTCGTGATAAGCAGCAGATTATTTTCTCCCCATTCATTCAAGGGGAAACCACTACCACCCGAAAATATGGCGGCACTGGATTAGGACTGGTCATCTCTAAAAATCTAGTTGAGATCATGGGTGGTCAAATGGATCTCCGCAGCCTGCCTGGCCGAGGGACAACCTGTCGAATCTCTTTGACCGATGGGCCTGATTATATTGGTCCGCAGGAAAAAACCAAAACAACGCCTGTTAAATGGCCAGACTCTCCTAATAATCGTCGTTACAAAATTCTTTTGGTGGATGACTCTGAAGACAACCGGGTTCTTATCACTCACTATCTAAAGGCCATGCCCATTGACTTTGTCGAGGCTGTAAATGGCAAAGAAGCCGTTGAGAAATACAATGAATCCACTTTTGATTTGATTTTCATGGACATGCAAATGCCTGTGATGAGCGGATACAAAGCAACGGAAATCATTCGTCACATTGAAAGGGAAAAGAAACGCCCCCACACCTGCATCATTGCCCTCACCGCAACGGCAGTTCTAGAAGAGCTTGAAAGAACACTTAAAAGTGGTTGTGATCAATACATGGTGAAGCCCGTGAAGAAAGCCGAGGTTGTGGATGCCTTGATTCAAGCATTCACAACAAAGGTCCCAAAGAGTGAGGCTTTTAAAGAGCCGCCTTCACCCAGTATCTGAACCTTGACGGTGTCTTTCACACGCTTCTTTGTTTTCAATTCGAAAAAGAAATTCTGTTCTTGCGATAGCGAATCAAAGCTCGCCACCACGTCGAAGTCCGTGTCCACGGGACGAAGATACGAGATCTCCCCTTTAGATATCACGATATTGTCGGTCGCTATTTGATAGTGTTTTAAGCCTGCCAAGACCAAGGCATATGCTGACATCACACCGGTCGCATAAAGGCTGCCTCCGAAGGCTGTGCCCTTATGATTCAAATTTTTTTCAAGAGAAACGTGGAAATGAGCCTTGTGCGAAGTGATTTCTAGAACCTCAATCCCCAGATGCTCATAGAGTTTGATTTTATCTCGAAGGATATTATCAATCTCCTCGCCCTTTACTTCCATTGCTCATAGCCTCCAGCATAATTCACGGACTGGCGATAACCCATCACCCTAAGAGCATAAGTCACCGCCGCAGAACGCACACCATGATTACTGATGACCATCAAAATTTTGTCTTTAGTGATGCCTTTAGCAGCAAGAACTTTTTCCACATCTCGGGATGGTAGATCTTTGTCATTGAAGAACTCACGCCATTCAATGTTCACAACCGGCGCTTTCACGTCTTTCATTTTCGAAAGATTTTGAATTGCGAATTCTTGAGATCCACGCACATCCAAAATAATGACCTTGCCCTTCGCATCATTAAAGTTCATTCCAAACAAACTTGCCACTGGAACATCTGTAGCCCCTGGAGGCAGTCCACCTAGAGCCATACCTCGAGCCTTCGACTGATATTTCATCGGAGGAAGTTGTTGGCTTGCATAAGCTTTGAAATTATCTAGGCTGATGGACAAAGACTCATCCACAACAGGTTTCCAATAGGGTTTATTCTTGATTGGGGCAGGAATTTCTTTAGGGTTGATAGATCTATAGGATGTGTGCGCCAATGTATAGACATCGCGAATACCCAACACTTGCAAGGTCCAAGCAACACGCCCCTCTTCGCCGTTACCTTGTTTGCCTTTTCCCAAGACAACAACTTTTGAATCCAAGTCGATGCCGATCAAAGACAAGCGACGAGCAATCGCAAACAAATCCGTCTGTAATAGACCACGATAGCGAGGATCTTGCTGAGCAAAATCTTCCCAACGTACATTGATGGAGCCTGGCACATGCGCCAAGTTAAATTCAAACGGAGATCTGGCATCCAGAATCACAGGATTTTCAGCCATGATTTTTTCGGCTGTCATCGTTCCAGGGATCACTGGTTCTTGAGAAACAACTTTCGTGGGAATGTGCTGGCAACCAACAAAGGCCACTAAAACCAAGGATAGTAGAATGAAAGAGCGCATCTGAACCTCCTAAAAACAAAGGGAGCTTTTCGCTCCCCTTTATTTTACTTAGTAATTCTCATTGTCGGAAAGAAAATAATATCGCGGATACTTGGACGATCTGTAAGGATCATCACGATACGTTCAATTCCAAGACCCACACCACCTGTCGGCGGCATACCAGAATCGATGGCCAACAAGAAATCTTCATCCATTGGATGAGACTCTTCGTCTTTGCCACGCTCTGCTTCTTGTTCTTTCAAACGAGCCGTTTGGTCTTCAGGGTCGTTCAACTCAGAGTACGAATTGCCGATTTCCATATAAGCCGCAAACGGTTCAAAACGCTCAACCAAGCGATCATCTTTACGGTGAACCTTCGTCAACGGAGAAATTTCTTTTGGATGATCCATTACGAATGTTGGTTGCCACAAGTGTTGTTCCGCAGTCAGCTCGAACAACTCCATGATCATCTTTCCACGCTTTTCAGGCGCTTCCATGTGACCACCCAGTTTGTTCACAGCTTCGAACAATTCTTGATCTGTCGCTTTATCTGGATCGATCTTCGCGTATTCACGAACACCGTCGTGAACCGTCAAACGTCTCCAAGGTGGCGTGAAGTCGATTTCTTTACCCTGGTAAGAAACTTTCATGCTGCCAGTGATTTTAAGAGCCAACTGAGAAACCAATTCTTCGAATTGATTCATTTGATAGTTGTAGTCTGTGTAAGCTTCATAGAACTCGAGCAAAGAGAACTCAGGATTATGGGTACGATCAATACCTTCGTTACGGAAGTTTTTGCTGATCTCATAAACTTTCTCGAAGCCACCCACCAAAAGGCGTTTCAAATAAAGTTCAGGAGAGATTCTCATGTAAAGCTTCATATCCAAAGCTTTGTGATGAGTCGTAAATGGAGTCGCTGCCGCACCACCATAAATTGGTTGAAGCGTCGGAGTTTCCACTTCCATGAATCCACGATCGTCTAGGAAACGACGAATTTCGCTGATGATTTTAGAGCGCGTAACGAAAACTTTGCGAGAATCCGCATCTGTCATCAAATCCAAATGTCTATGACGATATTTGATTTCAACGTCTTGAACACCGTGGAATTTTTCCGGCAATGGTTCAATAGACTTCGTCAAAATTTGGAAGCTCTTCAAGTAAATAGAGAACTCACCTTTTTGTGATTTGAAAACATAACCTTCAACGCCGACGATATCACCAAGATCCACCAACTCAAAAGCAGCGCGCTCTTGTTCTGGCAGCTCTTCTGTTTTCACATAAACTTGCACAGAGGCAGTTTGATCTTGAACGTTGAAGAAACAAGCTTTGCCCATCGCACGCAAAGTCATCAAACGACCTGCAATACGGTAAGTGTTTTCTGGCTTCTTTTCACCGGCTTGAAGTCCCGCCGCGTGTTTTTCCACGATCTCAGCAATGGCCGTCTTATTCTCGAAAGAATAAGGATATGGATTGATGCCCTTCTCTCGAAGTGCATGAAGTTTTTTTCTTTTCTCGGCTCTTAGCGGATTTTCTTGAATCGACATTTTTACTTGATCCTGATTCGCTCCGACTGTTAGCCGGAGCAGTTATTCACAAAAATAAATTACAGTTTTTTACCAGCAAAAGCTTCCATCACGTTGTGTAACAACTGAAGAGACTCTTTCTTAGGACGTTGGAAGGCATTACGACCCATGATAGAACCAAATGCTCCACCCTGTGCCAATTCGCCCACTTCTTTAAGGAGTTCGTCAGTTCCCTTCGCTTCACCACCAGAGAAGATCACGATACGTTTTCCTGCGAAGCAAGATTGAACAACGTGACGAGTGCGATCAGCTAAAGTGCTGACTTTGATTCCTTGCTCAGCATAAACTTTTGCCGCCGCCGCTTGCTCAATATGAGCTGTCGGTGGTTTTACTTTGATGATGTGTGCGCCCAATTGAGCTGCGATGTGAGCTGCGTATGCGATCACGTCGATAGCAGTTTCACCTTCTTTAGAGATTTGTTCACCACGAGCGTAAGACCAAATCACCACAACCAAGCCCGCAGCTTTTGCTTCGCGTGCCGCTTGAGCGATCTCCTCGTACATGCCTTTGCGTTCTGCAGATCCTGGGTAGATTGTGAAACCGATACCAACACAACCAAGTCTCAAGGCATCGTCAATGTATGACGTCAATGCAGAGATCGGGCGCTTATCAGTGTAAAGACTGTCAGAGTTATTGATTTTCAAGATCAATGGAATTTCACCTGCATAATCACGGGCGATCATTTCGATGGCGCCAAGTGGAGCTGCATAAGCCGCGCAACCTGATTCGATTGCAAGCTCTACGTGGTAGTTAGGATCGTAGCCATCTGGATTTTACGCGAACGTACGCGCCGGGCCATGTTCGAAACCTTGATCCACTGGAAGAATAACAAGCTTACCAGAACCAGCCAATTTGCCATGATTCAACATGCGAGCCATGTTCGTCAAAACGCCTGGGTTGTCCGCTCCGTACCAGCTCAAAATCTCTCTAACTCTTGGTGTCATTCGCTCGTTCTCCTGAAATCAATCAAAGGGTTTCAAATGTGATAAAACGTTCTAAAAATCCCATCTAACGTATTGAACTTTTACGTGATAATCAAGCGCGGCGCGGATATTAACACGCTTGGCAGAAACATGGGTGTGGTATACTGTGGCTCCGTACTCTGACAGCGTTAGAGTATCAGCCAGTGTGAGGTCCTATGAATAAAGTTAGCTACGAAACCACTCCAAATCCTTCCACGATGAAGTTCGTTCTGCACCAAAAAGTAGCAGACGAGGGTTTTGACTGCCCCACAGCGCAAGAGGCAGAGCGCTCTCCCCTGGCTTCAAAAATTTTTGGATTCCCTTGGACCAGCTCTGTGTACGTGGGCACTGACTTTATCACAGTGACGAAGCAAGACTGGGTTGATTGGGAACTTCTGGCTCATCCACTAAGTGGATTGATTCAAGAACACTTGGATCGCAACGAGCCTGTGGTTGTGGCTTTGGTTACGAATCACGGCGAATACGATGAAAATGATTCTGATTTGGTTCGCAATATTAAATCTGTTTTGAACCGCGAAATCCGCCCTGTGGTTGCCCTTGATGGCGGTGATATTGTTTTCAATCGCCTTGAAGGCAACACTTTATATATTCATATGAAGGGTGCATGCTCAGGCTGCCCAAGCTCTCAAGTGACTTTGAAAGAAGGCGTTGAAACTCGCATGAAAGAGCTTTTCCCGGAAATCCATGAAGTTCTTGCAGTCTAAGTCTTTTCACGAAACCAAGCTTTTACTAAAACTTGCTGGTCCCATCATTGTTGGTCAAGTTGGACAAAATCTGATTCAACTTGCTGATACGATCATGGTCGGCTCTTTAGGTCCGATCGCTTTAGGGGCTTCTGCTTTTGCGGGAAGCATCTTCATCGTCTTTTTGATTTTCGGTCTGGGTATTTTAGCTCCGACAACGGCTTTGTTCGCAAAAATGCAAGGACAGGAAAACTTTCCTTTGGGCGGAGTTCTTCTTCGTCACAGCATGATGGTTGCATTGGGCATCAGTGCTTTGCTTATGGCGATCATCTATTTAATGATTCCGCATTTAGATCTCTTTGGGCAACGGCCAGAGATTCTTTCCCTAGGAGTCAGTTTCTTTAAAATTATCGCATGGTCCATCATCCCTTCCATGATTTATCAGTGCTACAAGCAATTCACTGACGGCATTGGCAAAACCAAAGTGGGAATGTTTGTGATGATCGCCGGTGTGATCATCAACGTGGCTTTAAACTATGTTCTTATCCACGGACTTTATGGATTTCCTAAGTTGGGATTGAACGGATCTGCCTGGGCGACTTTAATTGCGCGCACTTTGATGGCCGTGACAATGGTTGCCTATGTTCATCTTCATCCTAAGTTTGCTAAATATATGAGCGAGCGCTGGATCCATCGCTTCGACAAGCAAATGGTTAAGAACATGCTTCGCCTGGGAATCCCCACGGGCTTTACTTACTTCTTTGAGGTTGGAGCGTTCTCTTCTGCTGCCGTGATGATGGGTTGGTTTGGTGCGATTCCTTTAGCGGCTCATCAAATCACCATCAGCCTGGCAAGTACGAGCTTCTTGATCACTTTGGGTGTTGGCATCGCTGCCAGCATTCGTGTTGGCTTTGAAATGGGTCGCGGAGATTACATCACCGCTCGCCATGCAGGCTTTACGGCGATCAAAGTCGGTGGCACTTACATGGGAATTTGTGCCTTGGGCTTCTTCTTTTTACGTCACTGGTTCCCCACGTTCTATGTCACCGATCCTGATGTGATCGAGTGGGCGGCACGTTTCTTTGTTGTCGTAGCACTCTTTGAACTCTTCGACGGAGTTCAAGCAGTCTCCATCGGTGCTCTTCGCGGTATGAGCGACACACAATGGCCCAGCATCATTGCATTCTTCGCATATTGGATCATGGGACTTCCTGGTGGTTATCTTCTGGCATTCCATCTTGGCGTAGGTCCAGTGGGCATCTGGGTTGGACTCTTAATTGGACTGATCTTCGCATCCATCCTTTTAACTTTGCGATTCCACCTCCTTAGCCGGAGGTACACAGAACAGAATGTCTCGCGCTGAGATAGCTCTGCTCTTTTCTGAGACTTTCAAAGACTTTAGCGGTTAACAAATTTTACCGATACTTTGTACGATGCATTCAAAGTACGTCCGCTATCTTTGCCTCTTTTTGAGCCTTTTTATTTACGTGGGTTGCTCCGACGCAAACCCCAAGGTATCTACCTTGCGCGCTCTTGATGAATTTGATTTCAAAAAAAATTTCGTTGTTGCTGCGGATTTAAGTTCAGTCCCTTTACAAGCCAAGTGCTCTCGTTTCATTGATCACGTTGATGTGAGTTTCGATAACGGCATCACTTGGACCAATACCTCTTCTTACGACACCTCTTCACAATTCGATTGTCCAAATAGCAACTATGCTGTGACCCTTTCTAATTCAAAATCTCCTTGGAATTCGATGTCGTTTACAAATGGACAAGTCGTAAATGTTAAATTCCGTGCGATGTCCCGTGCTGGCTTTTATGTTTACCGAGATATCTCTGTGAAATACACACCGTCAGCGACAATTCGCCAAGAAGTTTTAGTAGGTGCTGGTACTTCATCCGCTACGAATATCGTACTTAAAGGCAGAGTCCGCGCACAAAAACAAACCGTTGCAACTGGCGGCAGCTTCATCGTGAGAGGGAGAATTCTCGAATGATGAAAACCCTTCTGACTTCCCTCTTTACTGTGTTTGTAAGTGCGGCCTTCGCGGGTTCTCCGTCACCAGGTCCTTTGATGACCTATGAGGGAGTTTTAACTGACGCTTCAGGAACACCGTTAACCGGGGCTCGCTCCGTTACATTTCAAGTTCTTTATGGCTCATGCATCGCTTTTGAGGAAACTCAAACGATCACTCCAGGATCCAATGGTGAATTCAGCGCCCTCGTCGGAAGTGGCACTCGCCAAGACAGCACTGGCAATACTGCGGATCGAATTTTTGCGGCCTCTGGATCCATTGCGTGTTCTAATAGTTCAAGCACTTCCGTCAGTGGTTTTTCTAATCGCAGTTTACATATCAAAGTAGATGGAACGGATTTGAGTCCTGATGTGACTATTAGCAATGTTCCCTTTGCTATCAATGCAATGAAGTTTTCTGATAAAAGTGTTTCTGATTTTGTTTTAAAAAATGATGTCAACAGCGCGACTTCTTGTGACGGAGTGAATAACTTCTTAACTTGGAATGCTGCGACCATGACCTTTGGCTGTTCGAGTGTTTCGGGTTTGACTGGCGGAACAGTTCTTTCGGTGACAGGCTCTGCACCAATCACTGTGACGGGATCTACTACAAATCCCGTTGTTTCAATCCCTCAAGCGACGGTCACGGCCAATGGTTATTTGAGTTCTGCAGACTGGAATACTTTCAACAATAAAATGTCGTCTGCTCTGAATGATGGCAAAATCTTCGTGGGCAATGCGAGCAATGTGGCCTCTCCTGTTGCTCTGAGTGGAGATGCTACGTTAGTGAATACTGGCGCTTTGACTCTTTCGAGCGTTGGCACAGCAGGTACATATTATAAGGTTACTACTGACGCCAAAGGCCGTGTTACTTCGGGCGTGGGCGCATTGAGCACGACTGATATTCCGAATTTGGATTGGAGTAAAATCACTTCAGGCAAACCTTCAAGTTTAAGTGGGTATGGCATCACAGATTCAGTATCGAATGCTGGAGGTTCTCCATCAATTCAAAGTGGTCTTGACAGTGCAAAACCTGCAAGCCCTGTAGCTGGAGCCATCTATATCGCGACGGATTCTAAAATTATCTATCAATATCTTTCTGGAACTTGGACTGCGGTGACTTCAGCCGCTGGTGGTGGCGGCACCATCACTGCTGTTACTGCAGGTACGGGACTTGCCGGTGGTGGCAGTACTGGAAGTGTTACTCTAGCTCTCGCAAACACTGCTGTCGCTGCGGGCAGTTACGTTCGCGCCAATATTACAGTCGATGCCCAAGGCCGAATCACTGCGGCTGGCAGTAGCCCTGCTATAAATCTTTCAACAGATGTCACCAGTGTTTTACCAATCACTTCTGGCGGTACCGGTACGACTACCGGTATTGGTGCCTTCAATGTGCTTTCTCCTTTGTCTACAAAAGGAGATACACTTGCCTACGACGGCAGCGGCAACAACGTGCGTGTTGCCGTGGGAACGAACGGCCAGGTTCTTACTGCAGATTCTAGCGCAGCGGCTGGGGTGAAATGGGCAACACCTGCCAGCGGTACTGTGACAAATGTTTCAAGCTCCAATGCTTATATCGGCGTTGCAAATCCGACAACAGCTCCTGTGCTTACTTTGAATGTGGGAACGGCTGCAAATACAGTTGCCGCAGGAAATGACTCTCGTTTTTCTGATTCCCGTGCTCCAAGTGGCGCTGCCAGCGGAGATCTTAGTGGTACTTATCCAAGCCCCACAGTCAGTAAGATCTTAGGAACAACGTTAAATTTTACTTCTTTAACAGCGGGACAAGCTTTTAAATACAATGGAACAAATTGGGTTAATGCAACTCTTAGCACTGCTGATTTAACTGACTCTGGCACATTGATAAAAGCTTCGCAAATGCCAGCGAATTGTTCTACTGGGCAGACCTTAACTTTCTCTTCTCCATCTGGAACCTGGAATTGCTCGACTATTTCGATTACGGGAAGTGCGTTTGGCTCGCAATCTAGCGGTTCATTCCTCGCTGCACCCACTGCTGCCGCTGGCAATCCTGTGTTCCGCAGTATCGCAACCACGGATCTTCCGATGACGGCATTTGATGGTATGTACTTCAAAAATGGTGGGAATGGTTTTGGAGCGGCAAGCACCTTCGGAAATACTGATGCATTCTCGTTGACAATCAAAACTAACAACACTTCTCGCATGACCTTTGATGCTACAGGAAATATCGGCATCAATACGACAGCGCCTAGCTCTCCACTGCACATCGTTTCTGCCGGCTCTACTGGCGATGGCATTGTATACGAGCAAACCTCTAACACATTCGTCGGTCCATCATTTATTGGAAAGAAGTCTTATGGTGGAGGCGCACCTCCTACATCGACACCATTGCTTGGACTTTATGGCTTTGGGAACAACGGTTCAGGTTTTCCAACGACTCCAGCCGCAGCAATCGAATTCATAACTTCACAAGCATTTGCTACGGGCGCAAATGGAACTGATATCAACTTTAAGACAAATGCTAACAACACATCTGGAGCGCCTCCGATTCGAATGACAATTGCAAACTCGGGTTCCGTCGGCATCGGAACCACGACTCCCAATATTTCTGGCTCTGTCGGTGGGGCCTTAACACTTTCTGGCACCGGAGCAGCAATTACAGATTCAAGTGTTCTTGAGTTCAACAATACAAAAACACCAGCAGCCGGCGTACAAACAGGAAAGATGTTATTTGTCGCAAACTCAAATGGCGCGACCGTGACTGACAAGATTACGGCTCAAATTTATTCAACACTAGAGGGATCTGGAGGCACAAATGGCTACGGCGGAAAACTCTTCTTCGTCACAAAGCCTGATGCCGTATCGGGAATTAACATCGCCATGGTTATCAATAATCTTGGCAACATCGGTATTGGCCAAGTTCTTCCCACTGTAAAACTGGATGTAGCTGGTGACATCAAATCTTCGGGCTGTGTGTACTATTACAACTCTTCTATTGGCACCTGCGCTTCAGATGAGCGAATCAAAAAGGATGTCCATTCCTTTGACCTTGGCTTAGATGCGATCCTAGGCATCAATCCCGTGAATTTCAAATATAATGGCTTGGCTGGTTTTCAAGATGACGGTGTTGAACAGCTTGGCGTCATCGCTCAAGATGTTGAAAAAACAGCTCCAGGTCTTGTAAAACGAAAAATGGTACAACTTCACCAAGAAGACACCAAAAAGACCGAAATCAAAATTGTCGACTACGGTGCATTCACCTATGTCATCATAAATTCAATTAAAGAGCTTTATCATAAATGGAGTGATGATAGTTCTGAAATTCATCGCGAGATCGCTTCGAACAAAACCAGCTCAGACCTTCGTGCCTCTGCCCTGGAAGTTGAGAACGCAAAGCTAAAACAAGAAAATGCAGAGATCAAAGCCCGCCTAGAGAGAATTGAGAAAGCTCTCAACAGTAAATAGTCAGAATTGTCTTCACCAAAGAAATTCGTTTCATTCCAGTATATCTTCTATTCAAATCTCAAAGAGACACAACGTCACCGCATCGAAGATATACACTTCACTACTCTTTCTTTAACTTCATTCATTTCATTGCTATAATAAACCTTACTGAACATAGAGGTACGTGCAATGAAATCAAGTCTTATCGTTCTTGGTATGATGGTATCCACAGTGGCGTTTGCAAAAACTACGACTGCTCCTGATATTCGATATACAAAGGGTGTTCTCAAGAAGATTTCTTGCCGTTATAGTGGCACTCACAGCCAGACGTCCACCGTTGGATCCTTTAACTTCAAAGATGCCGAAAACACGGTTTGTGATCCTTTAACAAACAACTCAGCGACGTCACCTGCAAACGGTTTACTCGCCAAGCTGTACCTTAAATCCGATGCTATGGACCCGAAAAACAAAAGTGTGATTGAGTACTACAATCACGGTCTAGCCATGGATAAGAAAATTTATTTTGCCGATGTGAATGTTCCGACACAACCTTTTACAAAGGGATTCTCGACCATCTCTGGCGACTCACTAGTCGATGCACAAGGTAATAAGGTCATCGAAAATTTTGCACTTGAGTACACGTCTGTTTTGCAATTAGCAGATGGCCAGGCCGAAGGCGATTATGAAATTGCCTCATTGGCGGATGATGGCAGTCGTCTATTCGTAAAAGAAAATAATATATGGAACGAACTTATCAACAATGATGGCGAACATTCAACGCGCATGGGCTGCCCGTTCCGTACTATCAGTCTTAAAAAAGACTCTAAAATACCTATAAAGCTTCTTTATTATCAAGGACCTCGTTACCACATTGCCAATGTTCTAATCTGGAAAAAGCACAGTCATGCACAGACTTGGAAAGAGCCTTCAAGACACTCTCTGTGTGGATATGCCGGTAACAATTACTTCTATAACTCGACAACGAGCAAGAAATCTATTGGTATGACCTTCCTAGAATTCACAGGCTGGAAGGTTATTGGCGCCAATAATTTTAAAATGCCAGAACAAACTTCGAATCCTTGCACTGTCGATCCATTGACACTTACCAAGTTTGCTGTGGCCTCGATGTCTGGCACCAGTGCCACTCTCACATGGGAAACAAATGCAGCTTCCAGCAGCCAACTAAGCATTACCAATGCTTACACTGGCGAGCAAATGTCTACAGATCTAGATAGCACCTTGGTGACTTCGCACACTGCGAAACTAGATGGCTTAGTTTCTGGCATGTACTATCAAGTACAAGCCATAAGTGTGGATGCCAAAGGACGCGAAATTCGCAGCAGCTATCTATACCTCGCTCCTTAAACGTTCATATTCCTAGCAGCCCCTGCCGCTGGTTTAGAGCCCACCCCTTTTTTCGGAGGAGTTGGGCTTTCTGGTTTTGTGGGCTTGTGCCACTGAACATTTCTGTCTTCCTTAATGAACAAGGTTCCTATAAAGAACGTCATCACTGCGACAGCGATGGGATAAGCCAATCCCGCAAAATGATTACCCGTACTTGCAACCAAGGCCGTTCCAATGAATGGCACCAATCCTCCGAAGACGCCATTTCCGATATGATATGGCAACGACATCGAAGTATAACGAATCTGCACTGGAAAGAGTTCCACCAGGAAAGCTGCGATCGGTCCATAAACCATGGTCACAAACATCACCTGAATCCAAACTAAGAAAGTTAACATTCCAACATTGGGGTCAACTCCTGGTGCTGCGGGGTTTGCGGGACTCCAATTAGAATAATACTGCATCCCTTGATATATCGGGTAATAAGAAAGTGCTGCGATCAAACAGCCCGCCATCATAATAGGCTTTCTACCAATTTTATCAGACAAAGCACCAAAGAAGACAAAGAACGGAGTTCCAAGAAGTAACGCCACTGCGATAATTTTATTTGCTAAGACGAAATCAACTTTCAAAACCGTCTGTAAATAGTAAAGCGCATAGAATTGCCCTGTATACCAAACAACTCCCTGCCCAGCCGTTGCACCAAGCAAAGCAAGAATAACCAATCTGCGATTCTCTGGCTGCACAAAGCTATCATGCAAAGGTCGCTTGGAAGCTTTCCCTTCCTCTTTCATTTTCACAAAGACAGGCGACTCAGACATACGGCGACGAATTAAATATGAAAACACCACCAACACAACTGAGACCAAGAATGGAATGCGCCATCCCCACTCTTTAAAGCTGGCTTCTGGCATATTCAGACGAGTTACAAGGATTATCCCTAACGAGACAAACAATCCCAATGTAGCGGTTGTTTGGATGAAGCTCGTGTAGTAACCGCGCTTACCATCAGGACTGTGCTCTGCCACATAGGTCGCAGCGCCCCCGTACTCTCCTCCCAAAGCTAAGCCTTGCAACAGACGAAGTACTAAAAGAAGCACCGGTGCCAAGAACCCGATTTGTTCGAATGTAGGAAGCAAACCAATGGCCGTAGTCGCAAGACCCATGATGACTAAAGTCACCATGAAAGCATATTTTCGGCCGACGACATCGCCGACTCGGCCGAAGACCAAAGCTCCAAAGGGCCGAACCACAAAACCCGTAGCAAAGGTAGCAAGGGTTCCTAATAAGGCCGCCGTTTCATGGCCCTTAGGAAAAAATTGTGCTGCGATGATCGTCGCAAGACTTCCGAAGATATAGAAGTCATACCATTCAATCAAAGTTCCCGCGCTGGATGCCGCGATGACTTTCCAAATGGTCGTCGGTGCTAAAGTACTCTTAACAGTCGTTGTGGCCATTGAAGATTTCCTCCCAAATAACCACATTCTGTTGAGCCTGGACTCTACTAACAAATAATTCTTTGTAAATTTCAGACTCTTAATTTTGATCTGTTAATTCGCAGACACCGCAAATCACAGGAAAACAAGTTCGCAGCTCAGGTTCGGTGCCTTGACCGCGATTGGTTGCGATTGTTTTTTTTCGCCCATACCGAGCTTCAAAATTTCTTGAAGACCGAGCTTGAATAAATCCGCATGCGATACATTCTCTTCGATCACCAAACGGCGATAAACCAAGAAAGGATTCTGAAGGGCAAAGGATTTAATCATGTTTGCAATGGAGAAGCTGCTGCCGCTGTCTTGCAAAAGCTTGTTGATAATCACAATGCCACGATTCAAGCTGATAAAATCATAGGGCAAGCGCAAACCCTGATTCATCGCCCACTTTGTCCAACCATCAATGGAAATATCCTCTGGATTTGTCAAACCGGCATTCATACGCGCTTCCACCAACGAATGAAACTGTTGCTCGGTCACTTCGTTGCCAGCTTTATTACTGATACTCCAAAAAGCCTTAGCCACTAACTGAGGATTTTGCACTTCAATTCCAGCCCCCAACATCATCACTTGACGTTGTAAGTCCGCAGAGATCACTCCGCCCATGCCGAAATCCAAGATATTCACTCGGATCTTCTCGTCAGTCAGGCGCACCATGAAGTTTCCCTGGTGCAAATCTGAATGATAGAATCCTCCTCCGAATAGAACTTCTCTGCCCCACATTTTTGCCAACTCTTCAACGATGCCCTTTTTTAACTGCGGTGCCATATCAGTCCAAAGAGCAACCTCTTTATCTAGCTTCTTGCCGATAACCATCTCTTGAACCATGAATTTAGACTTATCCGTCATCGAAGAATAAACCGTCGGGACATGGAACTCGATATAGTTTTTATATTCCGGAGTCTTCATAAAAACCGTCTGATTGTAGCGAAGCGCCGCCATCTTTTGTCTTGCCACCGTGTCCTCTTGACTGAGCTCGGCAGTCACTGTCGCCGTAAGATCAGAAACAATTGGAGTCAATTTGGGAGCACCTGTTTTCGCAAAGTCAGGGTTGCTATCCAAAATCGTTGCGACCTGTTTAAGAATGCGACCATCTTCTTCAACACGTTTTTCAATGTCAGGCTTGATAAAGCGAACCACGACATCTTTGCGGTCTCCATTGACCAGAATCTTAGCTCTGTGAACTTGCGCCATTGTCCCGACACCCAATGGCTTTTTCTCAAAGTACAAAAATTTATAGTTTGTGTTTTCTTGCTCAAGAATAGCTTCCACTTGCCTGTAGGGTACAGGACGAACCGCATCCTCCAAGGTTTTGAAGACCTTCGTCATTTCAGGACTCAAATCCCCTTGGCGAGCCACAATTTGCAAAAGCTTCTGCAACTGTGGACCTGAGTTTTGAACCATGATCTCAAACTTCTGCATGTCTGTCGCATTTAAATTGCCACCAAGAAAAGACGAAACAATTAGTTTTTTAGAGTCGGCAGAAAGACGCGCAAAGTATTCTGTAAACATCGTCTGCATGACAATTCTCATTGAAACATCAGGGGACTGAGCCATCTCTGACGTCGCAATCTTTTCGCCGATGCGATCAAATTCCTGCATACGATCTTTAAATAAAGCCTCATTGTGCTGAAGAAGCCAATTTTTTGCCAGCGTTTTGCCATTGGGATCTTGCAAGAGCAGCATCGCTTTAGCCATGATATCTTTAGACTGAAGATATCCCTGGGCAACCTTGGCAGACTCGCCAATGCGCTTCAGCTGTTGCATTTGCCAAGAAATATATTCTTCGACTTGTCTTTGGACCTTCGGGCTTTTTGATTTGTATTCAACTACGGCGCGAGGGCCGTCTTTTTCAATCATCTCAAGATCTAACGAGACACTTTGAGTATCGGGCCACTGGCCTCTGAAATGTTTTAAAAATTCATCAAAGTTAGCGACATCGACTGTTTGAACAGGAAGCTTGGCAACTGTACTAAAATATTTTTCAGCGCGGTCCAAATAATTATGCTGAACTTCAGAACTCTCTCCATGGGCAAGCAATGCATAGGTTATCGCCACACGTTGCTCATAAGACAAATAGAGCTCTGCCTTCTTGCTCACAGCCAAAGAGAGGCTCGTGAACAACAAACCGGCAGCAACCAGCACAACAGCTAATATCTGTCTCAACATGATACACCTTTAAAAAAGAGTTTTATTCAACTCTGTAGAGGTGCACGCTTTAGACCGAGCTTAGGCTCAATTAAAAGGTTTTTTACTGCTCACGACATCGACAGCAAGCCAGAAGTGTCAGCTCATTTTAGGTATTTATGTGCCCTACTCAAGTACTTGAAGACTATCGCCCACGCGAATGATTCCTTCATTTTCTGGAATCCAAAGAGTTCCAAAGAATACATCTTTCCCTTCGCGGCGATACCCAGCTAAGGTTTTAAGCGGATCTGGTCCACTCGGAGTTCCCGTCTTCTGATCTATGGTAATGATAGCGCAACGCGCGCACTTCTTTGGAAGAGAGAAGATCACTTCTCCCACTTTGATGCGCTTCCATGACTCTTCTTCGTAAGCTGTTGTTCCCTGATAAATAATATTTCCACGGAAGCGATCTACACCTACAGGATTTGCCAAACGCGAATTCAACTCTTCCAAACTTTTTAAGTTTACCAGCTGCAAAGGTCTGGCATCAGAAAAACGCACTTCAGGCTTCCATTCAGCGACATGGGAAAGAACACGACGTTGCGAGTACGGCGCATAACGTACCAAACGGCAATTCACGCCCAGATATTGTGATAAGGCTTGGGAGTATAAATCCGGCTCGAGGGCCGCTTCAAAGGTGTCACTCCAAACCGAAACTTTAACTTTACGTTGAAAAGAATTGTTCTTAGAGATTTTGAAAAACATTTTCTCAAAACCCACAGTCAACGCCGCTGTTTCGTGGAAAACCTCTACGGTCGCAAGTTTTGGCACCGTCCTTTGAGAAATAAACTTGCCGCTTTCATCAATCAACATCCACTGACGATCCCCCTCAGGACCTTCCGAGGTCATCTTCATTTCTTTGATGGATTGAGAGCGTGCTGATTTAATTGGGTAGATATAAAGTTCTTCAATTCTCATGAAGATTATGTTTTCTCTGACTGGGGAATGAAGCAAGGGCTTTTTATGTCAGAAAGCTGTCGCGTCCAAGCTTTTTGAACTGCACCACCAACTTGATACCAGTGGTGCAGTCTAAAATAATTACTTCAAAGACTTTTGTAGTTCTTCCAGACCCGCAACAGTTTTTTTATTCTGGTCAAGTTTTGCCTCAGGCAAAGCAAGGGCTTTGGCAATAACTTCTGCCGCCTCTTTGTTTTGTTTTAAATCTCTATGAACTTCGGCCAAGGTCTTCATATTGGAAAGACTTAAATCAGATTTGATAGCCGCAGCCTTCTGAGCATAAGGCAAAGCCTTTTCAAAAGACTTCTCTCGCACATAGAAACGAGCTAACTTTGTATAATAAACGTCAGTTTTTGGATAAGCCTTGATCAGCTTTTCAAACCAAGAAATCACAGCGGTCTTCTGACCAGCCTGTCTCATATAACCTATAGCTACCAAAACCTGGCCCGGTCTTTTTTCACTCAACGACATCGCAGAAAGTTCTTTACCCAGCACGGCTCTAGCTTCATCAGCCTTGGCCTTGTCTCCTAATTGATCATAATTAGTAGCTAATTGCGCTTGAAGTTCCATCTTTTCAAAGCCAGTGTAATCCCCAGACAAAGTTTTTGCGAAAGCTTCAGAGCGTTCTTTTTCTGAATTCAACAAAGCATGAATATCAGAAATATTTTTTTCACCGATCGTCTTCATTACCGCAGTAACTTCTGTTCCCTCGCCTTTAAGAACTTTCACCAGCTCCCCGCGCCAAACGATGGCCTCAACACCTTGGGGATAAACGGCAATCCATTTTTCTAAGGTCTTTTGATAAAGGTCCTTGTTATTCGCCTTATCTTCTTCGTATTTCTCTTGGTTAAAGTTCACTTCACTGTTTGCCAACATCAAGCTTTGCTTGTTCATAGGAGCAAGCCACTTCGCAGCTTCCTCGAAGTTCACAGAGTTAAAAGCTCTTTCTGCCAAGGCCTCGCGAGCCAGATCGTCCCCGGCCGCGGCCTTATCTTTTAACTCTTCCACAGAGGCTAATTTTTTTGTTTGAATTTGCTCTAGCTCTTTAGCAATCACCGTCGCAGGTTTGTAGTCCATCAAGCGAGCCAGCTCTTCACCTTGAGCGTTCATAATGATCAGGGTTGGAATGACTTTGATATCATATTTCTTCGAAAGATCTTTGTTCTCAGCTCGATCGACATTGATACTGACCTTGATAAGTTTATCCGTGGCCTTCTGAAAAACTTTTTCTCCGAATACTTCGGTTTCAAGACGGATGCACGATGGACACCATGGGGCTCCAAAATCCACCAGAACCATTTTTTTAGAATCCGCCGCCAACTTCAAAGAGTCTTGAAGATTGTCCTGGTAAAAACCATGCTTGTTCTTTTTCAATGGCACCGGTTTCACAACGACAGGAACTGCAGCTGCTACTTTTTCTTTAAGGTCCCCTGTGGCAACAAGCTTGCCGCCCTTGATGAGGTAAGCATATTCATGGGATTCACAAACTGTGTTCTTGTCATCACAGACATAGAAGTTCACAGCGAAGCTTTGTGCTTTGACCTTCGAAGCATCAAAGATCAATTCTTTGGGTTCTTTCTTCAAAGGTTCAGAAGTGTCCTTACCAAGAACCAAACCCGCCGGAGCATCTTTATTAAAATGAAATCCCGACTCTACAGAGCCGACAATTTTGGAGCCCTGCAAGGTTAAATGAGCTTTGCCATCGGAAAGACGCGCAAAGGAGTTCAACGAAAATACTAGTAAACTGGAAATGATAAAGAGTGTTTTCATGGGACTATTAAAGTCTCCACCAAAGGGGCTGTCCAGAGAATTGCTTATTAAGAATAAAAAAGGCCCCATTCCAGCAAAGGAATGAGGCCTTTTAGTAGTCAGTTTTCTAAAAAACTATTGTCCCAATACGTAAGCGAAGATCAATGGCGCGCAAATAGTCGCGTCAGACTCAACGATGTAGCTTGGAGTCGTTGGAGCCAATTTACCCCAAGTGATTTTTTCGTTCGGGATCGCACCAGAGTACGAACCGTATGAAGTTGTAGAATCAGAGATTTGAGCGAAGTAGCTCCACAAAGGAATATCTTCATGACCCAAATCTTGTTCCAACATTGGCACAACGCAAATTGGGAAGTCACCAGCAATACCACCACCAATTTGGAAGAATCCAACCGGAGCTTTTTTAGAAGCTACTATGTACCATTCAGCCCAAGCTTTCATGTACTGGATGCCAGATTTAACTGTGTGGATGTTTTTGATATCACCTTTAATGCAGTGACCAGTGAAGATGTTACCCAAAGTTGAGTCTTCCCAACCTGGAACAACCATTGGAAGATTTTTTTCAGCTGCAGCTAGCAACCAAGAATTCTTCGGATCAATTTGGTAGAACTTTTCAAGTTTTCCAGAAAGAAGGATTTTGTACATGAATTCATGCGGAAAGTAAGACTCACCTTTTTTGTCAGCATCTTGCCAGTATTCAAGAACAACATTTTCAATACGACGGATTGCTTCCTCTTCAGGGATGCAAGTGTCAGTCACGCGGTTCAAATGTTTTTCCAAAAGTTTTTGTTCATCAGCCGGAGTCAAATCACGGTAGTTTGGAATGCGTACGTAGTGATCATGGGCAACCAAGTTGAATACGTCTTCTTCAAGATTTGCACCTGTGCAAGAGATCGCATGAACTTTACCAGCACGAATCATTTCAGCCAAAGAAAGGCCCAATTCAGCTGTAGACATCGCGCCTGCCAAAGTAACAAGCATTTGACCGTTGTTAGCGATGTGAGTTTTGTATCCTTTAGCCGCGTCTTTCAAAGCTGCAGCATTAAAGTGGCGATAGTTATGTTCGATAAACTGAGAAATAGGTCCCATCATGCGCTCCTGTTAGATTCATCAAAGAGGCAGGAAAGTAGCATGTTTGGGCAAAAAAACAAGCAGAGACTCAAGTCGAAATTGGCTTTTGTGCAAGAACCGCTTTGGCAAAAAAACCTTTGTCTTTCCGAAGACCTACAAAGCCCCGGGAAGTGATCAGATCTTCCATGGGATTTTGACTGTAGTTCTTATAGAACGGCTCGTGAAAATCCACCGGAAACTGCTCCAAAGCCCATTCTAATTCCTTTGCCTCATCCTTTTGCACAGAGTCGACAAAACCCATATAACCGCCCTCTTTCAAAGTGCGGAAAGATTCATCAATAACTTTTGTGCGGATGGCCTGCGGCAACTCGTGGAAAAGAAAGCAGGAGTAAACCACATCGAATTGCTCTGCCAGGAATGGAAGGTCTTCTGCTTTGCCTTGAACGAAATCAATTCGATTCAAGTCCGCTAGATTTTCCTGGGCTTTTTTCAAATAAGGCTCACTCAAGTCCAAGACCGTGATGCGCGCTTTCGGAAAAGCCAATTTCACAAAACGAGTCAAACGCCCCGTCCCTACGCCCAACTCTAGGAAATGAAGATTCTCTCCTTGAGTGGGATAATGTTCCTTCATCAAGGGAATGATCAAACGCCTCATCGCATCTGCTGCACCGGAAAAAAGAATCTCCACTTGATGCTCATACAAATCCGCCGACTTCTTGGTTAAATAGCCACCGGATTGATAGTGGAAATTTCTTTGATAGTATTCGGGAACATCTTGAAGAAACTCCCGGGCCTCTTGATTGAACTCATGGATGCTGTGATCTTTGCGACGTTTAGAAATATGATAGCCATCCACAAGAATTTTTGGATAGCGAGCAGCATGCTTGGTTGCGGACTCAGGTTTTAAAACTTCTAAGGGATAAAGCCCCGCTGCGATATTGTCGGCGTCCTTTTTAAGAAGACGATACAGCTCTTGAAAAGATCGTTTGATATTTTTGGGCTGTATGGAGGGACGCTCTTTGCGTCGCCCTGTTACGATCAATTCAAAAATAGGCAAACTCATTTGCTGTACTGTAAAATGCACAGAGCGCGCAAGGGAGTAGCCCAGGCTCAATTTATTTTGAAATGGTATTTTGCTTCGCATGGGTCACCTTCTTTTGTTGTGCCCAATGTCTAAATGTTAAACCCAAAAGGACGAAGCCAGCAATGATGATAAGACCAACGATGGTAAACCAAGCAGCAACGATCATCTTAAACCTCAGTCTGTGCGGCTTGTGCCGCAACAGCAGCTTTCGTTGTTTTATAGATATCATTCACAATATGCGAAGCCATTGCCAGACCAAATGCTCCTGTGACGAAGCTTGCTGAACCATAGATCATATTGCGATTGTCACAACCATGAAGATCATTTTTTTGTGGGCAGACACATTTAAAGCCCATGCCTTTGTCATAGAAAAGCTCTTCGGGTTGCATCACAAGTTCATCAGAGAACACGCACTGAATGCCAAATTTCTTTTCTGGAAAGTCATACTTTTGGCGAAGAATTTTACGCAACTGTTGCGCCATTGGGCATGTGTGCGTGTCTGCTAAATCCACCTTCTGAATGCGAAGTGGATCCATTTTCGCAGCCGAACCTGCAGAGGTCACAACTTCAATTCCCTGAGCTACGCAAGTCGCAAGCAAATGCGCTTTTGCCGTCAAGTTATCAATCGCATCGACGATATAGTCCGGCTTATTCGCAAGCATCATTGCAGAGTTCTCTGCATTATAGAATTCAGGAATAACATTCACAACAGCTTGGGGATTGATCTTACGAAGACGCTCGCCCATCACTTCTGCTTTTTTCTTTCCGACCAAACCTTGCAAGGCATGAATTTGACGATTGGCATTCGTGATACAGATCTCATCGAAATCAATCACTGTGATTTGTCCAACGCCTGAACGGGCCAAAGCTTCCGCAGCCCAAGACCCTACGCCACCAAGACCGATCACCATCACATGGGTGCTCATCAACTTTTTCATCGCAGGATCGCCAACAAGACGTCCCATGCGATCAAAACGGCGGTGCAAAACGTATTCAGTTTCTGGTGGTTGTTGCAGTTCTGGTTGCATCACGGGCTCTTGATTTTGAGAAGTCGTATCCATTACTTAGGTCACTCCAAAAAGGCGGTGGAAATTCCCTGTAGTGATATCTAATATTTCCAAAGGATCAAGGGATTTTAACTCCCCTATAGTCTTTGCCACCTCCC
>CAZPYX010000028.1:0-30188 GCA_964590635.1 uncultured Bdellovibrio sp.
TCCGTCCTCCCAGAAGGTGCAAGAGGCTGTTTCTATAGCTTATGATTTCTTTAAAAAGAATGAACACTCGGTAAAAGAAGATATCAAATTTATATTTGGTTAAGGAACATCAGTGAAAACTCTTTATAGTGTAACAGAAGTAGCAGAAATGATTTTAAAGGGAAAAATTCTTCTCTTGGCTGGCGAAGAAGATCTTTTGAAAATGCTTCCATCAGGAAAGTGGATGGGTGGAACAATTCCTTATTTTATGACGGAAAACGGCGGCCTTCTCAGTCACAACCATATTCATGTAGTAGAACTTCCTGATTTTATATCTGAAAGCAAGGTGGTGACGTACGCGTCCAGTGAGCTTAATAAAATTCCTACAGACTATTTTTCAAATGGGGTTTGTTTTATTACGGTACCTGCCTTTACCGAAACCCATGAGAATTATGCTAAAAACTGTGCCACCTATAATGGCATTTTCGACAATCCGCTTCTGGGCTGGGTGACAGGTTTTGATTTAAATAAAAAAGGTGCCTCTCCAAAAACATTTAATGGCTTTACAAAAGAAGTATTTAAAGACCGCGCAGTAGCTATGCATGTAAATCTACCAGACGATAAATTTGGAAAAATAAATATTTTAAACCTTTTTAAGCCAGGAAAAGGTGATCGTATTCAATTTCTATCAACGGGTTTTGAGATCGAGCGATGCCTGATTAATGACAAAGAAGTGAATTTCTACGATTACTTAAAAAATAACAAAATTGATATTCAGTTACCTCTAGTAGCTAATTATCTTGGGGCAAATATTAATGTGAGCTTCCAAAATTTAGATGAAGCTAAAAAAACCGTCACTCTCTATGCACCGATATTCAAAGATGTAGAGTATAGAGTCGCTGATCCCATTGGAAATTATGAGAGGGAATTTGAGCAGGAGCTTCAGTCGAGAAAAGTGCATCCCGTATTTTCATGCAATTGCATTTTAAATTATCTCTATGCAAATTTAGAAGGAAAAAAAACCGGCAATATCGTGGGACCAATGACGTTTGGAGAGATAGCTTATATTTTATTAAATCAAACCATGGTCTATATGACATTTGAAGAAAAGACTTAGCTTCATGAAAACAAAGCTCTATCAAGGCGAGAGAATAGAACTATAAGCGCTTCTTTGAATACTGAATGCGGGCCCTTGAATCATTTCCAATAATCGTTCGATTTTCACTTTGTCATTTTTGGGAAGGGGTTCTTTCCCAATATTCTTCTTTCGATATTTTAATAAGAAGCTTTTTAAATCCCTCATCCGCTTGAAGGATCTTATGCGTTCATCGCATTCTGCATTTCGTAAGTATTTTTGAGTCAAAATTAGACAGCTACTGAGTGAGCTTTCTTAGGTAACTCAATAACGAAGCAAGTGTTGTGAGAGGATTCATCATAGAAAAGTTTCCCATGATGCCCTTTAATAATTCCGTGAGAAATGCTTAAACCAATTCCTGTTCCTTTTCCGACATCCTTGGTTGTAAAGAACGGATTGAAAATTTTGTCCCGCAAAGCCTCTGGAATGCCTGGGCCGCTGTCGCTTATGCGAATTTCGAGGGAGTCAATTTTATTGTCGATTTTTATTTCAATCCATTTTTCAGGGGTTTTTTCAATAGCGTCATAAGCATTATTAATTAAATTTAAAAGAACTTGCCCCAGCTCAACCGAACGGCCTTCGATAGTCAGAGACTCAGTAATTTTTCCGACTCGCAGTTCGACTCCATACTGCTTAAAGCGCTCCTTACAAAGAGCAATGGTATCATCAAGAACTGAGCCGAAATCAAGGCTTTCAATCGGATCATTACTTCCATCGCGAGCAAATGATTTTAATCCCCTAACAATTTTAGCCACTCGATCTACGGTTTTGTCGATTTTCTCTAGATGCTCATTAACGGTTGTCAAATTTGGAACCGCATCATTAACTTCATCCTGAGCTTGGGCGGCTAATAATTTTATGGTGGCAAGAGGAGTGTTGATTTCATGTGCGATACCTCCGGCCATTTCCCCTAAGGAGGAAAGTTTAGAAGCTTGAACATTCAATGTTTTTTGTTCATCTAGTTCTTTTGTTCTTTCTTCAACCAAACTTTCCAAGTCTTCGTTGTGCCGAGCTAGTTTTTTATCTTTATCGTTAATGGCAGCAGCCATATCTGCGAACGAAGTTGCAAGTAAACCTAGTTCATCTCTGCGTTTTTCAAAGGCTTCAAATCTTAGAAAATAATTTCCTTCAGCAATTGTTTTTGTGCCATTGACCAAAGAAAGAAGGGGGATCGTTATTTCACGGCGAAGCACGAAAAATAAAACTACAAGCTCTAAGATGAGCGAAAGAAGGGCTCCTCCTAAAAGAAATCCTATGTTTGCTAGCGCTAATGTTCGAATTTGGTTTTTTGGATATTCGGAGACAATGAGCCAATCGGGACCTTGTATTTTAGCGACGGCTAAATAGTTATCATAGTTATCTGATAGAACTTCTTCTAAAGAGGAATTGGTTATCGTTGTAAATTGATCCTTGAGATTGGCATCGCTGCTGGATTTAATATCGTATTGTCCACCCTGGTTTTTAATATCTTCAAGATGCCTAGAATGGGCAATAAGTCTTCCGTCTGCTCTAAAGATGTAGTTACTTGCACCTTTTATGTGATCATTGATAGTGCGGTTTACAAGTTCCGTGACCATGACATCGTGGTTTACAGAGCCTAAAAAGTCGTCACCATCATAAATGGGCGTAGATCCAGTAACCATCCAGATGGAAGAGACCTTGTCGTAATAGAGTCCAGTCCAAGCTGTTTTTCTACTTGGATCATTCTGAGGAAGAGAAACAGAAACATACTCTTCATCTGGCATATTGAGATCTGATTGTGCATTGATAACCCATCGAGGCTCTTGAGGCCAAAACAGAACTACTGCATTTTCTGGAAAGACAAAATAGCTGTCCTGAAAACGAGAACTGTAAGCAGGACCGAACTGTGAAATAATATCATAGGCAGCAAGAACGCGTGCTTTGAGTTTCAAGTCTATTGGAGATTTAGGTCCGATAAAAACTCCTGGAGTTTTCTTTCCATCAAATTTTTCATCTGCATTTCTATGCGTGAGATCAGGATATTGTTTTACTAGTTTATCGAAAAGCTGTGGCGATTGTGGATTTTTTAAATATCTTTTATATAATGCTAAGAAATTTTCCCGCATTTTTTCGTGATTCTCATGAGCTTCGTCAAAAGTGATGCGCTCTCGCGCCTGACGCTCCTTGATATATTTTGCAAGGGTATCCTTCGTTTGAAATTCAATGGTATGCATAAGATGAACGTAACTAGCAGCCGTTACGATGACGACGATAATAGTAATTCGAATCGACATTTTAACCAGAGTTTTCACTGAGAGACTTTGTAGATTTATCATATGATTCCAATAATTTAAAAACTTTAAGATGTATGTTTTATCGGCAAAAAGTGGGATTAATTTATATTGCCAAAAGTAAGTTCTAGAAATTTGTAATGTCTTCGCAGCACTTAAGTCTAGTGGAATCCCCTCGATTGGAGAGCTTCTTCACAGAATTAGTATAGGTCTCTCCGCGAGTTGTTGTTTCATGATCTTTGCCTCGAACTCCGCTGGAGTTAAGTAATCCAGCTTCATGATGTAGTCGTCGCAGGCATACTGCACTCTTCGACCAGAGTGGTGTACACAACATATGTCGTATTTTCTGACCATAGATACTTCGTTGTTCTAGCAGAGCCTACTTTGGGTTCCACTGGTAAGCGGAGGGCCTATGCTAATTTTCTAGATTTAGGCTCCATGGGAAGAGTGAGTCCACATACCCCTTTTAGCAAAGCACAAATTTTAGATTTTGATGTTTGGAATTTGCACTTTGCTGAAAAGGGGTGTGGTCACCCCAATGAATTTTTAGTTTGGTGGGTTGTGTGATCTTAGGAGGATCTGAAGAAGTAGGCTGATTCCCATTTGCGTACTAGTTTGCTGCGCTCTTTGGGGTTTTTGTCTTTGGCGAAGAAGGTTTTAATTTGTTTGTCTAGGCGTTGAATTTCTATTGCTGTTTTGTCCGTGCGTAAGGCCATTTCTTCGGCGGCTTCGTTGAGGCTCTGAATTTCGATCAGAGCATTAGCCAATTTTTTGGTATAGAGCAGGCAGAACCCAATGTGAACTAGCAAGCTGAGGCAGGCGATCAGTGCGCTGGTTGTGAATACGAAATTGAGAATGGCATCTTTGTCTTTCAACTCACGAAGATGTGGATAGTGATGATTGAAAAATAAAAGCCACATCAAATATCCCAAGATGGGGATGGATGTGCCAATGATAATCGGAGTTTTCGAATTTTTTAACATACGTGCCTCTTTCAAAGAATTTTTATCTTGAATGATAGCTTGTTAAAAAATGAAAGGTCCTCAGAGTGAATACTTTTGAGGACCTTTGCATCAGATCGAATCGTATTTGAATCTTATTGAAGACTTATTCGCGAAATCCAGCGAATTATTTCCGTACTCAGCGTCATCCAGGGAGTTTCCGAGAATTTGACAGATAAAATTCATCTGTCAAATTCGTCGTAAAACCAAGACTGCGATCAAGACTGCAATCGAGGCCGAGTGGGCGACTAAGGAAGAACTTCGCGAATTTTATCCGCGATGTGCATAAAGGCTTGGGCCTCAGCACCATTGGAATTTGCTTCGACGATGGGGATTCCTGCTTCGCAAGCTAAGCCCACAGAAGGGTTGAATGGAACTTCACCCAATTTCGCGATGCCTTGTGAAGCAGCATAAGAGTCAATTTCTCCCTTAGGGAAAAGTTGCATTTTTTCACCGTTTACAGGGTTGATCATGTAAGCCATGTTTTCAACCATTCCAAGCAAAGGAACACTCACGCGGTGGAACATATCGACGGCTTTTTTGACGTCTACCAACGCGACATTTTGTGGAGTTGAAACGAGCACAGCTCCCGCAACAGGAACTTTTTGCGCAAGAGTTAGCTGAATGTCGCCAGTGCCAGGAGGCAAGTCGATCACGAGGTAATCCAGCTCACCCCAGTTAACATCGCGAAGGAATTGATCCATGGCTTTAAAAAGCATCGGACCGCGCCAAACAACCGCAGAGTTTTCTTCGATCAAGAAGCCAATACTCATAAGCTTGATCCCATAACGAACAATCGGCTCGAGCTGATTGGTATCCGGGTTGATTTGTGGTTTTTGGGACAAAGAACCTAACATGCGAGGAATGCTCGGGCCGTAGATATCGGCATCCAAGAGGCCGACTTTACCCTTGCGACCCAAAGCCATGGCTAAATTTGTGGCAACAGTGCTTTTGCCGACGCCGCCTTTTCCTGAGCTGACTGCAATAATATGTTTCACTCCGGGAATTGGGGTCTGTTTATCAAATGGATTTGGGGCTGCCATACAGAGGACTCCTTGCTAATTTTCGTCTGACAACGAATAATAGAACTTAGATGAATAGCCAAGAATTATTGACAGTGAATGTAGTGGGAGCAGGGGCTTTCATCCTGTGGTACGTATTAGCGCGAGGTGGCGGGAAGCGCCCTACGCGGCTCGATATGAATGCCAGGGATAGCGCACCGCCGCTTATCACTAAACCGTCTGGACTCGATGCTGCTGCTGAAGCAGATCAGGCTCCAGCTATTCGTTCGGCAGTCACCCCATCTCTGCATCCAGATCTAGTGGGTCGGAAAACCAAATCTTTGAATGTTATGTTTATTTATAATGGTCACTCTTGGGATGCTTATGAGGTCCTTGGAGTTCCCGCAGGAGCATCGATCAAGTCGGTGGCCGATGCATATCAGACCGCTCTTCGTCGTTGTGATAAAGAGTCCGTCGAGTTTCTAGAAACGGCTTATAAGGCTATTTTGAATAAAGGCAGCTAAAGCCTTTGTGATTCATACTGTGTTCCCAAAGAAATTGCTCCTTGGTTTCATCAAAAATCAAAGTGTCTTCAACGGATTTACTCAAACCATTCTGAACCGTGGTTTCTGATTTACGCACATAGCGTTCTTGAGTTTCCACCTGAGTCATTGTTTTGACTCCAGCCTCACTTACAACACGAAGTCCTCTATTCACATGGCAAAATTTTTCGGTGGGAAGTTCTTCGCTTCCCGCGCGAGGATTCAAAACAAATCCAGCACACTGTTCGAACCAAATAACTGAAGTCGGGCAGCCTTGTGTGCCGCTGACTAAAGAATAATTTCCTTCGCGAGCCGCAGAAGTGGCAACTTGGGGAGCATGTGATGACATGTCTAAAGAGGAAGATTCGGAATGTTTAAACCCGAACTTCAAAGCGGCCAATGTCAGAATGAGACATGCTAACAAAAATTTCATGGACGACTCTCCTGACTAAAATCAAAGCAAGCATCATGCGCGCAAAGATTTCATCAGGAGCAGTCTAAATAACATTGAGGCGAGGGTTCTCACTTTGAAGCGTCAATGATCAGAGGCCTCTGACCAAAAGGGACACCTCATCGGCCAAACTGTCGAGAGATTCCGACTCGAGCAAGGTCGCGGTCATTGTTTTTGCTGAATGAAGCAACCCGGCTGAAACTAGCAAAAACTTTCCATTTTTTGCCGATGGATCGTTCCACTTGAATGGTGACTAGGCCATCCAATTCCATTTTACCAGAGTCGCGTTGGTTATTGGCCAAGTAAGGTCCCGCACCAGCGCTGACAGTCCATTTGTTATTGAGTGGTTGAATGAACCATCCTTGTACAGCCACGCCTTGGCGGTCGACGCGAACGCCATCGTCGCCTTCAACGATGCCAGTTAAAGAAGTCGCCCAAGGACCATCATATTGTTTGATCTCGACAGAGGCTCCCTTGGCGCCGCTGGTTCCGCCATGATTGGTTTTTGAAGTTCCGCCCATCACACTGAACCATAACGGCTTCTGTGAAGAGTCCGCTCCAGATTGATAAGGGGCAGGATCAAAATCTTTCCCGATACCAATCAGAAACGCGTTTGAAGACGGTGCGCCAGGCATGATGACGTGGTTCAATGCAAATCGCATATGCAGCCCCGGAGAGATACGATCCATATTTGCTAAGAGCGCTAAAGAAACCAAGGCTCCAAAATTTGGATCATCGTATTCAGTGCCATTAATTTTTGTCGTATTCATGCTGAAGTAGGGGCCCGCGCCAATCTCTGCGCTCAGACCATTAGAGATCGTCTGTCTATAAACGATCTGAGTGCCGAAGCCATCGCGATGATTGTTGTCTGGATGTCCTTCATTATAGTGAAAGACGTCCATTCGAACTTGCCCGTTTTCGTCGAGCTCCCTGCCGAAGCGAACTTCAAAAGTTTGCCACTTCATGGATTTATCATTCGTGGTTCCAGTTCCATAGGCGCTGCCATTGCCGTAAGTCGCGGAGGTGTAAGATCCACGATCATCACCTCTCGTGTCATAACTTTGAGCGGTCGCGCAAAACGGAGCCGATAATAGAAGTAACGTGCTTAATACAAGTGGGGGATGTTGCATTTTATTCCTCTTAAAAAATGAGTTGTCGGCTTCCCCAAGAAGCAAAGGCTTTGCCACAACAGACGAAATGACGTCGGTGTTGCTGGAAAATAATAAACAGATGAGGAGTGGGTCTTGAGATGGAATAGAATGAAGGCGCGACGACGTAAGGGAATCGCAAAATAATTTTCCTTCAGGGTTGCAACAAATGTTTTATTGTTTAATTGGGATTTTAAAAAATATTCCTGCGTAACTACTGTACGTTGTACCATTTCTCGTCGCTGGTGGTTTGGGCGGATCATCAGGGGAAAAATTCCAATGGGAGTCGTTGTATTCTCAATAGTGGTTTTTTATATGGCTGGAATCTTGCCAAATCGCCGGCAGCTTTATAAAAGCAGGACATGAAAAAGAACCTTTTGTTAGTCATTCTCAGTTTATTCATCTCCCTGCAAAGTTCCGCCGCTATTTTACATTTCTATAGCAACCCCCGCGTTCCGCAGCCTCTTTTTCATGTGACCCTTGAATACAAGTCTTTCATTTATGAAGCGGACACCCGAGATGGCGGACGTCGCTTGTCAGTGGGGCAGGATGTTCACGGACCTGCTGATATCAATATCGAAATTCCAGATTTCTTGGTGAATGAAGAAGCTTTGGCTTCACAGATGGGCTTGCCGTTTGATTATAATTTTATTTGGAATAGCAATAAAACCTATTGTTCAAAATTGGTAGGCATTGCTTTGAATATTCCTCCGCAACCGATGAGCTTTGCGGGAACTCACTACGTGCAATATTATCCAAAGTGGGCAGAACGCCATGACCCGGGGCTTTCTCCGGATCAGATTTATGATTTCGCAATTCGACATGTCATTCGTATCAATCGAAGAGCAAAATAAACAAAGACAGATTTTAAAACTAGAATTTCATCGAGGGAGGTGACCGAAAATAATTGGTAATAGGTTGTTTTCGTACTGAATCTCAGTTTAATTCGTCTTGAAATAAGAGGCCGCCATTTAGTTTCGCAAATAATGCTCCGATAAGTTAATCAAGAAATTGGAACGTAGCTGGAGATGACTGAATGGCGAAACCACATTCTATATCTTGTATCAGCAAATTAAGTGCGAATCTCAAACAGGTTGTTCTTAATTCCCGCTTAGCAAATTTAAAAAGATATTTTTCCATTGGTGCCGCAATGGCATGTCTGCATCTGTTGGCAGCGTGCTCTTTAGATGCTGGTATTGAAAGTATCAGTCGAAGCACCTCAGAAATTCTTGCGACCTACAAGCCGACAAGTAATGAATTAGTTTCTGCAAGCCAGCAGAACGTCGTTACGGCTCAAGGATATCGAGTACAGTCCTCCTTTAGTTTTCAAGATGGCAAAGGGGAAGTGATTACTGCCAAAGGCTATAAGGTCTATACCAATTCTCAATCCTCTTTATTTAAGGAATAAAACAAATGAGAAACTTCTTTTTGATGCTCATTCTAAGTTTGATTTTATTGCCTCTAAGTTCCTGGGCGGGGGCTGTGATCACCTATCATGGTCGTATCTTAGATAGCGCAGGTGCCCCAGTGCAAAGTCTCAATGTTACTTTTCGGATTCAAATATTAAGTCCAAATCCAGGAAAATGTCTTCTTTACGAAGAAGTTCGTACTATCTCAATGGTGGGTAGTGATGGTGTCTTTGTTATTCCAATTGGTGACGGCGCGGGTTCAAGAACAGCTGCGGACCCCGGCATTGTTCTGGAAAAAATCTTTACAAATGATTCTAGTATTACTTTCAACACCACAAGCTATCCTAAATTTACATGTAACACGGGTGTTGCTTACACTCCGGACTCACTTCATCAGCGCCAACTTTTTGTAGCTTTCGATGATCATAGCGGTGCTGGTGAACAAATATTGCCAATGATGGACGTGAACTTTGTTCCGTTCGCAGTGAGTGCTTATGACTCACAAAATGTGGGTGGTGCTCCAGCGAATTCAGTTCTTCGTGTAAGTGGCGGAACAGCGGCTCCTATCAGCCCGGCTGCTTTTGCAGAGCTGAATAATCTTCTTAGTGGCACAAGCACTCAGTATGTAAAAGCAGGTCAAGAGACAGATCCAACTGTAAAACCGTTTGCGCAAACAGATCTTCCTAATTGCGGCGCAGGTCAGGTTCTTAAATCTTCTGGCAACGTATTTACTTGTGTCAGTGGTGGCGGAGCGGTGAGCGTTGCGACAACTTCTGCAACTGGTGTGGTTCAAGTTGGCACTGGCTTGTCTGTGAATGGCGCGGGGCTTTTGTCGACAGATAATGCGGCAATTAAATCAAGTCTTTCATTGGGTATCTCTGATGTTTCAGGATTGCAGACAGCACTAGATAGCAAAGTATTGTATTCTCAAATGCCCTCATGTTCTGCCGGAGAAGTTTGGACATTCGTTTCGCCGGTAGCAGGTTTTACATGCACAGCGATCTCTATTACTTCAACTAAAGTTAGCGACTTTAGCACGGCAGTAGATGCACGCATCGCTGCTGATACTTCGAGGTTGCCATTGGCTGGTGGCACGATGTCTGGTGCTATCAATATGAATGGTCAGAATTTGACTTTGAGTGGTTTCATTACGATGAGCCCTTCGAAGTCTTTGCATCTTTCCAATAATGCTTCAGACCCTACGGGTTTGGTGGCAGCTGATAAAGGTAAAGTTTGGTTCAACTCGACAACTAATGAGATTAGATATTGGGACGGATCACAAGCACGAGTTTTAGGAACAGCGGGCGCCGGTCTACAATCAATGAATGGTTTAAGTGATAACACTCAAACGTTTGCGATTGGCACCTCAGGTACTGACTTTAGTATCAACTCGGCTTCTGGTGTTCATACATTTAATTTGCCAAGTGCTTCAGCGACAAATCGTGGTTTGCTCAACTCTGCTGATTGGACGACTTTCAATAATAAGCAAGCTGCTGGCAGTTATGTGACTACTTTATCTGGTGATGTGAGCTCTTCTGGTTTCAGCGCTGGAACTGTTACGACCAGCGTAGATAAAATTAAAGGTGTACCAGTGACGGCGACGCCAACATTGGCCGGTCAAGTATTGAGATACCAAGGTGGAAATTTTGTTCCTGGATTTATTTCTATGTTAGATCTTCGTTCACAAGTTTCAGGAGCTCAGGCTCTTGCTTCAAGTTGCGGAGCTGATAAGACTTTAACTTTTGACTCTGTGGGCGATAATTTAACTTGTGCACCGATTGCAATTTCTAGCTCACAAGTGTCAGGTCTTGGTTCTTTAGCGGCGAAGGGTGCCGTTGATTTATCTACGACGGATGTGACTGGGACTTTGCCGCCAACTAAGGGTGGTACGGGTTTAAGTTCTTTGGGAACTGCCAATCAAATTTTGGGTATGAATAATGCCGCGAATGGATTGGAGTATAAAACCTTAACGGCAGGTAGTGGCGTCAGTATCACTCAAGGTGCCAATTTTGTGACGATCGCAGCGACGGGTTCTGGCGGTACAGTTACAAATGTAACGAGTGCGAATTCTGATATTTCAGTTGCGAACACGACATCGACGCCAGCTCTGACTTTGAACTCTGGAACTGCGGGTGGAGCTGGTGATGCAAATAAAATTGCTAAACTTGACGGAAGTGGTTTGTTAGCTGCGAATATGCTTCCAGCTATTGACGCGGCGAAAATCACAACAGGTACTTTGCCGATTGCCCGCGGTGGTACGGGAGCAACAACTGCGAATGGTGCTCTTAATAATTTACTTCCAGTGCAAACTTCTCAGGCTGGAAAAATTTTGCAAACGGATGGAACGAATTCGTCTTGGGTGACCGCGGCAATTGGCAGTGTGACCAGTGTGACCAGTGCGAATTCTGATATTTCAGTTGCGAATACGACATCGACACCAGCTCTGACTTTGAATGCAGGGGTGTCTGGCGGCGCTGGAGATGCTAATAAAATTGCGAAGCTCAATGGATCAGGATTAATTCCAACGACCATGCTTCCGGCTCTTGATACCAGCTCAATGACGTCGGGTACGATGCCGATTGCGCGCGGTGGAACAAATTCTTCAACGGCACTTGTTGGTAATCGTATTATGGCATCAACAGCTTCGGCGATTGTTGAAGCTGCTGCGATCACTGCGAATAAAGCTTTGATTTCTGATGCGAATGGAATTCCAACTCACTCTGCGGTGACTAATACAGAGCTGGGTTATTTATCAGGTGTTACTTCTGCAGTACAAACTCAGTTGAATGGAAAAAGTTCGGCGACGGGATGGACTAATTATAGCGCGATCACTTCCGATGGTGCAGGATCTTTGACGGCGGTTTCTGGTTCAGCAGCAGGTTCAGTTTTAAATTGGACGGTCACAGGCCCGGCTTGGACATCAACGGTTTTCCCGACAAGCACGACTGCGAATCAGTTGTTATATTCATCTGCAAATAACGTAGTCGGTGGTTTAGCAACGGCGAATAATTCTATTCTTACGACGAATGGATCAGGAGTTCCTAGCTGGGGAACTGCCTCATCAGATCTTTTCACTCAATATGCTCTTCTTGCGGGACGAGCTGGTGGCCAAACAATAAATGGTGGTACAGCGGCTAGTGAGAATTTGACTTTAGATTCCACTTCAAACGGAACCAAAGGAAAAATTATTCTTGCAGCAAGCGGCGGCAATGTTGGCGTGGGAACACCTTCTCCGGCAACAACGCTTGATGTGGCTGGGACATTTAAAGTGGGCGATTCCGGAGCTGCGTGCGCTGCGAGCATTGCGGGAGCCATTCGTTTTAACTCGACCGCGTCACTTATGGAATTTTGCAATGGAACGATTTGGGCGCCCATGGGAACTTTCGGATACGTACCGGCAAGCTCTGTTGTTGTGATGGCCTCTTGTCCTGCCAGTTGGACGGACAACGGTGCCACGGGCGGTGCTACTTGTAACGGAGCTACTTGTCGAATGTGTCAAAGTCCAGCGGTAAGCAGTTTAATTCCTGCAAGCTCTATTGTTCTGATGGAATCTTGTCCGAATCTCTGGACAAGTTTAGGATCAGTTACAGCTGGACCCAATGCCGCTGGTTATCAGGGTATCAGCTTCACTTCTTGCCAAAGTCCTGCGTCGTCGGCAACGGCTCTTCCAATAAACTCAAGAATGATGATGCCGACATGCCCTAGTCAGTGGAATGATTTAGGTCCTGCAGACGGAGGTCCACTAAATATCTTATGCCCAGGGCTTTCTTGTCATGTGTGTGAGGTGCCAGGAGGTCAAGTCCCCTCTCACATCAATGCAGGGCTTGGAGCTGATCTGCGTTTCAACTCGGGCTCGGGTCTTACCAATGGCAACGGTGGTAATGTTACTATTACATCTGGCGCTGGTAACGGAACCGGAATCGCTGGAGTCATTGTTTTGAATGGTGGCGCCAATCCTGGATACATCGGGATCGGGTTGTCAAATCCAACTTCTTTACTTCATACGAACGACGTCGCTACAAGGACGGCGGCTTATACTGGTGTTCTCCATAATGTTGGAAATACCTCCAGCACTGCATCCATCAATAAAATCGGAATGGATATCGAAAGCACCGGGGCTTGGAATGGAACAAGTGCGGTTAATACTGGCCTTGTAGTAAATGCGACTGGAGGAACGATCAACTATGCTGCTACTTTTAGTGGGGGTAACGTTGGTATCGGCACGACAACTCCTGCTTATCCTCTTGATGTGACGGGTGATGTTAATGCTTCGGGAAGCGTGCGTGCCTCAGGGGTTGCTCTGACCTCAGATATCAGATTTAAAAAAGATATTGTAGTCTTGGATCAGGCTTTAGAAAAAGTTTTGAATATTCGCGGGGTCAGTTATAACTGGAAAACTAGCGAATATCCGGAAAGAAAATTTAATTCGCGCCATCAAATTGGGGTGATTGCTCAAGAAGTTGAAAAGCAATTCCCAGAAGTTGTTGATACGGATTCTAAAGGCTTTAAATCGGTGAACTACCCAGCATTAGTTTCACCGGTGATTCAAGCTATCAAAGAGTTCTATGCAAAGTGGATGGATGATTCGAAAGAACTTCATCGTCAAATTGCTTCTCTAGAAAAAGAGAACGAAATCTTGAAAGTGAAAGTTCAGGAAGTAGATGGCATGAAGAAAGCGCTTTGTAAGAAGGACGCAAGTCTTGAGTTCTGTCACTAGATGCGTTGAGCAAGCTTTTAAATGTCCTCTTCTATCAATTGTTAGGAATTCTTTCAGTAGCTTCTCATTAAAACTCATAAGTTGATGTTTGTTTAAGGGGGCATTAGTTCTAGCCTCTCAAAACAAACAATAGCGAAAGAGGAACTTATGAAGTTACTTATTCTTACGGCTCTAATGGCCACTTCGTTTCAAACTGCACATGCCGACAGCATCAAATGGCTGGGTCAATTTACTAAAGAACAAGCTCAGCCTATGGTTGATTTGTTTAATGCTGATTATTCTAAAGCTGCAGGTTTCACCGTGGAGTATTCTTCGTCAGACGCTGATGTGAATGAACTTCTTGCTGGAGTTGACAATAAAAAAGCAGATCTCGTTCATTTGAAAGATGCAGATCTTTTAAATATTGTTGCGGTTAAAGGTTTGACGACAAATCTGAATGCCGACACCTTGGCAATTCTTCCTGCTCACCTTCAAGATGTAAATGGCAAATGGGCTGGAGTTCTAAAACGCGCTCGTATTATCTATTATAATTCTGATTACGTTTCGGCGGCGGATGTTCAATCTTATGAAGATCTTGGCGACGAAAAGTTCATGAATAAACTTTGTCTTCGTCAAAAGAAAGCTCAATACACCATGAGTTTCCATTCATTCTTGTTGGGTCTTTGGGGCGCTGAAAAAACGTCTCAGGTTCTTGGTGCGTGGGCAGCGAACAGTGAGGCAATTCCTTTGCTTGAAAAAGATCTTGAAGGCGTTATTCAAAATGTTGAAAGCGGAAATTGTTGGGTGGGAGTAGCAAATACTTACTACTTTATGAGACATCTTAAAGCAGCTCCTAATTCTAAAATTGTAGCGTTGATTCCAAATCAAAATGATATTGGCGCCCACATCAATGTTGACGGTGTTGCTATCTTGAACTCTTCTGTAAAACAAGCTCAAGCGCAGTATTTCGCGAAATGGTTGTTGTCTGAAAAGGCACAAGCGACCTTGAGCCAAATCACTGATAAATTTCCAGCAAATCCACGCGTGATCTCTTCTTCTTTGCAAAGAACATTCGGTTCATTCAAAGAGAACACAACTTTCGATTTGAACCGCATCACCAATCTTAAAGCTCAGGCTTTAGAGATCGCTACAGAGGCGGGACTGCAATAGTTGTTACGACAGGCTAATAAAGTTGTCCCGTTAAAAGGCAGACTTTCTAAAAACCCGTTCTAAAAAGGAACGGGTTTTTTTATTCTGAAAGAGCTTTGGGAATAATAATTATTTTGTAATTTATGAATAAACTCAGGGGGCACTTTTAAGTGGGCGTAACTCAAGTCCTTTATTAATTTGAGTCACTGAGGGGATAAAAGGATTTTAATTCGGTTTAAATGTGCTCTTAATTTCGCCTTGCTAGTCTGGAGTCACGGAAAAACAAAAACCTTGAAGGAGGTTCCGATGAAAAAGTCAGTGCTTACATCGATTACATTGTCTCTTTTAGTTAGTGGCGTTGCGATGGCTCAATCAAGCAGTCCATCCACTTCATCTCTAGCGGTGCAGCAAGATAACCAGGCTATTAAGGCCGATAACCAGAAAATTAAAACAGATAATCAGTCGGTGCGTGAAGACCGTGCTCGCCTGAATCAAGATCGCGGCGAAAGAAATGCCGATCAAAAGCAGGTGAATGCGGACAAACAAAAACTTCAGGCGGATAAAGCCGCGGGAGCTAGTGCTGACCAACTTAAGCAGGATCGTCAGGGTTTAAAGGCAGACCGTAGCACGCGTAATCAGGAAGAAAAACAGGTCCGCGCAGATAAGAAAGAATTGAAATCAGATAAGGTCGAAAGACGCGAAGACATCCAACGCAAGCAGGCCGACAAAAAAAGAAGACACGCCGATAGACATGGCTAATTCTTAAATGAGGTTAAATTTTTAGGTAGGGCTTCAACCCGGGTAGTTTATGGGTTGGAGCTTTTGCTTTAAGATTAATGAGCTTTGTTTGACGCAGGTTCTTTATAGTCAGGACGAAGCTTACCCCGATGGCACATATAGCAGGTCGATTCAGGACCTTTTTTGCCGTCAAAACCGTTGTCTTTAATCATTTGAGTCAGCTTCATATGTTCGCGACTGACCTTGAAGGTCTTTTTCTCATCACTCGCAAAATTTTGAACATTATGGCAGGCCGTGCAGGTTACACCCAGTTCACGAGAAATGGTGACCATTTGTTCGCGGATCTTTTCCTCTTTTGTAACGAACTTCGCAACCGATTCAGCACCGGCAAAAGAGGCTATCAAAAGAAGACTTATACAGAGGGAAATTGCTTTTAAAGTGCGCTGCATAATTTAAGCTTCCGTTAGACCTCGCCAGAGATCAAGCAAGAGATCATCGAGGCCCCGGATTTCTTGACTGCTTCTAGACCCAAGTGTAATTTTCTATTTCCTGCTTCTTCCTACCTCGGCAAGGTCGAGGTGTAGACCTGGAGAGGCAGCTAACCCTGGAGCCCAGAATGAAAATTAAGTATTGTGACGACCTCAACACCCTTGTTAGCCTCAGCAAACGTCGTGGCTTTGTATTCCAATCGAGTGAAATTTACGGCGGTCTTGGTAGTTGCTGGGATTACGGTCCGCTGGGCTCTTTGATGAAGTTGAATGTGAAGCGCGCTTGGTGGAATGCGATGACTCGCAGATCGGATATCGTAGGCCTTGATGCCGCGATCTTGATGCATCCGATGGTTTGGAAAGCCTCTGGTCACGTGGATGGTTTCTCGGATCCTTTGGTGGATTGTAAGGACTGTAAAACTCGTTTCCGCGCGGATAATACAGAGTCATATCTTCTGCATAAAAAATGTCCTAACTGCGGCAGCAAAAATTTGTCTGAAGAAAGAAACTTCAACTTGATGTTCAAAACTCACATGGGTCCGTTGGAAGACTCTGCGAGTGTTGTGTATTTGCGTCCTGAAACAGCTCAAGGTCACTTTGTGAACTTCTTGAACTGCCAACAATCTTCTCGTTATAAAATTCCATTTGGTATCGCGGCGATCGGTAAATCATTCCGCAATGAAATCACGCCGGGCAACTTCATTTTCAGAACCCGTGAGTTCGAACAAATGGAGATGCAATATTTTGTGAAGCCGGGAACGGACGAAGGTTTCTTCAACCAGTGGAAAGAAACTCGTTGGAATTTCTATATCAAGTACGGCATCAAAGCTGAAAACTTGCGTTTCCACGATCACGAAAAACTGGCGCACTATGCACGTGCGGCGACGGACTTTGAATACAAGTTCCCAATGGGTTTCTCTGAGTTGGAAGGTATTCATAATCGCTCTGACTTCGACTTGACTCAACATATGAAGTTCTCTGGTAAGAGCCTCGAATACTTCGATGAAGCAAATAAGGAAAAATACATTCCTTACGTAATCGAAACTGCCGTGGGTTGTGATCGTTTGTTCTTGGCTTTCATGTGTGATGCTTATCGTGAGGAGTTCACGACGGATGATGCGGGTAAAGAAGACGTGCGCGTGGTTTTGGGTCTTCACCCAGAAATTGCTCCATACAAGGTAGCTATTTTGCCGTTGTCTAAAAAAGAAGAACTGACTTCAATTGCGGATAAACTTCGCAATCAAGTTGCTGAAGATTTTGATGTGACCTATGACGAAACAGCTTCGATTGGTAAACGTTACCGTCGTCAAGACGAGATCGGAACTCCGTTCTGCGTGACGGTGGACTTTGAAACGATCAACGACCAAGCCGTGACGGTTCGTCATCGCGATACGATGGTTCAAGAGCGTATTCCAATGACTCAATTGAATAGCTATGTTGCTGGGAAAATGAAGTCATTCTAGTTCGATAGTTTTTATAGCTTTAAAGAAAAAGGAGATGCCTCAAAGCATCTCTTTTTTTATTTTTGGCCCTGACTTCTAGTCGGCGCCAAGGATTTTTCGAGAATCTTAAAAATAAGCTCACGGAAGAAAAAATCCGTGAGCTTATGCAAGGCCAATATTCATAAAGCGTGATTGGAGAGGCCTTGAAACGTCGACAGCTATTGCTTTCGTTTTATGAGAGTAAAGCAGCAGCTTCCCAAAAATCGCCTTAAGGCGACTTCTAACTACTCAAGATAAACGCGAGAATCATCACCAGTTTGTGATTGGTACAAGATGCCAGAGATGACATCGCCAGATTTAACAGGGCAAACGCCATTGTACTTAGAAAGAGTCACGCCATTGCTGACAACGCCAGGAACCAATGGGCAAACATAGCTTGGGTTGAACATAGTGTTTGAAGCAGAGTAATCCAGGGTAGCTGTGCAAGTCGTCGCGTCAGCTGCGATGATGTTTCCTACGCGAGCGATGAATTGAGCTTCTAGCTGAGCGCATTCAGCGTGAGCGAAATTAGCGGAAAAAAGTAGCAAACCAAGAACTAGTGCTTTCATGAGTGTCTCCTTGTTATTGATGGCCCCTTGTACCATAGGGCTTTCGGAGTCCGTGTGAGGATCTTGTCAGGATTGTAAGTAGTGAATTTTTCACTTGTTCTTGCTGTGGTCGTCATAGATGTAAGACTCTATAACTCATCGCAAAAGCTTGCATAATTTTTCATTGATATTAAGGGCTTAGCGATGTTTTATACCTCTAAGCGCATCCAATAATTCTAAGTGAGAGGCCCTACTTCGGTTGAAGCCGAAGTGTAGAACCTACTCTGGCAGAACCAGAGTGTTGACAGGAGAGTTATGCACCAGAACCAAATATCTGAAAAACCAACAACGAAGTCAGCTATTCCACAGAAATTCGTCTATTTCTTCGCTGCCGGTGAATCTGAAGGCAATGCGGGAATGAAGAACATTCTTGGCGGTAAGGGCGCAAATCTTGCGGAAATGACTTCTTTGGGAATTCCGGTTCCTCCGGGCTTCACAATCTCGACAGAGATCTGCACACATTTCTACGAGGAAGGTGGAAAGTTGCCTGATTGGGCTCGTCCAAATGTGACGGCAGCTATGGCAAAAGTGGAAGCTAAGATCGGTAAGAAATTCGGTGATGCCAATGATCCATTGTTGGTCTCTGTGCGTTCAGGCGCGCGCGCTTCTATGCCGGGTATGATGGATACGATTTTGAACTTGGGTTTGAATGATCAAACTGTTGAAGGTCTTGCGAAGTCTTCTAACAATCCACGTTTTGCGTGGGATTCTTATCGTCGTTTCATCCAAATGTACTCTGACGTGGTGATGAACGTAAATTCATCTCTTCTTGAAGTGACCATGGAAGACATGAAGGAAGACAAGCACTATAAACTTGATACCGACATGACAGTTGATGATTTGAAGCTTCTGGTGAAGAAGTTTAAAGAGTTGATTTTGCAAATGACGGGTCGTTCTTTCCCGGCGGACCCTTGGGAACAGCTTTGGGGAGCGATCACAGCGGTATTCCATTCTTGGAATACTCCACGAGCGATCACTTACCGTGAATTGCACAGCATTCCAGTGAGCTGGGGAACTGCAGTAAATATTCAATCCATGGTTTTTGGTAACATGGGTGAAGACTCTGCGACAGGTGTGGCCTTTACTCGTAATCCATCGACAGGCGACAAAGCTTTCTACGGAGAGTTTTTGATCAATGCTCAAGGTGAAGACGTGGTTGCGGGGATTCGCACGCCACAGCCAATCACAAAGATTGCGGCAGCAGCTTCTGGTATGAAGTCTTTGGAGGAAGCTCTTCCAGAGTCTTACAACCAGCTTGTGGATATTTATAAAAAACTAGAAACACACTACCGCGATATGCAAGATATCGAATTTACGATTGAACGTTCTAAATTGTGGATGCTGCAAACTCGTAACGGTAAGCGTACTGCAGCGGCAGCTTTGAAAATTGCCTGCGATATGATCGATGAAAAGTTGATCACTGAAGAAGAAGCGATTCTTCGTCTAGATCCGTCAGCATTGGATCAATTGCTGCATCCAACTTTGGATCCGAAGGCGCAAAAAACTTTGTTGGCGAAGGGTTTACCTGCATCTCCAGGCGGCGTGAACGGTCAAATCGTTTTCACCTCTGAAGAAGCAGTTGTTTGGAAAGAACAAGGTAAGAAAGTTATCTTGGTTCGTGTCGAGACTTCTCCTGAAGACATTGCGGGTATGATTGCTGCACAAGGTATTTTCACAACTCGTGGTGGTATGACCTCACATGCGGCTGTTGTTGCCCGTGGTATGGGTAAGTGCTGCGTCGCTGGTTGCGGCGAAGTGGATGTCGACTACAGAACTGAAACTATGAAAGTGAAGGGCTACGTTCTTAAGAAGGGCGACGTGATCACTTTGGATGGTTCAACAGGTGAAGTTTATTTGGGCGAAGTGAAAACTATCGAACCGAAATTGGATGGAACTTTTGAGCGTGTGATGAAAATCGCCGACAAGTACCGTAAGTTGAAAGTTCGCACCAATGCCGATACTCCGAAAGATGCACAAACTGCGAAAACTTTCGGCGCTGAAGGTATCGGTCTTTGCCGTACAGAGCACATGTTCTTCGGTGCAGATCGCATCGACTCTGTTCGTGAGATGATCATTGCTGATAATAAAATTGATCGTGAAAAAGCGTTGGCAAAACTTTTGCCGATGCAACGTGATGACTTTTATAATCTCTTTAAAATCATGGATGGTCTTCCGGTCACAATTCGTTTGTTGGATCCACCTCTTCATGAGTTTGTGCCTCACACTGACGAAGAAACAAAAGAGCTTGCAGAGCGTATCAACACGGACTTTGAACGTCTTCGTTCAAAAGTAAAAGCTTTGCATGAGTTCAATCCAATGTTGGGTCATCGTGGTTGCCGTTTGGCGATTACATATCCAGAGATTTATATCATGCAAGTTCGCGCCATCGCGGAAGCGGCATGTATGATGTTGGCAGAAGGTAAAAAACTTTCAGCGCCAGAGATCATGATCCCATTGATTGCCACAGATAAAGAACTCGACATCCTTCGTGCTCAAGCAGAGCAAGAAATGAAGAAGGTTCAAGCTGAAAAGAACATCAAGTTCGAATACCACATCGGAACGATGATCGAGCTTCCACGTGCCGCATTGACAGCGGATGTAATTGCAGAACACGCGGACTTCTTTAGCTTCGGTACGAATGACCTGACACAAACGACGTTGGGATTGTCCCGTGACGACTCCGGCCGTTTCTTGGGCTCATACGTTTCTCAAGGCATCTTGCCAAAAGATCCGTTCATGTCCATCGATCAAGTGGGCGTAGGCGCCTTGGTCAAAATGGGCGTAGACTTCGGTCGTCGCACAAAACCAAACTTGAAAATCGGCGTTTGCGGCGAACACGGCGGCGACCCAGAATCCATCGAGTTCTTCCACAAAGTAGGCCTCGATTACGTCTCCTGCTCTCCATTCCGCGTCCCCATCGCAAGACTAGCAGCAGCCAGAGCCGCCCTCCTAACCAAGAAGCTCCACTCTTAAGGTACGCCGTACCTTTTTGCCACGCTTCGCATTAAAAACAAGAAAAGGGAGTCGTAAAGACTCCCTTTTTATTTTGCTTTGATGTCAGTTCCATATTTGCTAGTACAGACTTGCTTGTTGCTGACACAGGCGATCCTGCATTCACTCCGCATATCAAAAGCCAGGCTGAGCTGCTGGGCTTCTTGGCGATTTATTGATCGGAGCATTCTCAGCGACTGGCACTGGTACTTCTGGCGCGGCTGAGCACAGAGGCTTGAGGTTGAATGTATCCGGCGGATCATAGGCTTTGTCGTTGTAGGCATCTATAGTCATGCCGATCAGGCCACCAAAAACGATGTTACCAAGAACTCCGGCCACGGGGTCATATTTTGTTTGAATATAACCTTGTCGAGTCTGATCATTGCAAGTCACAGAGATCGGAATATCTTCCTTCGAACGACTGACCATGACTGTGCGGTCGCCACTTTTGGTTGTGAATTCGCCATCAGGAAGAGCGAAGTGAGTGACACCTTGATCCGTTCCACCAAGAAAGTGCACGGGAATTTTGTCTGATTTGATGATGGTGGCACAGGCGCCAAGGAAAAGAAACGACCCCAGTAAAAGAGCTTTGCAACAAACGTTCACAGATCCTCCTTAAAGGTTGTCACATTCATTCGGAGTACTGGCGTGGGAGCTTGATTGTCTTAAAATGAGGACTCTATAAATCTATTATTGTTTTTAAGAACTTAGGCACGATGTGAATTTTTAGTGAATTTAGAGCCCAGAAGAAGCGAGTGCCTTTAATGGCCTCTGGGTCATTACTTAGACAGAAATTCAACGTGATCTCAAAATTAGACAAGGAGGGGTTGGAACGGCTCTCGCAATGGCTTGTTGGTTTGGAGGACACCGTGAAGCTAGTTGCACGTATTTTCATCATTTTTCTGACCGCTGCCAAAGCTTTTGGATTTGTGGAACTAGAGGATCGAAAGCCAGTTCTGGTTGAAGACGGCTATGTCACTCCATTTTGGGCTCAAGAATACGTGGGTGCTGATTTAGTTAAAACTGATATGCGCAAGATCAATAATCTTCAGCGCGTTCCCTTTGCGATCTATGATAGCGGATTTGAAAAACCTTATATCAAGTTGTCCTACAATATAGACGTCGCCCAATCCATGGATGGGATTCACAAGGTCAAAGGCGACCATGGAACCAGTGTCGCCAATATTATCAATGGACCGGGCATGATTTCTACCTCTGAAATGGTGGACTATGTTCAGTTGAAAAAGGTTTCGCCCAGTCTTTTTTATTATACAGCGATCAGTGAACTTAAAGAGTTGACCCTCAAACCCATGGTTATTTCCAATTCGATGGGTTGGGGGGATCAGGAAGTTCTAGAGTGGGCCAAAGAGGTTGATCAATTGGGCGTCATTTGGGTGATGGCCGCTGGGAATGAATATCCTGAAAAGATCGTGGACTATGAGCGACTGGCTCCAGCTATTAGCGTGGGTTCGTACTCGCCACGGGGCTTGCAGACAGTTTACTCTCAAGAGTCCGATCAATTGGATATCTTAGCTCCTGGTGATGAGTATGAAGCCTCTATAAATGGATCTGGAGAGAAGAGTCTGTTTGGTGCGACCAGTGGAGCCACCCCGTTGGTTTCTGGTACCGTCGCAAACATGAAAGCGATTCTTCCCGGCCTTACTCGGGCGCAAGTTGAAAGCATTCTTAAGAAAAGTGCGATTCGTTCATTTCACAGCCTTTACTTAAAGGAGAACAAAACAGGCCTTTTGAACGCTTATAAAACAATTCACGTCGTACAGCGCTTGCGAGGCCGTTGTCAGAAAAATGCAGAGTGTTTGCAAACGGAAATTAGCAACGAGAGCAACTATAAATTTGCTGAGATTCCTTTGAACTCAAATGCCCTAGGGGCATGTCAGAGTAAACAGCACTTGAGCCAAGAGGAGATGATTTCTTTGCGTCAGAACTTCTTTTTGAATCCCGAGAAGACGCAATATGCAAAGCTTCTTTCTTGCGCATATAAAAATGAGGGATACACCATCAATGCAGACAACTATGCGAACATGGCCCTGATTTATGAAAACCCTTATCGTCTGCAAGAGAAGATTCGTAAACAGGCGGTTCAGGCGGTCCTAAAAGAATATCGAAACAGTCCGTCGCTTCGCGATCTGCAAATCTTAGATCAGTCCTTTAGAAATGCCCTGCTTAAAGTCATTGCAAAGGGCGGCGGGATTGGATCCTTTGCTGCGAATGAGTTGCTTGAACGTTATGATAAAACCATCAAAGTAGATGTTCACTAAGAATGCATTAACGTAACATCTTGGTGGCGCGGTTTTAGAATGTAATAAGGCAAAAAAAAAGGGAGTCGAAAGACAGTCGAAAGACTCCCTTTTTTTATTCCATATGTTGAAAATTATTTGTTGCGGGTCAGTCTGGAGATGTCGGCGAAGCTCATTGAGCCATTATCAAAGGCAAATAGAACGGAGCCATTCGCGTAGATCCTGGTAATGGTTCCAGAGGAGTTATTAAGAAGTGCACGTTGTCCTACGGACCAACCATTGAGTGATCTTACTATGTGCACTAAATCAGATATTCGGTGGATGCTGGATGAGCCTTCATCATACACGAAAAGAACAGTTCCATTTGCATACATCTTTAGAATGGTACCTTCAGAATTATTCTTCATCGCGCGTTCGCCAACGGACCATCCGTCCAAAGATCTTACGATGCGTATGAATTCAGATATTCTGATGACACTGATTGAGCCATTGTCATACCTAAAAAAAACAGTGCCGTTGGCGTAGATTTTTAAAGGCATGATTTGGTTTCATAAATTCTCCCGATTATGCAAATGAATTTAAAAGTTATAATTTAGTTACTGGCATTGATCTGTGGCTTTTGCGTCTTCTTGTTTCGCTAAAGCTTCGCAACTTGCTGGAAGTTTATTTCCAAGTTGCAAATGGATTTGCAACGCTCGGTACAGATCTGAAGAGTGTGGATCCTTAGCATCCGAATTCTTCAGGCTGAGCGTTTCGTTGGACGCCGCGAAGAAGCAACCAAAGTTCTCTGTTTGAATATGTTCATTCTTTGAGAGCTCAAGCATTGTCTTGGTAGAGAACCAGTCAGCAAAGTCTTCCCCAGCGTAGATCGAAGAAGTGTGCTTGTCCTTCAAGCAGATTTGTAGATTGCCGAAGCTTGTGCTGAACTGATCGACGATATGACCTAGTTCATGGGCCACAATGGCCAAGCCAATTTGTGGATAACGAACTGACAGCCAACTGACTTTGACGGATGCGTCTGTTGAAAGAGTTTTGTCGGAAACATCGAGGTCGATCAAGTTTCCACACAGATAATTGTTATCCTGTGGCAAAGCGGAGCTAATAACTGCCAGAGTGAACATAGTCGCATCATCGTATTTTTCTATGCGAGCTGTTTCATTTGGCTCATATTCCATGTCTTCTTGAAGAGATGTACCCCATGACTTAGTGATATCCCCTGGAGTTTTTGGATAAGTGAACGTTGCACTCAAAATTTTGTCGTGGGCTGGATCCTGCGGTCCAACTAAAGAAACGGCTTCTTTGCGAAGAATTTCGATTTTATCTTGGAAGCTCTTTAGTTGTGATGGTTGAGGGTAGAGGTTCAGTGTTTGGTAATAGCTTTTTTCACAGCTCGTTATAACCGCAGTTTGTGAACCAATGCGTTTATGAAGAGTCTGCTTAACAGTGGAATTTTGATAGAGCTTCAAAATGTCTTCGGATTTCAATTGAACTTTATCGAAGATGCCAGATCCTTTGCCAGAGATGAAGAAGTCGAACAAACGAATGCCATAGCCTGCTTCTGAAATGGCCTCGATGTCTTCATTGCTTAGAGACTCTTGTCGAGTGGCTTTTTTAAGACTGCCGCCATCGACATTCAAAAGAGATCCATTGAGCACTTGATTGAGTGTCGCTTGAGTTGCATTGATGTAGGCGGCCTCAGCTTGTGCAGCAAGTTCGACGGTTTTATCTTTATGGAGGGCCTGGAGATAGCTAGGGCCCTTTTTTACGGTATAGATGTTTTTTGCCTTCTGAAAATCTGTCTCTTGCAAAGCAGTTTTGGCTTCTTTAGTGACGTTGTCAGTGAGCATTTCAGGTTTGAGCAATAGAATGACTGTCTTCACAGTTTTATCCTGCGCAGGATTTAAAGAGATATTCTGAAAATTCTTTTCTGCAGCTTCAAGTCGCGTCAGGCGCGTCTGTGCCAGCTTCTGGGCGTTTTGTGATTTCTGTGTTAATAGGGGAAGCAACTTTGTCGTGTAGTAGTTTTGAATTTCAGGAGATGGAGTCTCTCGGGACTTCAATAAAGCCTGAAGTTCGGGAGTGGTTTTAGTTTTACAAATTTCATTATAACACTGATTAGCCACGGAATTTCCAGGGCGCTTCTCAAAGCCTTTTTGTGCGGCCTTCGCAGCGTCTGTCAGGCTTCCCGCTTTTCTTCTTGCAACGGGCTGTCCCGCAGCGGTGTCGTCGTTACATCCAGCCAAAGAAAGTGCCGCTGCAGTCAAAAGACTTCCAAGTACGAGTAGGTGTGACTGTTTCATTTTGAGAAACTCCTTCTTTGGCTTTACACCTGTCAAACTTGTGACATTGGCTTTCATCAGATTGAATCTGAGTGAAGCTTTGGTGTGTTGATAAGGATATAAAGCAGAGGGAGTGCCAGATTTGGCAGAAGTCGTGAGTGCGAGCTTTGAATGATCAAAGCCCGCACCGCAAATTTTAATATTCTTAAATTGAAACTTCGGAATGAATCCGGAGTCAGTGATATTACTTAACGAAGATACTATTTAGTAAAGTAAGTAACTAAGATCGCAAACATCATTGTCGTGAGCATGATCTTAAATGCGATCTCACCGCCACTGGCGTGCGCTTTGGTCTCAACTTCAACTTCAGATTTTTTGTATTGCATAGGTTCCTCCTATGAACTCAACAATAGACCTCTTCCTATATATAAGGTCTTAAAAGACTCCATCCGCACATAAAGAAAAGATCAAGGCAGCTGCGCCATAAGCAAGGATCGAGCTCTCGATACAAAGCGCAAAAATTGGGCAGAGTCCGCTTTGAGGCTCGCTGCGTAAAATCGTCACATGACGCGCTATCGCCACTAAATACAGTCTGCGAGAATTTCTGCTTAACTTTTCAGCGATTGAAGGACTTTTAATAGCCTATGGTTGACATAGTTGCCGAGTGTGGCGAGATTGAAATGGCCTTTGGTCTAGCTAGACTTATAGCCAGGCGAAAGGTTTTGTCAGAAGGACAACTTCTTACAATTTGAGGGGCAACTCAAGAGGGGATTAGACCTTGAGAATTAAAAAGATTGAACTATGTGGTTTCAAATCGTTCAAAGATCGCACTGTGATCCATTTCGATGCCGGTATTACGGGTATCGTTGGACCTAACGGTTGCGGTAAATCCAATATCGTGGATGCTTTGATGTGGGTTATGGGTGATCAGTCAGCGAAGGATCTTCGTGCCTCGCAAATGACTGACGTTATCTTCGGCGGCGCTGAAGGTTACGCACCACTTGGAATGTGTGAAGTGTCTTTGACTCTGGAGAATGATGGCGGCGCATTCCCTGTGAAGTACATCAAGCACACAGAGATCATGGTAACGCGTCGTCTGCACAGAAGCGGCGAAGGTGAATACTTCATCAATAAAGAGCCTGCTCGTCTTAAAGACTTGCAAGAGATCTTTATGGATACGGGTGCTGGTTCAAAAGGTTTCTCTATCATCGCTCAAGGTATGATCGGTAAGATCATCACCGCGAAACCTGAAGACCGTCGTATGCTTATTGAAGAAGCGGCCGGTATTACGAAGTTCAAAGCTCGTAAAAAAGAATCTCAACGTAAATTGATTTCTACGGATCAAAACTTGGTGCGTTTGCAAGACATCATTGGCGAGTTAAAACGCCAAATTGATTCTTTGCAAAGACAAGCACAACGTGCAGAACGTTATCGTAATATTAAAAATCAAATCGAAGATTTGGATCTTTGGTTGTCTTCAGCTCAATATATCGAGTTGAAACGCGCCGCTGACGAAGCTCAAGCGATTTTCAATGAAGCGCAAAGCATGGAAGTTGAAGGGGAGTCAAACCTTTCAACTCTTCAAGGTCAGTTGGAAGTTTTGAAATTGCAAATTCTTGAAAAAGAAAAAGCAGTTGAAGAGCAACAAGTCGAATTCTACGCAAAACAATCGACTGTTCAAAAGAAAGAGATGGAGATTCAAGAGCTCCGTTTTGAAATTGAACAAGCTCGTCGTAATGAACAAATGACAGGAACAATCCTGCAAGAGCAACAAGCTCGTCAGGAACTTTTGGCCCGTGATAAGGCCCAATTGGACGCTCAAGTTACAGAACTTAAAGAAGAAGCTGAAACTTTGACTGCGTCGTTCACTGAAAAGAACGATATCTACCAAAACTCAAACTCTCGAATTACGGAAGTTGATGAAGAATTGACGACAAAACGTCGTGAGTTGTTTGCGGTAGGACAATCTGAGTCGTCTTTGGATGCTCGCGTGAATTCATTGAACGCGCAGATCTCTGATTTGTCAGAGCGCCAAAATAACGAACAAGAAGTTTTGAATGAACTACGAGAAAAACAAGTAGAGTTCGAAACTCGCCGTAAAAAAGTATTCAACGAATTGGATAAAGAACGCCAAATGCAATTGGATTTGGCAAGTGACGTAGACTCATTCGAAGCCAATAAGAAAATTTTGGCGGAATCTGCGGCGACTAAAAAAGTTGAAGTGGAATCATTCAAAGATTCTTTGAATGAAGTGGCTTCTCGTTTGTACGGTCTTGAAAATCTTCAAAATAACTTCGAAGGTTTCCAAGAAGGCGTGAAACAAGTCATGCTTTGGCAGAAAACTCGCACTCAAGAGATGATGGCTGATGGGTCTGTAGTGACTCACTTCCAACCGGTTTCTGAAGTTGTGGAAGTTCCGGCTGAGTACGAAGTGGCGATGGAAGCTGCTTTGGGTTCTCGTTTGCAAATGCTTTTGTCTTCTGACGCTGGCATTGCAATGGATGCTGTGACTCATTTGAAAGAAAATAAATCGGGCCGTTCAAGTTTCATGTCTGCGTCTGACAGCGCTGTGGCATTCTGTCGCGCAGAAGCGCCAGTGAATGAAACAGGTGTTCACGCAATCTTGAAAGATGTTGTTCAGGCTGCTGATAAATTCAAAGGCACTGTGGCTTACATGCTTGATGGCGTGGCGATTGTTGATTCAATTCGCACGGCATTGGCTTTGCGTTCTAAGTACGAAGGTTGGACTTTCGTTACTCAAGACGGCGACACTTTGACTGCTGACGGAGTTTTGACGGGTGGTTCTTCTGAATCTGCGGATTCAGGCGTTCTAAAACGTCGCCGTGAGATCAAAGAATTGTCAGAGAAAAAAGATGAATTCGCTGGAAAATTGCAATTGGCTCAGTTGTCTTTGAAAAAGACAGAAGAACAATTGAACAACGTTTTGAACGACTTTGAAGGCGCTCAAAAACGTAAAATGGACCAAGAAATCAAAGTTACTGAGTTAAGAAAAGACTTGGAGCGCGCAGAAAATGAATTGGTCAACGCACAAACTGCGGTTGAACGTCAGGAGCGCGAACTTAAGAAGATCACTGAACAAGTAGAGCTGCAAGAAGCTAAACTTGAAGAGTTGAACGAAGCCTTGGTAAATGCTCGCGAGAAGAAAGTTCTTCTTGAGACGGAAGTTGAGTCTTTGAATTCAGAATTGAATTCTACAAGAATGGGCTTTGACGGTCTTCAAGCTGAAGTGACAGAGTTGCAGGTTAAATCTGCTTCTAAAACTCAAGAGTATACGGGTGTTTTGAGACAACTTGAAATGGTGACGAAGTCATTGAATGACCTTGATTCTCAGCTGACAAGAATGTCAGAAGAGGCTCAAGGCTATAATTCTCAAATGACTGAGAGCCAGTTGACTCTTGAAGAAAAGAAAATCGAATTCGAACGTCTTTTGGATGAAGTCGAGACCATGAAACTTTCAGTGGCTCGTACTAAAGACGAATACGAAGTGATGTCTGAAAGTGCTCGCACGATTGAAGATGAAGCAATGTCTTCACAACGTGCTCGCAACGAAAGACAACATAAGATGAATGATTCTCAATTGAAGCTTGAACAAGCTAAGATGAAAGAACAGTACCTCATCGATGCAGTTCGTGAGCGTTACATGTTGAATCTTCCTGATGTAGTTGAAAAGTACGCGGACCGTGAAGGTGACTTCTTGGAGGCGGACACTCAGCTTAAAGAACTTCGTGAAAAATTGGCGAAGATCGGTGAAGTGAATCTTTCTGCAATTGAAGAATACGAAGAAACAGCAACTCGTTATGAGTTCTTGACGAAACAGCACACAGATTTGACAGAGGCGAAAGATCAACTTCGTAAAGTTATCGATCGTATCAACAGAATCTGTTCTAAACGTTTCAAAGAAACTTTCGACTTGGTTAACGACAAATTCACTCGCGTATTCCCAGTACTTTTCGGTGGTGGTGAAGCGTGGTTGGAACTTGTTGAAGAAACTGAGAAGACAGAGGCGGGTATTGAAATCATCGCTCGCCCTCCAGGCAAAAAGACTCAAAACGTGTCTTTGATGTCAGGTGGAGAGAAGGCGTTGACTGCGGTTGCCCTTGTATTCTCGATCTTCCTTGTGAAGCCTTCTCCATACTGTCTACTGGATGAGGTTGATGCTCCACTTGATGACGCCAACGTATTCCGTTTCAACGACTTGGTTCGTGAGATGGCAAAACGTTCGCAAATCATCGTAGTTACGCATAATAAACACACGATGGAAGTTGCGAAGAAACTTTACGGCGTGACTATGCAAGAGCGCGGTGTTTCGACGATGGTGTCTGTTTCTTTACAAGACATTCACTAGTGCGAAATTTTAAGAGTTAAATTAAAAACCCGGATGCAAAACATCCGGTTTTTTTATGTTTAAATTTCGTCAATAAGCATGGGGCACTTTCGTTCTCTTCGTATTCGAAAGATTTAGAATGGGAAGTATTTACCCGGTGATGTCTTAGATTGGTCAGGATTGCTGCGAGGTTATTCTCCCGGTCTTTACCCTGTGTTAAGTTCCGCGCCGTACAAA
>CAZPYX010000029.1:0-4667 GCA_964590635.1 uncultured Bdellovibrio sp.
TCCTCGGTATTCTTTGGGCGAGTTGGGTTTCAGATTTTGCAAGGCTTTTTGTATTCGTTGCAATAGGCCTTTTTGCTATGATCAATATTGCGACAGTTAGCTATTTTGCGCCACACGTTTTACGTGTAGAGAAGGATTCTATCCTCCCGAGTGATTCGTCTTCATTGAGATGGGTTAGGTTGAGTCGCCTGAGAACTCCTTTATCTTTGGGAGCGACCATCGCACTCAGTATCGCAATTACCCATGTCTTAGGAAGTCATTTTTGACTTCCTGTAATTGATGACTCCAAATGATTTAACCTCTGCAGCTAGGATCTAAGCTATTCACGAAGTCAAGAATGAGCGTATTCGACATTTCTGGTTGCTCTAAAGAAATTCGCCCAAGAAAAAGGCCGAGCTCAAAAACCCGAAGACCGGATCAGTAGGGTAAAGGGAGCGAGGACTGATGTAGAATAAGAGTTTAGAAGAAATCCCCACGCTCCGTAACCAATGAGCGTTGAGAGATAAACGAGATAAAGAATTGCGCCAATTGTCGCCATCGACACGTTTTGGAATGAGGCCAAGATCAAAGCTGGCCCCTCGACAAGAATTCAGCAAAGCACGAAAAATTAAAAGGCAGATCATTGAGCTGCCTTTTAATTTTTTGATTAGACGATATGCTATCTTTTAGAAGAGGTATATCCTACATGCATGGCTTCACGACAAGCAAACTGACGTTGCCCATGTGTGTTGTGTCCGAAGTTTTGGAACCCTCAGGAAGATTTTTCCAATCAACAAATAGGCAGAAGGCTGAAAGTTTGTGATGTGCCTTCACGCCGATTTGATGACTGAATTCATATCTATAGACAGCTTGTGTTCCACCGAGTGAAGTAGCGTTCTGGGAGTGAGCCAATGTCATGGCAGCCATGTCGGGGATATCAAGTTGAGGGGTGGTGAAGCGTTCTTGATCTCCATCAGTGCGGAATGCGCCTGCATCTTTTGTTCGTTTCCAAAGCTGCAAACATAAAACCCTCCCCAAGAGTCGGAACGAAGGGGGTGTGGTCGTGTTGAGCCTATCTTTTTTCTTGAGATCGGTTGTTAAATCCCCGCCGAACTCCCGGCGATTTTCCTGTCGGAATCTTAGCAATGCCGAAATCTCGGCAGGACAAAATCTGTCTAAGTGATTGAAATTACATAAAAATACCCTTGGCACTTCCTCTGCAATAGCAGTTTGCATCAACAAACGATAAACGACCGGGGAGGCCGTATGAAAACAAAAGTAATGAAAAGTGTTTTAGCTGTTTTGGTTTTCGCAACTTCTGCAAAAGCAGTTGCTGATGAAAATGTTCAGGTGAAAGCTGGACAAGAACCACCACCATGGTCCGTGCTTGCACAAAATCGTGTGAGCAACGGGAAATCGGTGTGGGTCACAATGTACAACATGTTCGACTCTGTTCGCGAAGCTCGCTGTGTGCGTGACGGGGATGAGACACTTTTCTCTGGTTACTATCCACCACTTAAATATTATATCCGTGCAGAAGTGAAAGAAAATGTAGATTGTGGTGGCAGAACCATCAGCGACTTCAGAGATGAAGTAGATCTTTACCGCGGAGCTTACGCGAAAGTGCTTTCTTACAATGACGGCGGTCGCACAGGCTACATGTGGAGAATCTCGATGGGCCCAAATGCGCAACCACCAGTGAAACAAGCAATTCCGCAAGTGACTCAAGAGACCTACGAGCAAGCTGAGCAAATGGGATTGAAGGTTAAAGGTGGAAGTACTCTTGAAGCGCATAATGGTTTAAGTAATGGTAAATCTGTGTGGGTCACTATTTATAATTTCTTCGGTAGCAATCGCGATCATGGTTGTGTGCAACCAGGTCAAAGACAGGGTTGGGATAATTACTACGACATGGGACTTGCATACAGCATGCGCTTCGAAGTTAAAAACGGAGCAAACTGTTCAGGCGATACAATTTACGATAGCGGAATTGGAATCAGCGATATTCACGGTACCAAAGGCGGTCGCATCACCAATATCAATGAAGGTGGCAAAGAGAAATATATCATTGCTCCCTATGAAGGATAAAAGTTAATAAATCCAAAGCCCTCATTTGAGAATGAGGGCTTTTTCGTTTTTATACTGACCAAAAATAAAGTTCAGCGAGTGCTGATACGAATGATTGTCTTGCGTTTCTGCTTTCTTGGTCGTAAGGGGCAGAGAAAAAGTCTCGCTCTTTTGGAAATTCTTAAGCGTCGAAGTATAGAGAAAACAGGCGATTTTATTAAGTTAAGATTTGATTTTTATATTTCATGGAATTCGGGCAAAGATGATTTTTTGTTGATTTTAATTTTGCGGGTGCTCCGCAATCATTGGTCGGAGCATCAAATCCTAAAAAAAGATAAATTGCAGATGAAAACCACCTTAAAATATCTTAGGTTTTCTTATGAGCAATGACAAAGCATCAATAGCCGATTTTCTTCTCGATATCTTTCAGAGTCGTCGTCAGAAAAACTCTTATTATTCAAAGCGAGCTTTTGCGCGGGATCTGGGGCTTTCCTCTGGCAGACTTTCAGAAATTTTGCAGGGCAAAAGTATTCCCAACACAAAAAGTCTTATTCAAATCAGCTCTGCCTTAGACCTTTCGGAAGCTCAAAAACAAAAAATGCTGGAAGCTGTTGAGATCTCCAAACTGGAAATTGAGGAAGCGACTATTCCTGTTCAGCTGACACCAGAGCAATTTTCAATTGTGTGTGATTGGGAACATTTTGCGGTCATGTCCTTGATGAAAACAAAAGCCTTCCGTTCTGATGCTCTTTGGATTGCGCAACGTCTGAAAATTGAATCTCAAAGAGTTACGCAAGTTCTTCATAATTTGGAAAGCGCGAATTTAATAGCGCGTAAAGGTGATACTTGGCGAGCTAATAAAGTGAACATCACGACGACCCAGGATATTCCCTCAAAGGTTATCCGGTCGTCCCATGAACAGAAGATTCAACTCGCTCTAAAAAGCTTGCAATCTGATCCCGTGCAAGTTCGTGATATAAGCTCAATCACGATGCCGTTAAGTCCTGACGATCTTGCAGAGGCAAAGAAAATGATAGTTCAGTTCAGACGCAGGCTGGCAAAGGCTTTTGGTGGCAAGTGTTGTACTGAGGTCTATAACTTGAACATTCAACTTTTCCCACTAACAGAAATTCAATCGGAAGGAAGCGCTCTGTGAATAAATCAAATCCACTTCACATAATCTTAATGGCTCTGATTGTCACAATTTCGTGGCCTTCACAAAAGGCGATGGCCGATTGGCAAGAGGTGGGTAATGGGGGGCATGTTCTTGTTTGCGCCAACATCAAAGGTAGCGGCGGCGGGCATGGGCGTTTGCTTAACATGTATGACTTTATTGAGACAGAAATCCGCTATGGACTGACTCCGCAAATTCCTGAAATGTATGCTGATGAAAATCTAACTCCTTTGGAAATCCGAATGGCCTCTGCGATGCTAGACCGAATCCAAGGTGTCGATGCTTCCTGGTTAAGTCACGCCCATCATTTGATCGATGCATTTTATGATGAAGCTCGTCTTATGAATGGCGTCGATTTGGTGATGGTGGCCGACACAGGTATGGGATTCATCCCTGTGGATTGTGTTCTGAAGCAGCTGTTCTTGCAGTCGCCACCGATCTCAAGTGATGACCGGTATTACAAGGTAAATAATGATATCTGGCGAAGTATGTTTCCAGAGCAAAGAGCGACGGGAATATTACATGAAGTGCTTTATCGCCTTTCGCCGGAATCCAGGGCTCGCTTTTCCTCTGAGAAAGTGCGCTATGTAGTCGCACTTTTGTTGGCGGATAAATTCAAGGAGAAAACTCCATCGGAAATCCAGATCATACTTAAAGATGCGGGATTGCAATAGAACGCTGGGTTTCTTTTTAAGCCGAGTTACAACTAATTCTTATTGTCTCCGCAGAAAACTGCCCCCGGATCCTTGCCACAGATGTAGGCCTTGATAGCGGCATTTTCTTTTTCAGCTTTTTCGGCTCGGGCGTTGGCCTGAGCTGATTTCACCTTAACAGATGCAATTTCCCGGTCTTTGGCGATTTCCTTGTTTTCCATGGTGGATATTCTGACAGCTAGAAGTCTAAATTCAACATAGAGATCCTGGATGGCTTTAATCAGCGGCGAAATAAGTTCGGTGTATCTGATTCCGTATTTGTCTGTCTTTGCATCGTGATCAACAATAGGGATGGATTTGTCTCTGTCTTGCTTACGAGCGTCTGAGACAACCTTTTCGGCTTCCTGTGCGATCAGCCCGTAGTGCAGATCTTTATCAGCCCCAGTCCTCCAGTGAAACGAGACAGGACGTAATTTGTTGATGAAATCCAGACCGAGATCAGAGTTTTGAATATCTTTCTTCTCTCGAGCGTCTGAGGTGTTAATCGTGCTGTTAGTTGCGTAGATTGTAGTAAAGCGGTAAGAGCTGCTTCCCAGTGTGTAGTTGTTGTCCGTTGCCGGCAAAATCTGACCGTAGATCTTCCAGTTGCCGCTATTGTCCCATATTCCCGAAACACTTCCTGATACCGTTCGGAACAGGATAGAACCTGGATAGGTTCCTGCTGTCGAACCATAGTCCGAAATCGCTCCTCCGGCACTGTAGGCACCGCCTCCCGCACAAGTCTCATCACTCCG
>CAZPYX010000029.1:4677-29792 GCA_964590635.1 uncultured Bdellovibrio sp.
CCTTTTGGAAAGGTAAAAAACCGGGATAGGTTCCGCTTTGCGAACAATACAGGGAATCAGCCCCTCCGTCATTGTAAGCACCGCCTCCGGCAAAAGTATGTGCACTCGTGCTGTCAGTGCCAAGAAGATCAGCAGCAGCAATATTGCCGTTAACTTGCAAGGCTTGAACAGGGTTTGTCGTCCCAATGCCTACCGCGCCTGCAAAATAGCTCGGCGTTGTTGCGTCTGAGGCATAGATGGACCATTTATTTGCGCCTTGGATAAGTCCCGTGTAAATACCATAGGCATTCGTGAATGTGCCAGCGATACTAGTCGAAATGCCATAGGCATTTCCTACTGTACCAGCAGAGCTGAGACTTACAGTTTGTCCGGTCAAACTATTCAGAGTTCCTGTACTGTTATGAGCAACAATGACTTTAGATCCAGTCATATTCTTTGAATAGTTACTGGCATCGGCCGTGGTTTGAACTTTTAATATAGATCCGATCATTGTGACAGCCGAATCAGCACCAGGATTTGCCGTCAAACTTAAATTTTGAAGTGAGACGTTACTGTTTCCAGTTGCCGTCGTCACCGATTGTAGATCCAAAGGATAAGCCGGGGTAGTCGTGCCGATCCCGACGTTACCCAAATGATCCATGACTAAGCCCTTATTAGGTGTTCCGGCATTGTAGGTTGCTAAATTCATTTTTGAGCTGGTATTGGCACCATCTCTTACAAAATTCAGAGAGCCTATGTTATTGGTAGCGTTTGAACTGTCCACACTGGCAAACAATAATTGGGTTCCGAATCCATCCACCATGGCACTTGAAGTAGACGCTTTTAAATAGGCGACATTTGTAGCACTGTTGGATGCACCAGTAGTTGTTGTCGCATTAATGACCCCGGCGCCACCGCTTCCTATAACATCTAGAATGGCGCTAGGGCTGGTTGTTCCAATGCCTACATTGCCCGTATCCACCAAAGTCATGATGGCACCCGTGGCTCCTGAGTTCAATGGAGGAGAACCACCTGCATTGGATTCGTATTGTCGACCGAAGTGCAATTTCCAACCGGTGTTATCTCCAAAGCGAAACATACCGGCATTAGGTGATGATTGAATACTGTCGTAGGCCAAGCCTGAAGGAACGTAAGTTCCACCGAAATCCAGTTTGTAGCGAGGGCTTGAAGTGCCAATGCCGACATTACCATTCATGAAAGCATATTGGGCTGCGCCCGAAGAACCTATATGACTAAATTGCAAAGTCGAGGAGGGATTTGTGCCAGTTCCTAAAATATTTTGAAGTGACCACTGGTCTTGAGTTGAAGCAGAACCATTCCAATAATTCGCCGTTAAGTAAATGGAGGGAGAATTTTGGTTCACCCCTGCGCTCGCAGCGGCAACTGGCGCTGTCGAAATGTTTCCATTTGCGATAATGTTGGTTCCAACATTGAGCGCTCCAGATATCCCGGCACCCCCGGTCACAATTAAAGATCCCGTGGTCGGAGATGTTGAAGCAGCTCCAGAACTTGCCATTAAAGCACCAGATGCCGTAATCGTTCCGGTTCCTGTGGTGGTAATATTTCCCGAAGTCGAAATATTACCTGTGGAACTTGTTGCTCCTCCAGTAGTGATATTTCCGGAATTATCTATTTTATATTTTGTCGCACCATTGATTTGTAGATTTACAAAATCCCCAGCGTATCCTGAGGCGGCATTGACACCAATGAAAGTACCATTGCCATGTCCTGAATAAAATCCTGCTGTTGTTCCGTCAAAGGGTGCAGTACCAAGAGCGAAAAGCGGGTAATTTGCTGTTGCCGTGGGAACTGTACCTACTTGCAACCTTGTCACCGGTGAAGATGTTCCTATACCTACGTTTCCATTTGAGGAAATTACCATCTGTTGCGCCTCTGTTCCCGCGTTGGAGGTAAAGAAGGCCAACTGAGACGCTATTGTAGAATTGTCGTGGGTTAAATTCTTAGCCTGAATAGCAGCAAATTCTTTATACGAAGTTGCTCCCGAACCGGTTGTATCACCTCTAAACGAAAGCACATTGCCATTTCCATCTGTAGGGTCTGTATTGTAAAGGCCGATGACAGTGGTGGTTACAGCACTCGAAACTGCTGAAACAAATTTAGAACTGGGACTTGTTGTCCCGATCCCGACATTCCCACCACTTGTATAAACAGGTGAGTTTGCCAGGGTTGCTCCTGCACTGTAGTAAGGTAAATATCCTGTAGTTCCCGCACCTGACAAAGTTCCTGCGGGAAGATCTGTAGAAGCAAGAGTTCTAAATGTGGGATTTCCTGCAGACCCATCCGGGGCAGCTAAAACTGTATTCGCAGCTTGTGAGCCAAAAGCACTTCCAGTGATGCCAATGTTGGAACAAGTCCAGGCGCCTGTGGGACTAAAGAACGTGAGTGTTTGATTCGAGGCACAGTTCGCGGGCATCTGCGAAGCATCGATCTTATTGCTTAGTTGAGTGGAAAGATTCGTGACATCTGTGATAGCAATTGTTGAGTTGATCCAGTTTGTGCCGTTGTATTTTAAATACTGTCCTGTTGTCAGTGAGGAGATTGATAAAGCGGTTCCACTGATTTTACTGACGGTGGGATTTGGATAAGTGTTAGATAAATCTCCGCCAGCAGTTCCTCCAGGAGTTACGCCTGATATTGTAACGCTGCTTGCAGCGGTCAAACGACCCTGAGCATCTACCGTGAAACTTGGAACTTGAGTTGCAGAACCATAAGAGCCGGCTGTTACTGCCGTGTTCGCCAAGCTGATTGTGCCGGAAGACGTGATAGGTCCACCAGTAAGGCCAGAGCCAGTGGCAACGTTAGTAACGGTACCGCCGGCAGCCCCGACTATCGGTTGACAGGACATGGTTGTTCCATCCCAAGCCAAGAAAGTATTAGCTCCGCAAGTGGGGAGTCCGACCTTGATCAAGAAGTCGCTCGCAACATTGGTTCCCAACTTTTGCGCGGAGGACGCATAGCCAGCGAAAGGAACCGAACGAATCGTGCTGTCAGGGGAAATCGTTTTCCAACCGGAGCCATCATAGAAGCTGACTCTTAGAAGGCGGCCGTCATTGGTCACTGGCACATAAGTGGAGGAGCCATTTGTACATGTATAACCAGTGCAGGATCCGCAGGTGAAAGTGGAGGAGCTATTGAAGGTATCAAGAATAGAGAATCCGCCCAGCAATGGAAAGTTCATGGTACCTTTGCCAATGGGCACGTCGAAAACGCCGCCAGAGTTTACCATGCTGTATCCGGTGACTTGTTCCTGAAATATCACGCATGAGCCAGTTGGATCCATGATTTGAAAAATGAAAGACACATTGTTGTACTCAAGTGGAGTACCGTCTGACTTAAGTATGCGACCTTGGTAAGTCAAAGAGGACGGCGAAGTAAATCCCACCAATGGAATTAAAATAGACAGAATGAGTAAAGTTATGGATATGTTCAAGTTTACTCCAATTCATATTGCGACTATTAAGCGTATCTGACCATAAATTCATCGGTTATTGCTGAGGCCTCCTTGAGTCAGTTCGCTCGTAATGATACAAAATTTTGACTTAGCTATCGTTTATTCGCTCCAAGGGAAACTAGTGGAGCATCTGGTATAAATTCTTATGTTAGATTCGCACGGATCAATTGATAGAGGTGGATGAAAAGGCTGTGAGTAAATAATAACTGTTTATAATTGTCAGGATAAGAAAAATATTTCTAAAGCTCTGGCAAGATTGGGCTTCGGCTATTTTTGAAAAAAGCATGTGTTTTCTGGCCGTCACGACTACGACATCGTTTGGTCGATGGGAGTCGCATCGGAAGATCGTATCAACGAGGCCATCAAGATCAGTCTTTCCAGTGTAAAAGATATTGGTGAATTGAATTTTAATATCAATATTTTTTTGTTCCTTAAGATCTAAGCAACCCAGGTTTTTAACTAAAGTTTCACACGCTAATTACCTTGAATATTAGATGCTAGAAATCTGTATTTGTTTGAGACGGTAATTGAATGGAACGTTTTGTTGATTGAAAAAACTCGCAGACAGGCTAAGCATTGCATCCGGATGAACTTGGTGAGAATCGAAAGCTGGCACCTTTCGTCAGTTCTAGTGCGCGATTAATCTGTTTGATTATTGAATAAGTGAGATGCCTCCGCGATATAAGAGGATTTTTTGGGAGGCTTCGCTATTATCGGTGACATTCTATTAGCTATATACTATAAGTTGTTTATGACATCTGCACTTGGAAAATCAATTACTTTATGGAATTTGCTGACACTTTTTATCGGCAGCTGGAAACTTCGAGAGACTGATGATGGTGTGTCGATCGCTCGTTGGCGTGGCAGCGTTCAAGTTCCAGTTCTAAATATAAAGAAAATTGATTTTCGGCGAGGATTTTTTGGGGACTCAGTTTTATTGATCACTCAAGAAAAAACATACAAGTTATATGGTGTGAAAAAGAGCAAATTGGAAGCACGTCTCAATAGTGTTCTTCAAGCTCTGGCTCTTCAAATAATCCAATCGACAAAAGATTTATTGGCGGACAAATGGCGCTTCTGTGACAACTTTTTGGAAGCAGATATCTACATTAGTATGTCAATCAAGGAGCAATTTGCTGTTGAGCTTGATAAGAACATTACTAGGGATTTTGTAAGCCTTTTACTGAAAATAAAGGAATGTCCATTCCTTGAGATTGAACAGACAGAAGTGAAGTTGTTCTTGTCGCAGTTAAATTCTGTTCTAGAATTGAAAATGAATCTGGGTGAAAAAATACATCAGCGCAATGAGCGCTTTGTTGAACGGGAACTTGCGCACAGTAAGATTCTTTTTGATTCTGTGGAAAAGTTGCCGTTGACCTTAGAACAAAGATTGGCAGCGGTTTATTTTGAGGATGCGAATTTGCTTGTCGCAGCGGCGGGATCCGGAAAAACGTCTTCTCTTGTAGGCAAAGCTGTTTATTCTCTGCGGAAGAAATATTTTCAACCCTCTCAGATGCTCATGTTGGCTTTCGCCAAAGACGCCGCAACCGAACTAAAAGAGCGTTTCGAAAGAGCACTTGTAAAGCAAGAATGTTACTTCACATTGCCTAATATTAAAACCTTTCACGCCTTGGGCATGGAGATCATTCGTACAGTGGAAGGCGGCGGGGTATCGTTGGCCCCTTGGGCTGGTAACGACAACTTATATAAGGAGTTACTTTCACAACTCCTTGATGAGGTCTGTCAAGATCCTCTCTTGCAATCAGATATGGTGCTTCTAGTCTCCACCCTGATGTACGGAAATGCTACTAGTTATCAACAGCGTCTTTACTACAGAGTCTGTTCAGTAGTACTTCTGACTTTAGAGAAATAAAGGAGGAGATTCGTAAAACGAATTCTTCATTGCGGACGCTAAAGGGTGAGATGGTCCGCTCCATGGAAGAGTTGATTATTGCCAACTGGCTTTGTTTGCATGGCGTGGACTATATTTATGAAAAAAAGATGATCCTTGAAAAGGACAGCCAGGGAAATCGTAAGACTATTGAAAATGACCCTGACTTTTATTATCCAGAAGTAAATGTCTATCATGAGCACTTCGGACTTGATGAGGATGGGAAGGCTCCGACATTTTTGGGACCAGACTATGTTGCAAGAGTCGAATGGAAGCGAAATTTATATCAGAATCTACAGGTAGCATTTTTTGAAACTAGCAGTGCTATGTTTAAACAGGGATCTATATTTAATGCTCTGAAGGAAATGCTGAAAAGCCATGGGCTAAAACCTCAGCTAAAGAATTTAAATATTGATAATGAGGAATTTCGAGAGGGGCATGCGGCACTAGTAGGTACTCTGGCAACAGCTCTAAAACATATTCGTAATCAGGGTCGTCAATCAGAGGACCTTGCTTCTGCCCATGGCGAATTTCTTCATTTGGCTTTTCATCGACTTATGAATGCGGTCTTAGGGAAATACGAAAACCTGTTAAAGCAAAGGAAATTTTTGGATTTTGAAGAGATGCTCATTCAGGCTGCTATTTATGTCGAGCAAAGACTTTATGCGAGTTCCTATAAATTTATTTGCATCGATGAGTTTCAAGATATTTCCCAAGGACGACGCCGATTGGTAAAAGCACTTCTGGGGCAGGTAAAGGGAGCTACGTTGTTTGCAGTAGGGGATGATTGGCAGGGAATCTACAGGTTTGCCGGGGCTGACCTAGACATCTTCACGCGCGCAGCAAACTACTTTGGCTCAACCAAAGAGCTCTACTTAACAAATACATTTCGTAGCAATCAAGGGATTGCGGATGTTGCAGCAAGTTTTATTCAAAAAAATCCGTTGCAAAAGAAAAAGACTGTTCAAGCGAATGATAAGGTTCGTCGTGGAATTTTAAAAGTGCTGCTTTATAAACAAGAGCACGATTCGGTCCGAGTCGTTGAAGAGGAACTTGAGATGCTAGCCGAGGAGCAGCTCAAGCTTGGACGTTCTGCGAGCATTTTTATTCTCGCGCGGTATAATTTTCTGCAACCACACAGAATGAAACTGCGGTCTTGGGCGGAAAAGTACAAGGGCAGGCTGGAAATCTCGACGATGAGCTTTCATTCATCGAAAGGGCTGGAAGCAGATTATGTCTTCATATTGGGGATGAACAGTGGCTCAATGGGATTTCCCTCAATGAGGAATGATCATCCCTTCGTGCAAATGTATATGGCAGAGCCGGATAAGTTTCCATTTGCAGAGGAACGGCGCCTTTTTTATGTCGCCTTAACCAGAGCGAAAAGGAAGGTGTTTTTTGTGACCAGAAGAGATGCTCCGTCTTCGTTCTTGCAAGAACTTTACAGTTTGCCAGAAGCGTCCCTTTTCTTTGATGAACAGTAAGTTTCTTACGACAGGATAAAAACAACGGGATCAAATTTTCACTTGGTCCGAGTGGGATTTATAGTGAATGCGAATTTTAAAGGAAGAAGTGATTCACTTTATCTGACTCCCAAATAGAAAAGGCATCTGAAAAAAGAAGACCTGAAACAGTGATGTTGTTCTTGTCCTTAATTTTAAGATCCATACGGGAGATATTCATGTATTTTGTATAGACCTCCATCAAATCTCGGCTAAAAGATTTTCTGTTTTCTTGAGAAAGAAGAATTTCAAAAGGCTTACATAGGGCCCCTGAATCTGGTTCATTGGTCGATGATCTATAATTTGATTTGATATGATCAAAGAGAGATTGAATGTTTTTGGTAAAGTATGCCTTCTGAAGAGCGCCATTTTCTCGCCACTTAAATGGAAACTTGGCAAGCAAGACGATTCGGTCTTGAGGCATCAGTTTGATCAGCTCCACATTTTCCATATGGCGCAGTTTTTTTCTGAGTTCGGATTCCTTTAGTTTCAATTCGTTTAGGATTTCACTAAATGAAAGTCCCATGATGATGGTTCGAAAGAGTAAAAGAAAGCTGAGGTCGTTTGCAAAAAGCGCTTCCTGTTTTTCAGAGAATAAATAAGGTGTCCACTCTTCGTTTTTGCTCAGCTCGATGACTTCGTAAAGTGAAACTCCTAAACACTCTGAAATCTCGCTCAGTTCAGAAACTCCCAAATCTCCCTTATTGAGCCAGCGCTTTACTGTGGCAGTAGACACACCTAGTGACTGTGCAAGATCTTTGTATTGAAGTCCCTGTTTCTTCATCAAAAGCTTCAGGGTCGTTTTGATTTTTGTTTCCTCTAGTCTCATCAAAGTCCTCGGATTTGTTGCGGGCAGGGTCAATTTATGACCTTCGATTAAAATGAATTCTCTAGGCGATCAAAGCAAACTAATTCTTTTGTTATGGAGGTCCGTATGAATAAATTCTTCTTAGGTGCTGTTTTAAGCTTAGTTATTAGTGGTTCTGCATGGGCAGGTTGCGACCCTTGTATCTGTGGAAACGGAGGAGGACTTCCGCCTCCAACAGGTTGTGGCTACGGTCCGTGGGCAGGTCGATTGGTTCCAGGTGCCGATAATGCTCAATTAAGAGCTATCTTGTCGCAAGACTCGGTTCAAGAGCAATTGGCTGCAAGTGGTGGCTTGATGAGCGTCCAAAGAATCGAGTCAGCGGGCTCTACGAGCTATGAGTTTGGAACATTCCAAAGTCAAAACTTTGGTGTTTCAAATTTGCCAGTTCAATAATAATAGAGGGGAGTGCTGACTAGAAAAATTAGTCGATCTTGCAGAATAAAGGGAATCGAATTTCGATTTTGAAATTCGCTGATGAGGTTCCACTGCCTAAACGAAGCGTGATGGGACCAATAAACTAAAATTTAAACTTTCTAACGTTATCTGCCGGGGATCATCTTAAATGGTCCCTTTGGCGTTTTTCCTTTTTAAATCTTGAGTTTTTTTGGTGGTCCAGGACTTCAATAGTGATTTTAGACATGCTACAGTTTTTGGAACTAGCTTTTTGAGGTCAGAGATGAACAAAGTTCGCCAAACTCATGTGCAGCACACCATCCAAGATGAGCAGCATTCCGCTTCCAAGTTATTGAAGGCTGCGCTTGTCGTGTTTTCTGAGTCAGGCTTCCATGGTGCGACGACAAAAGAAATTGCTAAAGTCGCACAGGTGAACGAATCCTTAATTACCAGACATTTTCAATCGAAGCAGGGGCTTTTTCTGGCGGTGATCGAAAAGAACATGATTGAAGCCAGAAGTTCGTTGTCCTATCCACTTGCGAAGACCATTGAAGATGAATTGATCGCCTTTAGTGATTCGATAATTGATGTGAGTATAAAAAACCTGGCATTTTCTAGAATGGTTTTGAGTCATGCTTTGCAAAATTCCAGTTTTGCGGATTCAATGAAAAACCAGATAAAAAATGTTGGCGCGAGTTTGATCGGCGAACGACTCGCGAAGGTGGCGAAGAACGAAGGACTTCCTGAGTTCGATTATAAAATGGTCGAGGGGATAGTGCATAAAATCACCTACGTTGGCACACTGTACTCTGCGTTGTTGAGTTTTCAAGACGTAGAGATTTCTCGTAAGAGCACCCACGAACAAGTTCGTTTTTTTTGGGCAAGTCTAAGAAAATCTCTCATTTCATAAAGTCAGAATAAAAAAAGCACCACGTGAGAATGGTGCCTTAGTGTAGTGTGTAGTTTATCTAGTTTACTTACGTACCAAATCAGCTCCAATCTTTTTGAATAATTTCAGGCGACATTTTTAATCACGGTATTGAGCAAGGTTCTTCGTTCTGATCTTGAGTTTTCAGTATAGTAGATCAGATCATCAATGATGCGAATGTCGCGCCCATTTTTAGGTGCGAACTTTAATCCGCAACCGCGACTGTTCGCCCAGATAATCAAAGCTGGAATTTTACGAAGATTTCCATACACATTGATTGTGAGTTCAAGTTTGCGATCATTTATGTGTGGATCTTCACACTCAAGAAAAGCACCACTCAGGCTTATATTCAAAAGAGTGCCATTGCTTCCTTCTCGTGCATAAGTACGTCGAAATGAAATTTCGAGTGCTAGTGGGATTCTAGGTGCCGAGGCTTTTGTCGAGTTTTCCATGGTGTCTCCTATCTTTCGTCGGGTGTACGTGAATACTTACACCTCATTTTTCGGTCTAAGAATTAAGAACTTGAGAAGAATATGAAAATATCGGCACCGGCTTCTGAACTGTCTCTTTTTGAGATAGTGATCCTGGGAACGGGAAAAGTCGTAGCGAGTCTGATCTTAGTGGTTACATTTTTTTTCGTCATTTTTTTCAACCGGGAGAAAAGGTTTTAGAATCACGGTTAGCTATTGAAATTGAATTTTACAAAAAGAGTTCGGCCGATCCAAATTATTAAAATGCTTTGGAGCGACTGATGCGTAGTGATGTTTCCTCAATCCCCTTGAGCACCTGTGCCTTCGGGAATGTTCAATGTGACTTGCCTTTCGAATGTTGCTTTGAAATAAATGAGTTATGAAAAAGACCAATTCGATTTCGCCCATGCTTCAAGCCCTTCGGGGATTTATTAAAAGCTCTGGAATGACTTACGAAGAGCTTGCTAAGAAAATGGGGATTAGCTCCGCTACGATCAAGCGTCTGTTAAACGGAAAAATTCCAATCACCTTAGATCGTGTCTCTGGAATCTGCGATATTCTTCAAATCGACATGTATGAACTATCCCGTGTTGCGAAATTTGGAGTGCGTCCACAGACGATGGTTTTAACTTTAGATCAGGAAAAGGCTTTGGCCGCCAATGACGCTTTGTTTTTGGTTTTCTATCTAGCGGTGCTGGGCGTATCTTTCGATGGCATTCATAAAGAGTATAAACTGACGAATGAACAAGTTTTAAAGTTAGCTCTCAAGTTGGAAGCCTTGGGCATTCTTGAGCTGCATCCACGCAACAAGTTTAAGATGAAAGTCTACCGAAAAATTCGTTGGAATATGGATGGTCCTCTTCACAAAAAATATATGGTAGAGATGGCGCAAGATTTTGCCGGTGATATTTATCGCAGTCATGACTCTTTTAAGTTTTTTTTCAACTGTCCCATGTCTCCAGAGTCTAAAGAAGTTGTGATGATCAAAATCAAAGAGCTTTGCCGAGAGATTGAACATATTTCTGAAATGGATTTGAATCTTAGCAATCGCATGGAGTCGCGAACGACTTTCTTTATCGGCGCTAAATCTTGGATGCCAGAAGTGCAGCGCAAGTTTTTGCGCTAAGTCCAAGACGGCCACAGGGACTGTGGTCTAGGGCACTCGTTTTAACGCGAGCCCATCAGCCAGGAAATCCCTCAAACTTTGCTTTCTGCCAAGCCCCTCATCAGAATCAAGAAGCGGGGGTATTATTTTATGAAGGCATTACTCTTTTTTTTGATGTCATTGATTTCGTTTCAGGCCAAGGCAAGCTTCTTTATCGAGCCGATGGTTTCCTATGAGATGGGTTCTTCCAACATTGATTTCACCGCAGCAGGAACGGCTCTTAAGGGGTTTAGTACTGATAAGAGCACGAACTCCGCAATCAACTACGGGGGACGATTGGGGTATATCACGTCTTCTGGATTTTGGTTGGCTGGAGACTATTCTGCAGCGACTTCCGGTAAATCAAAATATGATCTGCATGAAGATAAATTTGATCGCACGGCGATTGGAGCTGACATTGGAATGTGGAGCGGTCGTTGGAACTTTTGGTTGGGGTACAACTTCACGGATAAGTTAGAAATCACTCAGCAGGGGAATACGGAAAAAGACAAGGTATCTGGCACTTCCATGAAGGTTGGTATTGGCTACATCCTACTCCCGCACGTCATATTCAATGTTGAATACGCCTATCGCACTTATACAAAAGGGGATGAGGCTTCTGTGGACACGACCTATGCCAATTTCGACCAATACGTGAGCAAGTATAATATGCAGAGCTTCTCTGCAGGTTTTTCTTTTCCTTTCTAGTTAAGGGATCGCTTCCGCAGGGCTCTATCTGCACGGTTGCCGTAGCCAATGTGAAGTAATTCTTTTTTAAATTTAGATTTTGTAAATGCGCCACAGGAAAACTCGTGGCGCATTTTTTTTAGAGATATTCCTTGGACTTCTTTTTAGTAGCAGATTTTTTTGTGACGGCCTTCTTCGCTAGAACTTTTTTTGTTGCGGATTTTTTAGACCCTTTTACCGGCGGCAGCGATCGGACATATTCACGGGCTTCAAGTTTCTCTTCCTCAGAAAGTCCGAACCATTCTTTATTCGCCAAAGCACCAATCAGCGCATAAGCATACATGGAGTGGCGATTCTTAGGATTCACCTTAATGAGCTTGACAAGGGTCTTTTTCCAGCCCAACGCAATAAACTGCTTCGCCGTCTTAATTCCTGCTTTATGAAATTCGCTTTCGCTCGCCGCACCTAGATTTTTAAAATCAGAAATCTTTTTAGCACTGGCAAGCTTCACCTCTGCTGGTTCGTCGGAAAACAGACGGGGTCTGCGAGTATCAATGTTAGTAGAGACAGTGTCTTCAACGGACTTCTTCGAGTTCTTGGTTTTTTTGGCTTTTCTGCTTGGAATAGTTCCCCAAAAGCTGTTGGGCCGCACGACTTGAGCCATGACTTCTGTGACCAACTCATCAAAGCCCTCAGTGTCCAAGGGAAGATAAAGCCATTTAGGTAAAATAGGGTGCGAGATTAAGTAGGGAAAGCGTTGAAGAGCTTTGTCTTGAAACTCTTTTTCCACGGGGAACATGCAGCCGTTCCATAGCTCGAAGTCAAAGGTTTGACTGCGATAGCTGCGACTGCCGGGGCTTTCAAAAGTGACCAGAACAATTTTTTCGTCGATGTAATAGCCAAAGCCGCCGAACATACCCTTGCGACGGAAACCTTCTTCTGGAAGAAGGCTTTCAACCCATTTTAACTCTTGAGGTTCTTTGGCCATAACTTATTAACTGTCTTTAAATTGACGGAGTCTTTGTGACTTCAACGGTATCATACGCATTTGGTCCCGACTGGCCTTCCTGTGCGCACCAATAAATGAAAATAAAAGCGCCAATGATGGGAATAAGAGTGATGCACATCCACCAGCCACTCTTGCCAATGTCATGAAGGCGTCTTGCGCCAACAGCCAGTGATGGGAGTAAGAATACGATAGTTGAAAGACTGCTGAGTTCACGACTGACTGTTGCTAAGCCAAGGGCAATGAGAATTTGGCAGACTACAAACCACCAATACTCAGAGCGGGAAGCGCGGCCAGTGAAAATAGCGTATTTTTTCATGCAAGTGACAAAGGCTTCTTGAAGAGTCATGTGTGTGGTTTCCTTTAATAAAGTAATAACCTATCGGCTGTTTATTAGATATCTAAATCTGTTTTCTTAATTTGAGACATGTTCAAAAAATCAGGATTTGCTGATCGCCAACGCTTGCTATAAAGTGTCCTCACTACGAGGTTTTCTTGGTCGCATCTTTGAAATATTTTGAGCTTTGGATATTGAAGTTCAGTACTTTTTTAATGGGCTGTTCAATCTGTTTTTATCTTCAATCTGAGTTTAAATTAACGGCTGTTGTTGCCGCGGCCCTGACTGGATTTCTGGGAACCTTTATTCCCGATACAAAACGTATTGAAAGTACCCATGTGCATGCCACTATTTATATGGGGGCGTTTGTTGCGATGGGATCTAAAGTTGTTAGTGCTGGGCCATGGCAGATTTTGTTGGTGTCTCTTCTTGGTAGCACAATTTATTTTTTTATCAGTCCTTATTTTAAAGGCCTGGGTGGTCGATTGGGGCTGATTGCTTTTATCTCATCACTTCTGGGTTTTGCGATGAGGTTTTGGCTATGATGCTTTTAAGTATTCTTGGGGTCGCCATTCTTGGAGCGGAGATCACCTTTTTTCTTATTCACAAAGGTCACATGTCGACGGTTCGCGCCTCTAGCGGGACGTCCTTGATTTTCGCGCTCATGATTGGTGCGACAAGTATTCCTTTCGCAGGTGCCCTGCAGGCGGCCTTCTTTGGGGCAACCTTTGTGGGGATGACAGATCAATCACGACTGGGTTGGAAAAGAGTCTTTGTGGCTAGTATGATCTTCGGTTTGATCTTTGTTTTCCTAATACCACTCGCAAAAGGATTCGGCGGAGGTTTGGGTGCTGCTGCCTTTGTTTCTAGCTCTGCAGTTTACTTCCTTAGTAAGGCTGTGGAAAAGGTGCGCAAGCAGCGATAGTCCTTCGGAAAGCGACAAAGGTCTGCGTTGTTGCAACCATGTCGGTCATCCTGATGAACTGCTTTACAGAGTTGCCTCACCCAAGTGGACGATGTAGAGTGCTTCCATGTCCGAACAAAAAACACCCTATGAACTTCTGGGCGGTGAGGAAACTCTTCGTCGACTCACTCAAAGATTTTATGAAATCATGGATAGCATGCCGGAGGCGAAGGGCATTCGTGATATGCATCCTGAAAATTTGCGCGGCTCTGATGAAAAGTTATTTATGTTTTTATCGGGATGGCTGGGTGGTCCGAATCTTTTTGCGGAACGTTTCGGGCATCCGCGTTTAAGAATGCGGCACTTTCCTTTTAAAATTGGCAAGTCTGAGCGTGATCAATGGATGCTTTGTATGGTGCAAGCATTTGATGAAATAGGAATAGCAGAGCCACTTCGCAGCGAGCTACTTCATTCTTTATTGCGTTTGGCAGATCATATGCGCAATAAAGAAGAAGTCGCAGAGTAGGCAATAAGTGAAATTGCCAAAGTTTTTTCTATTAAGTTTTCTGATTGGTGCAACAGCGTTTGCTCAAGGGAAGGAACTATCTAGAGAACTATCTAGAGAACTATCTAGAGAACTAAAAGTGGCGACCTACGATATTCCTCCCCATGTTTTTATTTCTAATTCAGGCGGTAACCCCTCAGGTACGGCGATTGATTTTTTCAATCTTTATATGAACCCACATCATAAATACAACGTGAAGTGGGTCACCACTCCCTTTGCGCGGTTTTTGGTGGATTTAGAAAATCAAAAGATTGATGTGGGCCTATTACTTGCAAAAAATCCTGAGCGTGAAAAATTCTTACGCTATTCAACAGCAAGTCTTTATACGACTGCCTCCGGAGTTATCGTTCCTAAAACATTTAGACTGAAAGAGTTGAAGTCTTTGAGCGATCTTAAGGGGATGACCTTGGGGCACTCCCAGGCTTCCATCACGCCACCGCTGTTGGTGCGGGCTGGGGTGAAGTTTGATTATCTCAGTGGGGAAGATGTTATTTTGAGAAACATGGAGCGGGTGCGCCTCAAAAGAATTGATGGCGTGTTTATTCCGACCTACTCAAATGCTGAATATATTTTGCACACAACTAAGAATGCTGCAGACATGGTTTTACTTAAGATCCCAGAAAGCAGTTTGGATCTATATATTGTCTTTAGAAAAAATATTGATGAAGAAACCTTTAAATATTTAAACGAGCAAATTACAAGGAATCGCACAAATTATCCGGGTCTTCTTAAGAAATATATCGGACCCCTCTAACTTCTAAAATTTTAGGTCTAGCTAAACTGTAAGATCACTTAAAGACAGTTCAAAGAGTGTTTAGAAGCACGGCTTTGAAGCTGTGGGGACCTATCCTTTTTTGATATGTTTATTTAAGGAGGATTCTATGCCGAACAAGGAGATGCCCAAAAAAAGTTCTCAACCTGGAAAAATGAAGCCGGATTCTGTTCGGCGCGCTACGGAAGCCGATGCGGGATTGGCGGGGCGCGAGAATTTAAGCAAGGACAGCGGTGAAACTGATTTTGAAATCACGGGGCGTGAAAGCTTGGTGAATAAAAAAGATGACAAGCATCGTTCCGCTCGTCGTTAATTGTCGTGGCTTAAAATAAACAAAGGGTCTAAGACCCTTTGTTTATTGATCGAGAGAAGAAACCTTTCGGATCGTAGAAACTTTTGATCTTTTGAAGTCTGTCGCTATTCTCCACGAAGTAAGCTTGCTGAGAATTTTTTAAATCCGCATCAATATAATTTACATAGGCGCGACCAGAGAAATACGGCTTCATCGCATCGCGAACGCTCCTGACTAAGGCCGTTCGTTTGTCGCTTTCAGATGAATTTCCCCATTGCGAATAATATTGCACACTGTACAAAGCTTGACGGTGGGGGAATGCAGAGTCTTCAACTTTCACATCACGGATGGCACCACCGTAGCTATCTAACATCACTGCGACCGCTCCGGAAGTTATACCGCGCAGTTTTTCAAGCAAAACACTGATACCCTGATTTGAAAGAGGCTGCATCGCCATATCAGAAGCCGCCTTAAAGTAGGTTTTGTCTTCAGTTTCGCCTCCGGCAAAAGTTCGGACAGCATCAAGATAAGCTTTCTTAGAAATATTTGGCGGCTGCTTGGGACTGACCTTTGTCAAAATCGGAAGCATGGCAGTCTTAACTAAATCTTCGCTTAAGAACTCAGACGAGTCCTTGGCAATATATTGCCCAGTGATGCGAACGTCAGAAAGCCCGCTGCTTGATCCGGTTACGCTCAAGTTGGCAGTAATTTCGTTCGGCAAAAACGGAGCAGCGTCTTGCCATGCCTGTATGACTTCTGCTGCTTTACTTTGTTCGAATTTGTATTGGAAGAAGATCACTTCGCTAATCGCGTGGACTTTGAATTCAAATTCACTGACCAAGGCGAAGTTTCCTCCGCCACCGCCTCTGCAGGCCCAGAAAAGATCTGCTTCACTATCAATATTAGCAATGACTTCGCGACCATTGGCAGTGAAGGCCTTCAGGCTATTTATGTTATCACAGGTCAACCCCAGTTTGCGCGAAGACATGCCAATGCCTCCGCCTAAGGTTAAACCAGAAACACCCACTGTGGGACAGGATCCTGCGGGGATCATCAGCCCTTGGGCTGCCAAAGTTTTGGCGACTTGAAAAAGCTTAGCGCCAGCTTGAATGCGTGCAAGGCCCTTGGATCTATCGACTTGAATAGAATTTATTTTTTGCAAATCAAGAACAACACCAGGACCCGATGAGTAACCTTCATAAGAGTGACCTCCACTGCGAAGATGGAAGGGGATACCAGTTTTTTCTGACCACTCAAAAATTTTCGGAATAATATCCATGCTGGTCGGAATTAAAACCGCTTGGGGATTGGAAACAGTGCGAAGATTAAAACCATTCTTAAAGTTTTTATAAATGTCATTGCCCGCGAAAAAAAGTTGAGGAGTGGTTCGACCTAGCAAAGACTGAAGATCTAAAAGTTCCGGACTGATTGTCGAAGTCGCGAGGGCTGCGACATTTACCATATCCGGAAATAATGGACCGGCTGCAAAGAGCAGAGATGATTTTCCCGCGTACTTTAGAAAATTTCTTCTATTCAGTCCCTTGTTTTCGCCCATGACACTTCCTCAAGATTTAAAAAAATAGAACCTAGAGGTTGTCTCAAAGTGAGGCAACCTCATTTGGTGAAAATTTCACCAACTTAATAAGTTCAGGAAGTGCGCCATTTCAGAGAGGAAATAGGTGGTGTTGACCAGTCAATGACTGACGAACTTAAGGTTATCAATCAAGAAACGTCACTGCGTGAGAGCTTAAGCGGGGCGAACGAGAAAAAGGAAAACAGCTGCGATCAGCCCCAGTACTGCGAGTCCCGAGAGTGCGATGACGATGAGGAGGGTGAGAGTTTGTTTTTTGCGAGAGTCGATGTCGGCTTCATTTTGCATGGCCGGAAAAGTAACTCACTCTGTGTTCGCTGTCAGGGATGAATTTAGAATGACTTCACTTTTCGTTCCGATTTGCTCTCGAAAGCTCATTTCTTATGTGAGGTGGAAAGACCTTTGAAAAATAAATGCTTAAAAATAAGGCAGATCTAGATTTTTGTCCTCTCGTGCAGGCTCTTTTCGTGACCGAAAGATTCTGCAATGAAAACACTAAAGAACTATCTATCAGCGTCTATTCTTATTTTATCAACCGGCCCTGCATTCGCGCAAGATTTGCGATCCGAGTCACTCTCGACGAAAGCGACGAACTCAGGAGCTTACACCCAGCAGATCACAGCTCTTGCTGGCGCTTCATCGTGTGCAAAGTATTCTTGGAAAAATCGTGGGCGTGCGCCCGCGGGCTACATGAAAGGTGTGGCTCTTAGTTTTGCACGAAGTATTTGTCGCGTGAAAGCCACAACACCAACAGGACTTGGTAATTTATTGGCTACTCCAGATACACACAACTCGAAGAAAGATGCCTTGTCCCTTTATCAAAGTAATTTCGCAGCAGCTAGAATCAGCAGCAATGTCGCAGGGGAGTCCGCAGTAAGAGCCGTTTACACTCTAGGGCTAGGCCTAGGGATGAGAGAAAGCTCTGGAGCATACTGTGAAGGTTGGGACACATCAGCAGGTTCAAATAGATCTTCAGCAGCGGCAGAAGCCGGAGTTTTTCAGGTCAGCTATGATTCCATGGGAGCTTCTCCTGAATTGAAAAAGCTTTATGCGGAATATCAAGCGACTCCAGGTCGTTGTCAGTTGAATGTTTTTAAAGAGGGCGCTAGCTGCAGATCGCAAAGTATTTTAGGTTCTGGAGCTGGGGCAACATATCAAGCATTCAACAAATCATGTCCAGCATTTGCGACGGAATACGCAATGGTCATGTTGCGCGTGCAAAGATCGCATTTTGGTCCGATCAATCGTAAAGAGGCGGAACTGGTTCCGGCCTGTGAGTCCATGCTGAGCGGAGTTCAGAAGATCATTGATACAGATCCAGAGACAGCTTGTCGCGAAATTTACTAAGACAAAATTCAAACGAGAAGAATTTAAATTTCACTTCTATCCAATGGCCAAAGATCAGTTCTTTGGCCATTTTTTTTTGAAGTACTGGATTTCAATTCAGCTTGCTCATTAGATGCTAAAATCCAGCCGTGGAACCTACATTTCTAAAAGATTCAGAATCATTCTGCGCCAAGGATGGATTTTTCTTTTTCCCAGCAAGGGGAAGAACCTTTGCTGGTGTTTTGTTTTTTGAAGTTGAGCTCGTCGCTAAGGCATAGTCGTAGGCAGGGGTGTCTTGTTCAACTCCGCCTCTGATCGTCACTACCAGAACATCTACGATCTGCGTCAACTGACTTGCTTGGGTAGAGAGCTCTTGTGCCGAGGCTGCGGCTTCCTCAGATGTTGCAGCATTGATCTGTGTAACCTGATCTAATTGATTCATGGCTTTACCAATTTGCGTGATACCATTGGACTGTTCTTCGCTGGCCGCCGCAATCTCTGCATTAAGGTCTGAAACTTTCTTTACAGAAGAAACGATATCCCCCAAAACCTCGCCGCTTTTTCCAGCTTGAACACTGCCAACTTCGATCTTTTGAACACTGCCCTTGATAAGCTCAGTGATATCTTTTGCAGCAGACGAACTGCGCTGTGCTAGGTTGCGAACCGCTTCGGCTACTACTGCAAATCCTTTTCCTTGTTCGCCAGCGCGCGCCGCCTCAACGGCAGCATTGAGGGCTAACAAGTTTGTTTGGAAGGCAATGTCATCAATGACATTGATGATCTCTTCAATTTTTTTAGAATCGGAAGAAATTTGACTCATGGACGCTACCAGATCACGAATTTCCGTTTCCCCTTTGGCAGCGATGGTTCTAGTTTCCTCAGACAAGCGGGCTGCTTGCTTGGCATTTTCAGAGTTCACTTTTACCATGGAAGTCAGTTCTTCTAATGTGGAAACAGTTTCTTCCAAAGAAGCGGCTTGTTCTGAAGACGCTTGCGAAAGCTCTTCAGAAGATGAAGCAATTTGATGGGACGCTGTCGTCACATTGGAAGAATTATCCGTGAGGCTTTCGATCACTGCAGAAATGGCTTTGCCAAGGGTGCGCAGAGTGAAGAAGGCCATGGTCGCACCGATGAAAAGAGCGATGAGGGTCGTGACAATGGAAACAGTGCGAGCGTGCATGTAAGTTTCTTGACCGGCCGCTTTTCTATCGTCCATTTCTTTTTTATTGCGCTTGATGGAAGTGTCGATGACCTCTTCCGCAGCCAAACGTAAAGCTCGGCCTTTTTCTATGATAAGTTTTGTCGCTTCTTTGGTATTCCCAGAGCCTGCGGATTCGATGATCTCTTCATCGACTGCATACCAGTTCTCATAGGCTTGCAAGAAGTCTTTGATGGTTTTTAAGCCCGCTTCAGTGGCGACCTTTTTGCGCTCTTCCAAGGCGGCATGCAATTCTTTGTCGCGTTGAGCTCTGCGCTCCAGAACTGTTTTGCGTCCCTCTGCAGATTCATTCAACACAAAGTCACGCTCGTTGATGACATGAATCAAAAAGATTTCCTTCAAACTGTGATCTAAATCAATTCGAGCGGCGGTCCGATCGGTGATTTCTTGGAGGTTGTCGTTGATCGAATTCATTTTGTCGATTCCGACGCCTGAAATCACGATGCTTCCTGTAATAAGAACGCAAACAATGAATGCGACTTTGGCATTCAAGCTTAACTTTTTCATGTCCGTTGCTCCAAAATTTTCCGAAATATTCGCCAAGACCGACAGAACACAGAATTACGTTTACTTAAATTTAATAGCCTTATCGGTCGGTTTAAGTAATCCTTTAGGGATAAACTAATTATTCTTAAAGAATATGTTGGTTTGTCGCAAAACAGAATGAGATAGCCATAGGAAGAGGTTGCATGGCTACCCACAGAAGGAAAAGTAATAATTTAGAGCTCCTTTTTGGTCGTAATCTAAGAGCCAGACGGGAAGCCCTGGGTTATACAAGAGAAGAGTTGGCAGAGCGTTGCCATCTATCTCCGCAAAATATTGCAAAAATTGAAAATGGAGACCGCTTTGTCACGGCAGATTCGTTAGCAAATATTGCTTATTCGGTGGAGTGTCAGCCTTTTGAACTCTTCTTGCCAACAAGAGGTGTCAATGAGATGTCAAACCTGGATAAGGTGACAGCTCTCTTGAAAAATAAGACTGACAAGGAAGTTGATTTTGCCCATCACGTTCTGTCTATTGTATTTAAGGGACCTTCAGCCTAAGATAATAGGCACATGAAAAAAGAAATCATCGTTAAAATTATCGCGCAAGAATTTGGCTCAACAGATGTGAATGAACTGAATAAGATCCTTAAAGCCAAAGGAACTCCACAGGTAAAGTTTAGAATCACTGGCAAGAAAATTGGACACTTGGGATTCACCGGGCTTGTGAAGGCCATTGTTCCTGAAGGTCTGAAGGTTTTCGATGTGAACAAGGTCAGCCTTTTGAAGTACGCTGATATTGAAAAGTTTGAAAAAGCGAAACCGAAAGTGGCAAGGCCCGAAGCGCCAAAAAAAGTGATCGAGCCTAAAGCTGAAAAAGAAGTGATTGAAAAAAAATCTTCTTTCTATGAAGAAGACTTGAAGCCAGAGAAATTCAGAAAAAAAGCCTCGGGCAAAGAGGGCAGCTCCTTCATTCCTAAAGCGCGTAAGTAGTCAGTAAATTTTAAGCCAGTCTTCGGAGTTTTGGATGGATTCACAAAAAGATCTTGAACAGCTCAAGGCCCTTGTTCAGAAATTCTGCGAAGAACGTGACTGGGATCAGTTTCATTCTCCGAAAGAATTGGCCATTGGCATCTCCACGGAAGCTGCGGAATTGCTGGATCTGTTCAGATTTAAAACCAACGAGCAGATTGCAGAAAAGTTTCAGGATTCAATATCCCGAGGCAAAATTGAAGATGAATTGGCTGATGTCTTTTTCTTTATCTTGCGTTTTAGTCAAATGAATCAAATCGATTTGCGTGAGGCATTGGCCAACAAGCTTGCTAAGAATGCCTTGAAATACCCCGTAGAGTCCTCGCGGGGTTCGAATAAGAAGTATAATGAATAAAAAAAAGCCCTAACGATGTGAGTTAGGGCTTTTTTGTCTTTTCTGAAATGATCAAGTCCGAAAGCGGCCAGTAAAATATTTTGCCGTCCGTTAAGGTGGATGTATTCACGACGATGAATCTGTCAAGGCTAAGGGAGAATATGAAAACCGCACAATATCTTATGCACTCAAAAATTGGCGCCCTGTATTTAGTGGCTTCGGAAAAAGGTCTTCAAGGTGTGTTTTGGAAAAAACAACCCGTGGAGGTTATAAAGTCTTTGCGTGGGCAAGAGCCGGCCATAAAAATTTTAGCGCAGACAGTAGGCGAACTTTCAGAATATTTCGAAGACGACCGCGAGAAATTTACCGTGCCTTTAGATGTTGTCGGAACTCCATTTCAAATGAAAGTTTGGGATCAACTTAGAAAAATTCCTTACGGAGAAACTCGATCTTACAGTGATATCGCAAGTAGAATTAAAAATGCGAAAGCTGTCCGAGCTGTAGGGACCGCCAATGGCAGAAATCCCCTGAGTAACATTTTGCCTTGTCATCGCGGTATTGCCGCTTGAGGGCGGTTGGGTTGCCATTCCGGGGGGCTAAGATTTTAAATTGCGTTTTTTCCATTTTAGCAGAAAAGAGGCGGTGTTGAATAATGCAATTGTGTTCGATAACTATAAAGTGAAATCCCCAGCGGTATAAAAACATCTGCCGCGGAAGGTCTTCACAACGAGCCTTGACAGAAAAAAACTACGGTTCTCTAATGAGATCATGAAATATATCAAAAGCCTTATTCTTACTGTCGCACTTCTTGTTCCAGCACTTTCTCAAGCCCGTATTACTGATGGCAAAGATCGTTTGAAATTGTCAGGAAGTAAAATTGTCGTAACCCTCGACAAAGGATTTCATTTTGTTATGGAATCTCCAGCCGGATTGTATATGGACGGGGAAATGGGTTCTGCGGAACCTACAAAGAAAACTGTGAATCAAATGGTGTTCGACGTCTCTAAAGTAAAAGATCGTTCTTTCACTGTGAGTTTCTATGTCTGTGATGATCAGAAGACAGTGTGTGAGTCCCATGAGGCTCACTTGAAAGTTCTTAAAGGCAAGTTGACAAAAGTCGAAGCACCGAAAGAACAAGAATAGACACCAGCGTAGGCAAAACTTGAACTTAAAACCATCACGTCATTAAGATCCATTTTTTCATAGGGCCTCCTTAGTTGAGTTTGCCTCCATCCTAAGCTCATATAGGGGATGAAAGAGGAAAACGAATTTATCTGATTAAGATCACAGATAAATCCACGACTCTAGAGTAAGGATCGGGCATGTTTCTGTGGAGCCCGCAAGGAACTAGACCTAACTTACACATAATTTACATATTGGTTGACGGGGCATTTTTGATGCCCTACTTTTATGGAAGAGGTGATTATGGGTGCTTTTAAAGAGATCTGCATCGAAATGGGTTGGTTAGAGCTGAAAATGCTTCCACTCGAAACATCTGTCGACAAAGAATTCACGTCCTATCTTCCGCTTTTTTCAGAAGAAGAAGAGCTTTTTACCAAGTCATCATTTGAGCTGAAAGACCTGACCGAAATCCCGCGCGCGTAGACTTTCTTCGAATCCTTAAACTCCAAAATCGTCTATCTATAAATAGACTTTATAAGTCTAAAGGTATACTTATAAGTAGACGATAAGTATGTCGTTGTCTATCTAGGTATAGATGTCCTTTGGATTGTTCAAGAGCGGAGGAATTATGGCCAAAAGTAAAACAGCGAAGTTGCGTCGAACGCAGTTGGATCGTTTGTTCAAAGAGCATGGGCGGGCCTTTGCCATAAAAACTCCGAAGACAGGTTGGGTCAAAGAAATCCGCGAAGCCTTAGGTATGTCGATGACTGATTTGGCGGCGCGCTTAGGTGTGATCAAGCAACGCATTGAGGGGCTTGAGAAAAATGAAGTGGCCGGTAAGGTCACTCTAGAGTCCTTACAAAAAGCAGCTGAAGCCATGAACTGTGAATTCGTTTATTTTTTTGTGCCCAAAGAAGGTTTGCAGAAGACATTGGAAAATCGCGCGAAGCTGGTGGCTTCTGACATTATGAAAACCACTGAGCATACTATGGAGCTTGAAATGCAGGGCACCTCAAAGAGTGCTCAGAAAGAACTCGCTGAAGAGATCGCCCGTGATCTGTTGAGCAAAGAAGATCGCAGAATTTGGAGAAAGCGCAGTGAAGATTCAAATCCCACCAGGAGCCACACTTCTAGACGATGAAACTTTACAGGGTCTAATCCCAGGACTTATTACGCAAGGTGAACTGGATGAGTTTGAAGCTGCCAATATTGCAAAAGCGATTCTTTGGGCGGGACGCAGTCGCGAAATCAAAAAAAATCTTCTGACGGCTAGTGGTCTTCGGTTGCTGCACTTAAAAATGTTTGAAGATACTTGGAAGTGGGCTGGCGAATTTAGAAAAAGACAAACCAATATTGGCGTTCCTCCTGCCCATGTTCTGAATGACCTCGGAATTCTTCTGGGGGATATGGAATACTGGCTAAAAAATAAAACTTATTCTTATGAAGAGATGGCGATTCGTTTTCATCATCGCCTGGTTTGGATTCATCCGTTTCCTAACGGCAATGGTCGTTTTTCTAGATTAGCGACGGATTTATTTTTAGAACACCAGGGTGTGCAGCAATTTGCGTGGGGACGTAAAAATTTAGGACAGGTGGGGCAGAAGCGTGAAGAGTATATTTACTCTTTACGACGAGCGGACCGCGAAAACGATTATTCGGCGTTGTTGAATTTCGTGAAAAGCTAAGATCTTAATATTCGCCCTTTTGGCAATGTGTCATAGGGGGCACGCTCTTCAGACTCACTTAATTATCATTATTGGAGTCGGATTCGGTTTCATATTGAATTACCGCTTTGAATCTGTAAGACCATTGTCATGAAATTGACAGCGATGATCTTAAGTTTACTAGTTGTGTGCGGATTTATCTGTGGAATGGGTGCGCAGGCCCATGCCATGAGTTTGAATGATTTAACCATTCTGCTGCCTTTACCACATGCGAACGAGTTGTCTTTGTTGCTCAGTCCGCAAGATCAAGGTGTGCAAGGTCTTTTGCTTTCCCAAAAAACTTATATGCAGATGGTGCAGTTAGTACCAGAAGTCCCTAATAGCGTTATTTATCGCGATTCTTTGAGGGTCATCGGCATTCGAATTGATCCATGTTTCACTGAAGGCGTTGGCCCGCAAAACTGTCGCCGACAAATTCGCCTGGTTTGGCAGCCGGTTGTTTCATCGGGGCAAAACTTCACCACTAGGGACGCCGCCGTTCACAGTTTTTATGAATTTGATGATGTGACATTTGCGAAAGTGTGGAGTGATTGGCAGAAGCTTTCTTCTGGAAATCCAACGGATGCTTTGCAAATTCATCCGAAACTTCAGCAAGAAGGTTTGCAAGGAGCTTACTGGAAATATCTGCGCTTTTTGATTCTGAATTACTGTGGTGAAAAAAATATTGTGCGCATGACTTCCATGAATGTGATGTCGGGTGAACAGCTTTGGATTTTCTCAGGATTTGATATCGTAAATGGGGAGCCGAAAGCTATGACGATCCCACGCTCAAAAGGTCGCACCCAAGGAGTGATTTCAGGATCTTCACAGTTCCAAAGTTTTACCGGCGGAATGTTCCCACCACCACCGGAAGACCCGGAATTTAGTGACTTTATCAAAGACTCTTCAACAACGAAGAAAAGAATGAGCGAAGAGCAAATCAAAGCTCTGATGGGGCGAGTTCAAGAGTACGAAAATCCGGATCGTCATAATCCAGGAACATTGGATTGTGCGAGTTGCCATCTGGCCAATACCGCTCATCAGTGGGGGCCTTTGAATTTCCAACAATGGGATT
>CAZPYX010000030.1:0-29072 GCA_964590635.1 uncultured Bdellovibrio sp.
ATGGATCGGGCATTCTTCTGCGCTTTTCCAAATTCAAGGCGTCAATATTTTGTTGGATCCGATTTTTTCTGAAAGAGTTTCGCCGTTTTCATTTACGGGTCCCAAACGGCAAGTGGCGTTGCCTTTTGCATTGAAAGATCTTCCACCCATTGATGTTGTGGTTCTTTCGCATAACCATTATGACCATCTCGATCTTGAGACTTTGACGAGCCTAGACAAGATGGCGCCGGGAAAAATTTTATTTTTAGTTCCGTTGGGAAATAAGGCCTTCTTAGAAGCCGAGGGAATATCCCGTGTTCAAGAATTGGATTGGTGGGACAATTTTTCATTGAAAGGGTTGACCTTCACCTTCACTCCGACACAACATTGGACCTCAAGAGGCCTGTGGGATCGCAATCAGACTTTGTGGGGGAGTTGGTTTATTTCTTCTCCTGATTTCAAATTCTATTTTGCTGGAGACTCTGGATATTCGAAAGACTTTCAAGATATCTACCGCAAGCTAGGAGCCGTGGATGTGGCTTTGATTCCCATCGGGGCCTATGCGCCTCGTTGGTTTATGAAGCGCATGCATGTGAATCCTGAGGAAGCTGTGAAGATCCATCAAGATCTTCACGCCAAACTCTCAGTGCCAATTCACTGGGGAACTTTTCGTTTGAGCGATGAGCCCATGGCGGAGCCACCACAGCTTTTGAAAAGTGAGATCGCGAAAGCGAATTTAGCAGAAGATTCTTTTTACGTGATGAAGTACGGGGAAACTCTAAATTTTGAACGTAGGAATTTGGAACGGAAGTAAAGATGGAATTTAGAATTGAATATGATCTTTTGGGCGATATGAAAGTTCCGGTTGGGGCTTATTATGGAATTCACACGCTGCGTGCTGTGCAGAACTTTCAGATTTCCGGAAACACCATCGGGGAAGATGCACTTTTTGTGCGTGGCTTAGCTTTGGTGAAGAAAGCTTGCGCATTGGCCAATGGAGAGTTGGGGACTATTCCAAAAGATGTCTCTAAATCCATCGTCGAGGCTTGCGATGAAATTCTAAAAAATCCAAAATCCTGGGCGGCACAATTTCCTTCGGATGTTTTTCAAGGTGGCGCCGGAACTTCCGTGAACATGAATGCGAATGAAGTGATTGCCAATATTGCCTTGGAAAAACGGGGTCTGACGAAGGGTGATTACAAAGTCATTCATCCCAACGACCATGTGAATAAATGTCAGTCGACGAATGACGCATATCCAACGGCCTTTCGCGTGGCATTGTTTGAACATTTGAATGAAGTCGTGACTGCGATCGAAGTGCTGGCATCAGCCTTTGATAAAAAAGGCAAAGAATTTGGCAAAGTTTTAAAAATGGGGCGGACTCAATTGCAAGACGCGGTTCCGATGTCCTTAGGGCAGGAGTTTAATGCCTTTGCGACTCTGCTTAAGGAAGACGCTCGTCTTTTGAAAACCGTGCAAAAATTGATTTTGGAAGTGAACTTGGGTGCCACCGCTATTGGCACGGGTGTGAATGCTCCTGAAGGTTATGCTCATTTAGCTGTTAAAAAGTTGGCAGAAGTTACTGGTTATAATTTTGAAATTTCAGAGGACCTCATTGAGGCGACCAGCGATTGTGGTGCCTATATTATTATTTCGGGGGCTCTGAAGCGAACGGCTGTGAAGCTTTCGAAAATTTGCAATGACCTTCGCTTGCTCAGTTCGGGGCCGCGCGCGGGCTTGAAGGAAATCAATCTTCCAGAACTTCAGGCAGGTTCTTCGATTATGCCGGCAAAAGTAAATCCAGTGATTCCTGAAGTCGTGAATCAGGTTTCCTTCAAAGTGATTGGCAATGATTTAACTATTACCTTGGCGGCAGAGGCAGGTCAGTTGCAGCTCAATGTGATGGAGCCTGTGATTGCATCCAGTATTTTTGAATCCGTAAAACTTTTGACTCATGCTTGTTATACACTTAAAAATAAATGCGTCGATGGCATCACTGCAAATGTCGATCGCTGTCGCGAATATGTGATGAATTCTATTGGGATCGTCACATACCTAGATCCTATTATTGGACATGCGGAAGGTGATCTCATTGGGAAAATCTGCGCGCAGACGGGAAAGAGTGTTGTCGAAGTGGCCCTAGAAAGAGGAGTGGTCACGCAAGCGCAGCTTGATGAGATTTTCTCGGTCGAGAATTTACTGAATCCAAAATACCTAGGAAAGCGTCACTCATAGCACTTTTTGGTAAGAAAATGTTTTCAAGGATAACTTCTAAGAAAAGGTGCATGGCCCGAAGTCACGACATCATTGATTGAAGCCAATTTTTTTAAAAGAAGTCTTTTCGACGGTTTTTTTCTCAACGGTTTTTTCCGGAGGCTTGGCGCCAAGGCCAATGACCTCCACGATCGCTGGTGGTTTTAAGTTGTTAAACCACTTGCGATAGATAGCGGCGAATTGGCCATTTTTTTTGAGAGCTTCTAAAGATTTTTTCCAAGTATGCAAAGTAGAAGAATCAGTCCCCGGAGAAAACCCTAAGTAAAGATCATAAGTTTCAATTTCTTGAACTGTTTTAAAATCGTTCGCCCGCAACTGAAGTTTGCGGAAAATATCTTGAATGGCCAAGCTGTCATCACAGATGTAGTCAACCCGGCCAGCGGCAAGAAGGCGAACTGCTGTTTCTGCATCTCGCACATCGAAGATATTTTTGTAGTTGTGATTGCGAAGGGTGCTTTCAAACGCAGTACCACGAGTCACCGCGATGACAGCTTTTTCTTTCATCTCTTTAGAAGTCGCGAAGCTTTTCTTAGGTTTCGTTAAAGAAAAGACGGAGATATTGCCGCGAGCGATGGGTCCTAACATTGTAAATATTTTTTCTCTTTCCGCAGTGCGAATCACTGAAAACAGAAGCGTGTTCGGAACATCTTGCAAAAACTTATAGGCCCGAGCCCAAGGCACAACTTCAATAGGTTGAGCAAACGAAGGCTCTGCGGAAGATTGACTTCCGATATAACTTTGCATGGATTGCACTAACTCCACCGCCATTCCTTGAGGTTTCCCATTTTCTTCATAGGAAACCGGAGGCCAATTTTCCGTAAGAATTCTCAGTGCTGTCGGTTTTGCTTCGGAAAGGGCCGTTAAAAACAGCGAGAAGGTCACTGCAAATAAAGTAAGAACCTTCTGACATAAATACATGCCATTACTTTAACACAATTTTGACGGACCTCGGATTAATTGTCAGACATAAGAGGGCCATCCTAGCCCCCTTCATTGAAGTGATATTCTAATTCTCGTAAGACATGTATTGCTCATATAGGACAACTCCTGACCATGGTAAATAAGAGGCCGTGACCTTGGCAAGATAGTCTTTAAAGTTGTACTCAATCGACACTGAATTCATTGCCGTTGAAAACGTTTTGACATCGTTCAGGCCGATCACTTTTGTCGGAGCACCGAGAGCGTCCCTTAAAGATTGTGAGATGGCTGAAATCAAATCCACGCCTTGCAGAGCAGAAAGTTTTCGATGCAGTATATTCACCGCGATCAGTTTTCCATGGGAATTAAAACTTAAATCCATTTCATCGATAAGTGAATTTGAGTTCAATCCCAGAGTTTGGCTGGGAATTTTCTGACAACGAAGAAACGCATAACCAAGAACTCCATGCACGCATTTAAGGCCCACGGATTGAAGCCAATTTGCAGCCTCACGGATGGTGGTTGTATCTAAGTTAAGCCCCATGGCGGGGCGAGCAGGAGCTTTCTCGCTCCCCTTTAAATGGAGAACTGCTTGCATTCGCAGTTGATCCATTTGTTTCGAAGAAATGTTTTCAGGCCGAGCCGTGTGGCCCAACAACGAAGAGATATTGCGAACAAAAGGAATGTTCTGTCCTGCCTCTGTATAAAGAAATCCGAAGCAACCAAATACCACCACAAGTCCTGTGAGGGATAACAAAGTTCCGCGAGTCATTTTTTCTTTGTTAGTTGGTTTCATATCATCATCGCTCCACGAGGTTGTTGCGCAATCCCGCAATCGAGCGCGCGATCGTGTCGACGTCTTGAGGTTCCACGCCATGACGTTTTAGAACATCAGAAAGAATCACCATAAAGCGATCAAAGCCTTCGGCGGAGGCGCTGAGGTCCGGTTGAATGAACGGGAACTCCTCGCAGTCATATCCTTCCTCAGGCGCTGCCCGAAAATGTGAAATGCTTGGGTAAGTATAAGGACCCCCTAAAAGGGAACTAAATTGCTGATCGAGACAACTAAGAACTCGGTCCGAGGTGGCTTGGTCGTCGCTGCTTTCTGTGACCAGAAAAGGAGCCATGACTGGATCTACAGTTAAGATGGCGTTTGTATCGTCGACAATTTTTTTAACGACAGCATAGCCACCATATTTTTCATACAGAGTCTGGTTAAGATTTGGGGCAGATGAAGAGGAGATCGGTAGCGATTGCAGATCTCGAGATTCAGGAAGCGAGCGAAAAGGATATTCACTCAAAGCAAAAGTAAACGCGGAGATGATCAATGAAGCGCCTACTAAGAAGGCTGAAAAAAAGAGTCTTCTAAGAAGCATAAAATCCTCCTTGATTCACATGCCTTGAAATTACTCCCGGCAAAATCAGAAGAGGATATGTCTTTTCTTGTTATTGGTGAAACACAGAACTAGAGAGCCGAAGAGGCCGACTAGTTTCTTTTCTTACGAGACTGATGACGATGTTCTTCGTGCCAAGCTTTCCTCTCCGCAAGGGATTGGTCTTTTGTCATCTCGACCTTTGGAAGATTCTGCACGGAAGATCTTAGAGTCGCATGGAGTGGTAGAAGTGCGACTCCAGAGAGCAGAAGTTCTTTGTAAGCATTTGTAAAATCAGAAGTGTTCTTGGCGTGATCAATAAGAAGTCTGTCGATTTCAGCACGGGCCGTCGCCGCATGTTGTTCTGTGACGAAATCCAACTCAGTCATGATATCAACATCGGCCATCAATGAGGTCAATTCACGCAACCAAGCATATCTTTCTGCGTTCATCAAAGCTTGGAACCACTCAGTGGGTGCTGATTGATATCCATTTTCGCGATCAAATTCTTCTTTAAGAGAATTCAGAACTTCTTTTTGAAGATTCCAAAGAGCATGGCGAACTTGAAGGGCGTGTGATTTGTGGTCTGCATTTGCGTTTGTCATAAGGCTATTTTATCCCAAAATAAAATCTGAAAACAGTACTAAATTGCTATTTTGCTCTCTCATATTGAAGCGGCCACGTGATGTTGATGCCTAATTTTTTGGCCGCGTGAAGAGGCCAATAAGGATCGCGCAGAAGTTCCCTTGCTAGAAACACCATATCGGCTTTTCCCGAAGTTAGAATTTCTTCAGCGGCTAAAGGCTCTGTGATTAAACCGACCGCCGCTGTCGGCACGGAGGCTTCTTTTTTGACGGTCTCTGCGAACGGTACTTGGTAATGGGGGCCAGTGGGAATTTTTTGATGCGGGACATTGCCGCCAGATGAGCAGTCCACAAGGTCAACACCGCGTTTTTTGAGTTCTTTGCAGAATTCTATGCTTTGCGGAAGATCCCATCCGCCTTCGGCCCAGTCTGTGGCAGAAATACGAACGAAAAGGGGTAATTCAGCCGGCATGATTTTGCGAATTTCATCAACCAATTGCAACGGCAGGCGCATGCGGTTTTCCAAAGAACCGCCGTACTGATCCCGACGTTGATTGGAAAGTGGCGACAGAAACTCATGCATCAAATAGCCATGGGCGAAATGAAGTTCAATCAGTTGAAATCCTGCATTCATCGCGCGTTGGGCGGAGGAACAGAAATCCTCGATCAGCTGAAGAATTTCGTCGTTGGACATTTCTTTGGGAGTCGGGGTGTGTTCGGAATAGGCCAGGGAGCTGGGCCCTAATGTTTGCCAGCCTCCTTGTTGAGCAGAAAGAGCTTTGCCACCTTTCCAGGCTTCTGCATGGGAGGCCTTTCTTCCCGCATGGGCAAGTTGAATTCCCGGAACAGAACCTTGTTCTTTGATGAAAGAAACGATGGGTTTAAAGGCCTCCATTTGTTGATCATTCCAAAGCCCGAGGCAGCCAGGGCTGATACGACCTTCCGGGGAGACGCCCGTGGCTTCCACGACAACAAGACCGGCGCCACCCACAGCACGACTGCCCAGATGAACCATGTGCCAAGAATTAGGCACTCCGTCTTTGGCCGAATACATACACATCGGAGAAACGGCGATCCGGTTTTTGATGGTGATGTTACGAAGAGTGAGGGGCGAGAAGAGTTGGGAGTTCATGAGGACCTCTTGCTTTTTTCTATTTATAGTCCACTTGGACACTGGGCTAAAGATAAAGATTGGCCGCGTTGCCAAAAAATTTTAGGAACTTGCTAGGTGCCATGCTTATGCTACCATGTCGGTTCTTAACAATTCTGAATCTCATTGGAGGAGAAAAATGAAGGTTTCTAAGAATGTTCTATCTATGATGGCGGTTGCGGCTTTGGTTGCTACTTTGACTATGCCTTTCGCAGCAGAAGCGAAATCTAAAAAGCATGGTAAAAAAGCTTCTCATTCACAAGGTCATAAAAAATCTAAAAAGAAAGCTAAAGCAGCTCCGGCTCCTGAAGCAGCAGCACCGGCAGCTCCAGCAGCGCCAGCGGCTCCTAGCGAAGCAGCTCACTAGTTTATTGCTGAATTTTCTTCGAAAGCCCCAAAGTTACTTTTACTTTGGGGCTTTTCTTATTTAAACACTAGTCATCCCATGAAAAATCCCTGGATCCGGCTTGGCCGCTTTATCTTAACTGCATCACTTGTCTTTTTTTTAGGCAGTATCGGATCCGTCCTGTTTTATCGATTTGCTCCGGTTTTTGTGACTCCGTTGATGGTGATTCGTTCTATTCAGTCTTTGTGGGGACCGGAATGGGTCGGTATTCACAAGGATTGGGTGTCTTTGGCCGAGATCGCACCGGCGATGCAAAAAGCTGTTTTGAAATCCGAAGATGCGCGCTTCTTTGAGCACAATGGATTCGACTATGACGCCATCGAAAAGGCGTTGAAGTACAATAAGACCCACAAAAAAGTAAAAGGTGCGAGCACGATTTCCCAGCAGACCGCTAAGAATGTTTTCCTGTGGCCGAATCGTGATTGGATTCGCAAGGGGATGGAAGCTTACTTCACAGTTTTGATTGAATTCATGTGGCCCAAAGAGCGCATCATGGAAGTATATCTGAACGTGATCGAAATGGGTCCCGGAGTCTACGGCGTTGAAGCCGCCTCACAAAAATACTTCAAGAAAAGCGCAAAAAACATCTCTGCATCCCAGGCCTCATTGATTGCCGCTGTTCTTCCCAATCCACGAAGATTCCGCATCGATCGCCCCTCAAGCTACGTCGTAAAACGCCAATACAGAATCCTCTACCGAGTCAGCCCACCACTCCCGGCAATGGCCCCCAAGGATGAAAAATCCTCTCTGCTAGACTTCATCGACCTAAAATTCGACAACGACGGCGAAGATCAATAGGTACGGACACACTTTTGGTGTCGCAAGTGCGTTATGAAAAATCTCGCATCAGCTCTTAAAGAAAATTGTCTCGCAAATAAAAAAGGCTTCGAACCAATGAGAGGTTGAAGCCTTTTTATTTTTGAGAGCAGGGTTCTTTTGATAACGCGGATGCGAAACCAAAAGTGTGTCCGTACCTATTTCTTCGCCTTTGCAGTGATATCGATCATAAGTTTTTCGATATCAGCCAAGTCTGTCTCTGTGATTTCGTAAACTTGCTTGTTGCCAATTCTTTCAATGATCGCGTTGAACAATTCTGTTGAAAGGAATGAACGGACATTTCCTGATTGGTATTCACGCTCTTTTTCAGCATAAAGACCCAAGAAAGTTTCATCGCGGAACCAAGTTTGCTTGTTAGCTTTTTGGATGTGCGCCAACTCGTCATCACTTGGATCACGTTGCAAGAACTCAAAGAAGAAGCCTGAAGATTTTCCGCCCGGCAAGAACCACTCGCCAGAGAAGACTTGAATCAAGTTTTCATGCTCGTCTTTCAAGATCGGAGTCACGAATTGAACACCACGCTCAAGGCAGTGCTCATAGAAACCAATCAAATCCGGCGTGCGCAAAGCCAAATGCTGAACGTGAGCGACGTTTTCGTGGCCCTCAAGCATTTGACGAACGTGCGAAGGTTCGTTGGCAGGTTCAGAAGGTTGAACGATAGCAAAAATAGTTGGAAGAGGATCCTTCTCTTTCGGCTCCCAAGCGCCAACTTTCGTTGCGTAGGTCATAGAGACATCTTTTTGACCGTCTTTGCCTTTACGCTTTTTTTCATAAAGAAGATCGTCAGGAGTTGTACCGAAAATAATGCGGAAAACTGCATAGGAAAGAATATAAAGTTTTGGGTGAAACAACATCGTCGTATGATCGATGGTGAAATTCATAAATGGCTTCTTCGTCATCATTCCTCCAAGAATGCACCGATATTAGAAACCAAACCCCTTGCGGTCAACTCAACAGCTGCCATATTTACTCTAGAAAGCCTAACTGATGCGCCGCAGGGCTTGCCGTTGGGCCTCATGCCCCCGTGGACGCCTTCACCGAAAGGTCAAAAAGATTGGGAGCGTCCTTCAAAGACACTCCCAATTTGAATCGGGCTTTTGAGGGCCGATTCGAAGATAGTATTGACTGTTTATTGGCATCTCTTGTTTTTACTTTCGTATTAACTTTCAATCGCCTTTAACTTTATCAATTCTATCTCAATGTTGAGCATCAGGCTTTCTAGGTTTTGGTTGATTAACATCACTAGAGTAACTAGTTTTATTAACTCTTTCCTCACTAGATGTATCACTGGCACTCAGCTTGTTTTTAAATTCATTAAATTTTTTAGTCGCTTCCTCTTTACTCAATCCATAAGCTTTTTGAATTTGGCCTTCTAGTTTATTGATGTCTCCTTTTAAAGCATCAATGTCGTCATCTGCCAATTTGCCCCAAGCGGTTTTAATTTTTCCTTTGAGAATCTTCCAATCGCCGGTCATTGTGTCCTTATTCATAAGATCCTCCTTTGTATGCCTTAAGCACACACCCATCTGTGAAAATTTAAAACAGGGACGCAGGGAATATGTCAAAAAGCGCGGACTTCTATCCTTAAAACTTAACGAGGTGAAAGAAATTGGACGTCGGGACAATCCTTGGATCGGCTTCGCTGAGCGGGTTTTATGGCAATTACATTTCTAGACACGGATTGTCTTTGGACGCATTAGGTTTGCTACCTGACATATTTCTCGTTAGCGTTTGGAAATGCCTAATAAAATCTGCCTGCTTTTAACTGTTCTAAGTCTTTCTATCAGTGCTCGTGCGGACGTCGTTGATTGGAGTCCCGCAGCCAGGGTGCCAGAGCAGGGACGAGGCAACATTTTAAATCTCGCGCCTTTTCAGTTTGATCAGTATCGAAATCAGGGCTTGCTCCACGCTCAAATATATCCAGTGACAGTGACAGGGGTTTTGCCTCCGTTGCAGCCAGTGCGCAATTTTATTGAAGATCGCTCTTGGAACCCTCTTAAGGAGCTTTTGAATTCTGTGCTTCGTAACGTCACTGGATTTAAAACCTTTGACGGATTTTTGCGGCGTTTGGGTTTGCATGAATATCCGCAGGTCTCAGAGCAAGGTGTCTATGCAGTGCCTTACCCCGAAGGTCGTCGTCCCGATTACCGCATGGGTTTTGGAGTTTTGCAAAGAGGCGGAGCCGAAGGATTTACTTTCTCATGCGCGGCCTGCCACTCTTCAGAACTTTTTGGTAAAACAGTTTTGGGAATGACCAATCGTTTTCCTCGCGCCAATGATTTCTTCGTTAAGGCTAAGAAGGTCACTGGTTACTACAACTCTTGGTTCTTTCAGCATTGGACCAATGCCACCCAGGCCGAAGCGGCGCTGATGGATGAAGCGGTTCGAAATCTTGCGCGGGTTGAAGTGAAAAGTCCCATTGTGGTGGGGCTGGATACATCCTTGGCACAAGTGGCGCTGTCATTGAATCGTCGCCAACAAGATGAATATGCAACGCCTTCGCGGGCCTTCGAAAAGAACCCTCGTAAAGATGCCTTCTTGGATGAGTACCCCGCGGACTCGAAGCCTGCTGTGTGGTGGAATTTAAAATATAAAAATCGCTGGTTGTCTGACGGCAGCGTGATCTCTGGAAATCCTATTTTTACAAATATCATCTGGAATGAAGTCGGACGTGGCGCAGACCTTCGTGTTTTGGAAAAATGGATGAGCGAAAATCAGCAAGTGATTGATGAACTGACGGCGGCGGTTTTTTCGGCTGAGGCTCCTCGTATCACGGACTTTTTCCCGGCAGAGCGTATTGATATTGGTCGTGCAAAACTAGGCGAGCAATTATTTAAGCAATCCTGCGCGCGTTGCCATGGTCTTTATGAAAAGGCCTGGAGCCTTGCGGGATCTGAAGCTTGGCCTAAAGAATTGCAACTTCGTACCACCAAAGTTATTCCGCGCAGAAATACCCCGGTGGAAGATGTGGGGACCGATCCTTATCGTCGTCTGGGGATGAAGTCTTTGGAGCAATTAAATAATCTTTCGATCTCTAAGAAAAATGGCATCGTGATCGAAGCACAGCTAGGCTATGTGCCGCCGCCATTGGTAGGAATCTGGGCGCGGTGGCCCTATATGCATAACAATTCGATTCCAAGTTTGTGCGCAGTGCTGACTGCTTCGAAACTGCGCCCTGAGGCCTATTATGCAGGCGAAGCTCGAGACAAGGAAAAGGATTTTGATTTTGCCTGCAATGGTTATCCTTTGGGTCAGAAAACTCCGGCAAACTGGAAAGAAGATCAATTCTTATACGTAACCACGCGCCGAGGTATGAGCAATGCGGGCCATGATGAGGGCATCTTCCTTGAGAATGGCAAAGAGATTTTGTCGGCAGAGGACAAACAGAACCTTATCCTCTATTTGCAGACCTTGTAGAGTATTGATTAATTGCGCGTAGCAATTTTTTCCAGCTGCGCGGTTTTATCTGACAGGCTTTGTTTCAAATTATTTTTTTGTTCGGGATTCATGGTCATCAGAACTTGAATCACCAATTTCTGCATATTTTTCTGATATTGCGCCAAAGCTTGGCGATAATCAGGCAAGTCATAGGTGTCAGGACTAAGATAATAGCTTTTCACAAAGTTTTTCATTTGTTCGGCAGAATTTTTCTCGTGCAAAAATTTCTGAAAAACAAACTCTTTATTTTTGGCTCTTAAATCCGCGGGGAATGGGGATTGATTTAAATTTTCCTCGATCAGATTCTTTTGTTCCTTATTTAGATATCCCAGGAACATTTCAAACCACTCTGTGTATTTGTCACGATATTCAGATTTAAATTTTGCGACGTTTTGAAATTTTTCAAGATCTTCATTGTTCTTCTTGTGGAAGGCTTTGGTAAAGTAATTGATTTGATCGGGATTGGTGGTGGCAATAAAATCCACAGCAGTGTCAGAAAATTTAGCGTTGATCTGTTCGACGTCCTTCATGAACAAGGAAAAATAAAGACTGATGCGCTCTTCGCTAAGCGGTCCATCACTCACTTCTTTTTTTATTTCCTTCAGACGCTGAATCCAAGTCGGCAAGACATCCGTACGAATGGCTTGTAAGTCTTTATTGATACCACTTTTAAGGTCCTTACTTTGTTTTGATGAGATATCGAAGTAATCATCAACTTTCGATGCGATATAAGTATCGGCCCAGTTGAAGGCAATATCCAAACGGCTGCAACCAATAAGAAACGTAAAAGATAAGCACAAGCACAAAAGGACTTTGTTCATTTAAACTTCCTTGTTTGCGAGTTTCTTCTAAGTTAGCAGTGCAAGATGGCGGGACTCGTTCGAGTTACTGAGTCCTTAGGATAGCAGACATTGGAAGTTCTTAGATGTCCGATTTAGTTTGCCTTCAGCTCTTCAAGTCGAAGGTCCATGAAGAGCTGAATATTTTAAATCTAAGTGGGACGTCAGGCATGAAACTGCCGAGTGGCTTCATAGAGGAACCAAGAGCGGCGCTCGCTTTCATCGATCCAGACCTCAATCAAGGCGGTGCTGGCGATGTCACGATAGTGGGAACAGACTTCGTGTGCTTCCCGCAAAGCCGCAGTGAGTGCTCGATTGTCTTGGTTGAGTTCTGAAAGCATATCCTGCGGAGTCACGAACTCAGCATCGTTATCCGGGATTCTTTGCAAACGAGCGATATGCCCGATTGAACGAAGAGTCATGCCTCCGACTTTGCGCACGCGTTCGGCAATTTGGTCGGTCATCGCGAAGATCTGATCACCCTGCTCATCTAATAGCAAGTGGAGGTCTCTGAAGTGTGTGCCACTCATATGCCAGTGAAAGTTTTTAGTTTTAAGATAAAGAGAATAAACATCCGCTAAGAGCAGGTTGAGTGCCGCGGAAATATCCTTAGTGGCTTTTTCTCCAAGATCCGTAGGAGTGCGCAGGGGAGCAATTCGAGAATTATGTTGTTGTTGTCGTTCCATAAAAACCTCCATTCGCAATTATACGCGCTTCGCGGAGGAATTTATGTGTTTTCAAACAGGCCCTTAGAGTAGAGGACCTGTTTTAAAACAGCATGAACTAATTCAGTTTCAAATCTTCCAATTTGAAAGCTAAAGGTGTGGGCTTTCTTGAAGTCATTCCGTCATTGAGTTCCTGGAAGACACCAAAGCAAGAATACATATATTTTTCGTCATAGAAGACTTTGCCGCGCATATCGACATCGAACAATCCCGGGAATTTCCAGCTGCGACGATTTGGTTGAGCTTCAACGCCTTTAGTTGCAGCAGTCAGATCAAATTTCCAAATGGCATTGATATAGCCCATCATCAATCGATTGCCAGGCAGGACACGGATACTGAATGGCATGGCATTGTCGACCTTGATTTGTTTTTTAATATCGAGAGTGCTGAGACCGAAAACATAGAAGCCACGGAATTCCGCTTCGTCGGCATTGTCGATGGCCACCAATGCGGTCTTTCCTTCAAGCAAAGTGATATCCTGGGCAGAGGAAACCGTCGGAAGAGCAATGGTTTTTTCCACGACGCCAGTTTCAAGATTCAGAAGTGAAAAACCAAGGACACCGTGAGTGATCAGAGCCTTGTCAGCACGGAAGATGAAGCCCGTTGCTTTCTTCGACCATTTTGAACCAGTGCCTACTTCGGGATGGCTTGCATGACTATACAGTTGCTTTTTGCTGGCGATGTCCCACGCTTCAAAGGTGGTCTCAGTCAGAACAAAAAGTTTTCCATCTTGGATCTTAAGATCAACAACGGTGTCGCCAGCAGGGAAGTCAAACTCAGATCCATCTAGCAATGAGTGCAAACGGATGTGACCCAAATGAGGGGCTGCATTGGGCAGACTTGCTACTAAATATGAGTCGTCAGAAAAAATAGCCTCAGAGCAAGTTCCCATTTTTTCGTAAGCCGCTTTACGAAGCTCAGGAAGGGCTTGAGTTGCTAAAGCCATCGGTGAAGTCGCGATAAGAACAAGAAGCGCGAATAGGTGTTTCATGTTGTCTCCTTAATAAGAAGACAACTACCGCGCGCCCTTATCGTTGGCGAATACAACCTGTGGGCTGCAATGAAATGTTGCTCTATAACATGTTGCTATTTTTCTTTGCGAACACCTTTAAATGGTTTGTCATCCGCTTTGACGTTGATGAATTGGCCTGTGCGGGCATCGCGTTCAATCCATCTCTCTGTATGAGTGTTGAAGACTTGGCTGCGGTTGCGGACGGCTCCGTCTCTGTGTCCATCACCTTTTTTCCAACTGTGGCCATAACTACCTCCTCGATGGTTCAAGGATAGCAGCTAAGAAAATACTTTTCTCATTTTTGCGGATGGGCATGGGACCTAAGTATTTGCCTTAAAAACCTTTTAGTTTTTTGCGGGCTTTTCTTTTTTTTAGATTGTGACTGGCTATGTACTCGTCGGTTTTCGCAGCGACCTCTTCCAGGCCACCGGGAGTATCGCGAAACGAAGCTCCAAGTTCACCTCGCGGAGAATCCTCTTCCGATTGATTTTGCAAACCTCGTAAAGAGCTATCCATGGCACTAGCGGCCATATCCATTTGTGTTTTGACGTCCACTTCGCCACGCATAAAGTCCGAAGGAAGATCTTCCAAGGGTTCAAGGGCGGTGTCGGTCATATTAAAACGTTTTACAGTCTCTTTAAGTGTGGTTTGACCTGTTTGATCTTGATCGACCAAAATTTCATTTTCATCGACACGGTTTTCACTGGCTTCGCCCATTTTCTTTTGAGTGAAGGCGGGAACTGCCGAGGAGAATTCTCGATCTTTTTCGGAACTGTTCATAACTTCCTCCTCATGGCTCTATTATAGTAGTGCAAGAACGGGGAGGAAGTCTTATGGCTCTGTATTCCGACAACGAAACTTAAAAGCTAGGCCGCTTTTCTGAGTGAACTCTGATACTTCCAAAACTGAGGAAGACAAAGGCAGTTACGGTGACCGCTAAAACACAAATGAATCCTCCACTGCTGACGCTGGCGGGGACTGAAAACTTCGAAGCGACCCAACCAGCTCGGGCATTACCCAGCAGAGGTCCTGACATATAAGAAATCATTTCGATTCCTGAAAGACGACCTCGCAAATCATTGGGAACAGTTTCATTCCAAATGATGCCGCGGAAAAGGCCACCCAAGGCCGGACCCACGATGGCTCCTGCGGAATAACGAAAACTTCCCAAGGCGCCGATCGCAGCATAGTCTTCAGGCTCTACAAGTTTTTGTGTCAATGCGTCCATGGCGGGGCGATGAAAGCCTAAGACAGATTGGAAAAGTGCGATCAAAACAAAAATCGCAGGAATCGAAGGTTTGTCCAAGCAGGCATTTATAAATAAACCTAAAATTAAAATACTGAGGAAAATCTCGGATACGACTAGAAGTTTACGGCGATCCAAACGATCTGCAAAAGTTCCACCAAGAATTCCGAAAATTAAAACAGGTAACAACTGCACCAAGCCCAACATGCCGACCAGCCAGTTGTCTTTGGTCAGTTCGTAAACTTGATAAGGAATGGCGACATAACTAACCATGCTGCCAAGAAAAGAAATCAATTGGCCAAAAAAGAGAAGTCTGTAATCGCGATATTTTTTAAGGGGACGCATATTGATAAGCATGCGGTAATCATAGCTGCGCTGAGAGTGAATTAGCAACTTGCAGCAGGAAATTGAATACTCAATGGAAATCGGCGTCCCCGCAGGCTTTGCGCGGAAGCTTCCAAGAGTAAAGTTCAAATAAAATGATAGACTGCCAACACGAATTTTGCTCTAATCGGGGCCTATGAGACGAGCCATTACCAAGACTGAGGCAATCATCGTCGAAGAAACGCGCAAGTTTTTTGAGATCAAGCAGGAGAAAAATCCACGCTACTCTCTAAGAGCTTTCGCAAAGTCTCTCGATATTGAAGCTTCAAATCTGTCTGAGATTTTGTCCGGAAAAAGAGCCCTTACCTTATTTGTGGCTGAAAAAATTGTTACTCATCTCGACTGTTCTCAGGAACGCGCCAAAGAATTACTGCAAGCCTTCACAACTGAATTTGAAAGTGCAAAGAAAACCAGAAAGACTGTGACCAATTCTGAGTTGCATATGGCGGAAGAAAGTTTCCACCAAATTTCTAGTTGGTATCACATGGCAATTCTGACGTTCTTCGAAACACCTCACTATGATGGAACAGCTAAGAGCATTGCAGATTACTTTCGGTTGCCTTTGAAAACTGTTGAAGAGGCCTTGGAAGGGTTGGTGGCCCTCGATCTTCTAAGTTTAGAAGATGGTCGTCATAGCAAGTTGGCTTTGACCTATCGCGCTCCCAAAGAAGATCCTAGTGGGAAAAAGCGCATCGGAACTGAAGCGATTGTGATGGCGGGCATTGGTCTGTCGTTAGACAGAGCGATGGAATTCCAACATCACGAAAAAGAATATTGGGCCCAGTACATGTCTTTCAATCCTGCACGCATGGCAGAGGCGAAAACTTATTTCCGTGAAGCAGTGATTAAATTTATCACCTCTTTCACAAGCCAGCCCGCAGAACCGTCGGAAGTCTTCCAACTTTCTTTCCAAATGTTCCCGTTGAATAAAGCGGGCGAATCTACTTTCCCAGAACAAGAATAAAAAAAAAGGACCGTTTGTTTCCAAACGGTCCGCGTAAGATTTAAATAAGCTATCAACTATTGAGCCGTGAAGTCCAAAGCCTTAAAGTAAGCCTCAGAAGATGAACCCGTGTCATTCGAGTCATGTTGGATTGTGATCGCAACGATATCGAAGTCTGCAACATTTTTATTCGGGAAAGCACGTTTTAAGTCCTCCACCAAATTACGTTGGTAGAGCTGCGCTTTTCCAAGTTGATCTGGGCTGTTTAGCAACAACTCTTTTGCTTCTGGCAAAGTTGCGACTACAACGTTTTTGTTCGAGTACCAGTTTTCGAAGATGTCACCGGCGTTACGAACTTCACCAGGAACAGGGCTGGCATAGTAGTAACCGAACAAGAAGACCTTGTCATTCTTAGCGTCTACAGTCGATCTGTCGCCATTTGCACGGCCATAACGAATCGTGAACCAAACTTGGAAAGCAGAGTAATCTTTACCGGTTTTTCCTTTTACTGGATCGGCACCGACCACATCTTTAGTCACAGCCAACTTCAAAGACATCTTCGGGAAGTCTATTGGAGAGAAGCGATAAGCCAATGTCGTCATGCGGATTGAGTTATTCGCACTCTTCATCAAAGCCCAGTCTTTTTCACCGTTGAAATCCGCAGTGATGTAACCAAAGTCCTTATTGTCATCTAAACCACCCGGAGAACGAGACTCATAGTTAAATTGGTGATCCATACGGAAGTGCACCATGTTTTTATGAGCGTAGTCGATGCGGATACCCTCTGGCATATTTTGATGGGTCGCCGGAGTTACTTTTGTTCCAGCCATCATGTCACCCAATTTAGACACATCAATCACATTGTATGGATCATAACGAAGTGCTGACTGCGGAAGTTTTGTTTTCACCTCATAGTTGTCAGCCGGATCGTTAACCTTAGGTAAAATTTGGTGATTCAATTCCCAAGTATTGCTGTAGGGTTGAAGTTCGATAAAATGATCCTGACCCATTCCAATTTGTTCAATTAGGCCTGGAGACTTCACGCGGATATACTGTCTGTCCTTGAAATAGTGAGCATTTGCCGCACTCAAGATCACTTGTGTATTCCAGTTCAAGTTGTTCTTGTCATCGTTGATGTTCAGTTCAGAAGTTGCGCTGACCAGACCTTTCATGAAAGCTTTTTGATTGAAGCGAGAAGACAAGATACCTGCCAAGTGATCGGCATGGATCGTACCCATATCTACGGCCTTCAATCTTTCAGGGAACTTCGAAGAAGACACGGTCACAACACCGTCATTGTCTTCATCAAACTGTCCAATTAATTTTGTCGCTTTCATGAAGATGTGAGAATCTTCCGGAGAGCTTTCAAAAGTCACAGAGAAGTAACGAGTCAAACCCGTCAACGATCTTTCATTTTTTCTCCAGAAAGCATCCATAGACGTCGGAGTGATAGACTTCGCTGCCGTTTTTTCTTTACAGATTTCTGGTCCTGGATTTTCCGTCAAAGCGGATACCAGAGCGAACGGAACGTCTGTCGTGTTCAAGATGCTAGATCCGTGAAGTGGAGCTGCTACCGCAATCATACCTTTTACGTATGTCGATATGAAGCTTGGGCTCTTCAAGAAGGCATGAAGCGTATCCACGGCACCTTTTGAGTAACTAATGAAAAGGTATTTTGGAGTCTTATGACCACGTTGAGTGCGGTCTTTAAAGTCTTTTCTTAGATAATCCAAGATGATGTCCGCATTTACTTCGCTGCCACAAGTGCTTTCCACTGGAGGTTGAATCACGCGCAGACCCATTTCATCACTCAGCGCGCTTAAGCCCAAGCTGAAGATCTCTTTATCGAAGATGGCGTTGTAGATCCCTGGGACGTAAACGATAGTCACATCTTCCAATTTTTGATTATAGATTTTAGTCAAAGGCGTTGGGTAGATACGGTCTTCAATAGCAGCTTCTTTGATATCTTCTTTCAAAAGAGTTTGCGCAGTTGAAACTTGGCCCTTAGAAGCCGGTTTTGTTAAAGCCGAGAATGATTGAACAGTTTTGTCTTTTCTGCTGACCCATTGTCTTGCGAATTGAATGTCACGGGTCTCTGGCAGGAATGGTTTTTCCTGGATGACGATTGAATTCTCAAGCAAGTATGGCATTTGATACATTTTCATCACAGCACGTTTTGCTGGAAGAACATATTCTTTGATTTGATCCATGAAGCCGCCACCAGAGTTCAAATCAACATGTTGCATGTCGAGGTTGGCAGTTTTCTGATCTTTCATCAAACCGACTTTTTCTTTAAGTTTCGTTACGCGCGGATCGTTCATCAGCTTTTCTGCTGAACCTGACGTCAAGACCGCGTCAGTCACTGATCCGATATCTTCTGGCGAAATCATTGTTTGTACGTCAAATTTAGAGACGTCGAAGCTCATAGGCGTCAAGCTTTTGCCAGTGGGGTCTTTGAACGGATCGAATTTGAAGGCGTCCATGAAACTCTTCATTTCAGAAACCAAGAAGTAAGGGCGTGTGTCCGCTACGAATTTAGAGATATGTCTGAAGATGCGTTTTTGGCTAAGGTTTTTAGCATCAGTTTGGATACCTTTTTGGTAGTTGGCCATTACTTGCGCCAAAGCATCTTTGCCAGTCAATTTGTCTTTGCTCAATGAATCAGCGAAAAGATCTTTTGGATCTACACCGATGAAAGCAAGTATGTCTTTCGAGCGAACTTGTCCTGGAACCTTACGTTTGTTTGAAGCAATCAAACCGTACGAAGACGCGGCTGTTAGTGAACCATGTGTGCGGTACATTTTTGCGAATGCACCCAAAGAATTCTTAATGAAGTTGCCGTCTTTAATAGTCAGGATAAAATCCGGGAAGTCGAAGTTTCTTTCAGAAGCTGATTCGACGATACGGAAGATTGAGTCCGGGTAAGGCGTTCCCTCAGCAGCTTTGAACGCTTCTGTTGGCGTCATCCCTTTTGGTGCCGCTTGAGTGGATTGATTCGCTGGCGCAATGTGAAGTGGATTTCCTTGAACTGGGATGTAGTAGTACAAGTTTTTGACTTTATCGTACTGAACCTTTGCTTCACCTTGACCCGTGATAACAGTCATCAAAGTTTCAGAGGTGTTATTTCTATTCAATGAAACCGCCATATCGAACCAGGCTTCCTTGCGGAACTCTTCAATAAGTGGCTTCATGTTTTTGCGATCTTTTAAGTAAACTGGAGCCCAAGAACCAAGTGCTAACAAAGGCATTGCAACGTCTTTGTCTTCTTTAAGCTGTTGTACGAAGTTCATTCCTGCGCGTTTTACCACATCAGCAACTTCAACACCGTTCAACTCTTGTTCTTTCTTGCCTTCTTGGAAACGACCGATGTTACCGTGGTCAGAGACAAGGACAACTTCAATATCTTGTCCTTTTTCTTTATAGCTTTGGATCAAACGTTTTACTTCTGCATCGACAGTTTTCAATACAGGGAAAAGACGGTTCAATTGGGTATGAGCTGTAGAGTCAACGGCACCCACATAGCCAGTAAGGAATTTTTTAGGTTTAGCAGAGATCAAATCATCAACAACAGATTTGACTTCAAGCTTTGGAACTTCTTCCGTAGGGAAGTACATCAAAGCTTCCACGTAAGGATTAAAGAAAGCATCGAAAGCACCCATATAGTATTTTGGGAATGCTAGACGACGATAGTAATCACGTGGATCACCTTGAACAGATTGGCTGGATTCATCGAAGTACGTAGCTTCCACTGATTTAATACGACCAGCGGCACCAAAAAGTTCCGCAGTGTGTGTGATTGTCGACCAAGATAAGTCAGTCATAGATGGGAATGGTGCGACGTGGGCACCAGCGCTTGTGAACTCTTTAAAGAGACCTTGTTGTTGCGCTTGTTGGAAGGCGGAATAACTGAAACCATCCACGGCTAATACGATCGTTTGCACCTGTTGCGCTGGGGCCGAAGCCTGAGCTGCTTTCCAAGGCAAGTTGAAAGCTTTTGCGGGCTGAATGGCTCCAAGTGTGATGGAGCTGGCAATCATACCTGCTGTTAGCAAACGACTGTAGTTAGTTGAACGTTTCATGTAAACCTCCACGAGATTTATAAAAATTCTTCGTCTCAACATGATTAGAGGCAAGGGTGGTGCCAAACCTTGGGAAGCCAATGTTTCTATAAACGATTTGATAAAGGCCGTTGGAATGGCTTTTGTGTCAGCCTGAGACGGGTGACATTTATTAGGCGTTGCTGTCTAGATTTTCACGTCCTTGCCAATGTCAGAAACGTGTTATATTTTCGAGTCTCAGAGTGAGGCAAATATGACTATTGCGATTAAACTGGGATTGACGGTGGCAGCCATTGGAATGTGGCTTGTGACGCAAAGACTTTTGGGCAAACGTCAAATGACTTTTAAAGATCGCATTGGTGATTATATTCATATTCTTACGGAAAAATGCAGTCTCTATCTTAATCAGTCTCCGCGTGCAGCCAACGGATTATTAATTTCTAGTTCTTTGGTTATTGATGCTGTGGGTATTTTTTTGATCGTGCAGACTTTGCTAGGTCCCAGTGTCAGACCCTTATTGGCTTTGTTAGTTTTATTCACTCTTCGTCAAATCAATCAAGCAATCACAATTTTGCCGACGCCATCGGGAATGATTTGGCGCAATCCTGGGGTTCCCTCAATCTTTGTAACTTACGATGTTTCTAACGATCTTTTTTTCTCTGGTCACACTGCTTTAGCAGTATTAGGCGCCGTGGAGATTGCACAGCTGGGTGGCGGCCTCTTTATGGCATTGGCCCTTGCCATTGTGATCTTTGAAGTTGGGACCGTGATTTTACTGCGGGCTCATTGGACCATGGATGTTTTCGCGGGTGCGATCACAGCTCTGTGGGTGCATGACCTTGTCTCGCGCTTTGCCCCGACTGTGGATCTTTGGATCGGGCAACTAAGTTTATAGTGAAACGAAAACAGCCGGTCGAAAATACTGTATGAAAATACCGTACAAAAATAAAATCGCTTTCGCTGTTATTAAAGAGCACCGTTTTTAAATTTTTCCACTTGGGCAAGAACCCATTCCGGATCCTCAAGTGTCAGATCATGCCCGGCCTCAGGATGACGAACTAAAGGCAAATTCCAAACCTGAGCGATTTTTTCCGAACAATCAGGATGAACCACGCGATCTTTTCCAGAAGACAAAACTAAAACAGGCGCCGGCGGCGTGGGTCTTTGTGGAATCTGTGTCGCTAAGAAAATTTGCCAAAGAAAATTAATAGGCTTCACGGGATATTCGATCCCACGCGGTCCCCAATGAGCCGCAATATGCTCAACGCGCTCTTGAGGGACGGCTGTAGTTGTCATGCGAATGATCATTTCTTCGCGCTTCGCGGTGTCTTTCTGCAAAGCTGACTGAAAGATCTGTTTGAGTGCGTAGGGAGTCATGCGTTTGTAAAAGGCGGAGTTATTAAGGCTGCAATTTATTAAGATCACAGCTTCCACTTCTTCGGGATGAAGGTGGGCCCACTCTAAAGAAAGCATTCCCCCCAAAGAGAAACCCAGCAGAATTTTCTTTCCTGATGAGGGGACTTGCTCACGCAGGGCCTGAACATTTTTGGAAGGATTGATGGGTGTGCTGAATTGAAAGTGACGACCGTTTCCTAAAATATCCGCGGTGTGAAATTGATCCTCAGGAAAACGAGATTGCAACTGAGGAAGAAAATCCCACCAGTGAAAAGCTTCGCTCATAATCCCTCTGACAAGGACCCATTGTTTAGGAGCCGGATTAGAATTTAGATCAGAGGTTTGATGAGTCACAGGAAACGTCCCTTTTCTAGGCGAAAGTACTACGTCGAAAATAATGAAAGGAGCTGCTCTTGGCAATCCTTCTTTTTTTGTCATTATTTTAAACACTTCAGAGTGCAAATCGTCTTATGTCATCTGCCTGAAAAGTGAAAATCCAGTGTATGAACTAAACCAAAATGCCGATAAGATAGCTATGAATTCAGCGTCTTACCTGAAAACTTTGATCTCCCGCTGGGGGGTGGAATTAAGCCTGGTGGCCTTATTGGCTTTGGCACTTTCATTATTTCAGGATACTAAGATTTTTGAAGCTGCCACGACGCCGTTGACGCCATTGAGCGAAGAGGCCGCACTGTCCGTGAAGGACCTGGTGCAAATTTTTGACAAAGCAAAGTTCCATCAAAGAAATTATTTGAAGGCCCATTCACCAGAGGACCTTCAAGCTTACAACCAGCAAGTGACGATGGTGAATTCAAAAATGTCCGAGCTTGCACAAAGGGTGAAAGAAAATCCTGATCAGCAATTGCCAGCACATCACTTCAATCAACTCGTGTGGTCTGAGTTTGAAACTTTAAATCAAGAGTTGACGGCAGGAAAGACAGTACGTAGTTCCGCGCAAGCAGATAAGCTTTATCAATCGGCGGGGATGCTTTTGAAAGTTTCGCTGGTACCGAAGGGGACGTTCCTTCAGGTCGGCAGCGTCAGTTTATCCAAGGCGGAATGTGCCTCAATCGTAGCTTTGTTACTATTCTTTACGATGTTCATCAGTCGCCAGTGGCATCGCGATGAATTTCAAGAACAAAAGGCAGAATCCTTGAATTTGAAAAATCGCTCTTTGTTTCTAGATACTCTCTTAGCAAGCATGAGCGAAGCTTTGATTGTAATCGACCAAGATGGTCACTTCACGCAGTACAATGCGGCGGCTCAGCGAATTGTTGGGACTAGAATCAAAGACGTCTTCAATGATTGGAGCTTGCACGAACTGGGTTTTTATAACGTCACTTCGGGTGTGCCTTTGACCAAGGAAGAGTTGCCCTTCTATAAGGCCCTTTATGGGGAAACCGTGGATGACCTCGAAATCTTTGTCCAAAATGCCGCGCATCCCGATGGTATGTATATCAGTCTGAGCAGTCGTTGCATCAATGATATCGATGGCAGTATTCGTGGCGCCTTGGTCGTGTTCCGCGATATCACTCGTCGTAAGCAGATTGAAAAAGAATATCAAAAAGCCCGCGAAGCTGCGGTAGAGGCTTCATTAAAGAAATCAGATTTCCTAGCGGCCATGAGCCATGAGATTCGCACTCCGATGAACGGAGTGATCGGCATGACCACGTTGCTTGCGGACACGCGTTTGAATGATGAACAAAAAGAATATGTCGGAACTGTGAAGAGATCTGCAGAATCTTTGTTAATGCTTATCAATGACATTTTGGATTATTCGAAAATCGAAGCGGGTAAGATTTCTTTAGACCCTCAACCTTTCGATCTCAGATTTTTGATTCGCGATATGACAGAAATTTTCAAACCCATCGTTTCTGAAAAGGGGATTGAATTCGAACTGACTATGAACGAAAGATCTGCTTGGAATTTTGTAGGAGATCAAGGACGTCTGCGGCAGGTGCTGGTGAATCTATTAGGCAATGCCGTGAAATTCACTTCAGTGGGCACGGTGGAGCTTGCCATCACGCAGTTCAATAAGCAAAACGGAAAATCTTTATTGCGCTTTGAAGTGAAGGATACGGGGCCTGGTCTGCGCGAAGAGGATCGTCGTTCGTTGTTCCAAAAATATTTCCAAACCAAAGATGGTATGAAAGTCGGCGGGACGGGGCTGGGACTTTCTATTTCAAAACAGCTGGTGGATTTAATGGGCGGCAGTATCGGTGTTGAAAGTGTTTTCCAAGCGGGATCTACTTTCTGGTTCACGGTGGAGTTGTCGCAGTGCCAGGTTCAAGATTTGCCGCGCAGTTCAGATGTGGCCTTTGCGAAATTGTTTAAAGGGAATGTCTTGGTTGCAGAGGATCAAATTGTCAATCAACGAGTGGCCCTTAATTATTTGCAGAAATTAGGACTGAATGTAGAAATTGCTGGGCAAGGACAGATCGCCTTTGAGAAAGCGAAGTCTGCGAATTACGACCTGATCTTTATGGATTGTCAGATGCCCGTGATGAACGGGTTTGAATCCACTCGGGAAATCCGTAAGTATGAATCTGAATCAAATGGAAAAAGAACTCCAATTATTGCGTTGACTGCCAACGGAACAAGTTCAGAGGAACATACCTATAAAGAGGCGGGGATGGATGACTATCTGGCCAAACCTTTGGAGTTGTCGCGCTTGATTGAAGTGTTACATCGCTGGCTAAAGCCAAATGATGAAGTCATCGATGTGAGTGTCCTAGAAAAGTTGCAGAAGTTTGTGGTGAAGGATCAAAATTTGATCACTGCCCTGATTGAAGACTTCGAAGTTTCCGCGCCGAACCTGATGTTGACGATGAATGAAGCTTCAGCAACGGGACAGTTACAGACAATTTCAGAAGCAGCCCATGCGTTGAAATCAACTAGTGCTGCCCTGGGTGCAAAAAACTTGGCGGAACTCTGTCAAAAAATTGAAGACTGTAATAACTCAGATGAAGCGAAAGAACTTGTCGCACAAATTGAATTGCACTACACGAGAAGCCTGAACGAATTGAAGACTTTTATCAACAAAGTACAGGCTGCATAGAAGAGGAATGATATGGCAAAGATCCTCATAGTCGACGATCAAAAAAGTGTCTTGATGACTCTGGAAGCTCTTCTAAGTCCCGAAGGACATGTTGTGGTCTCTGCGACCAATGCCATCGATGCCCTCCATCATTTGGCGACGGAACCTTTTGATTTAGTTATCACCGATGCGATCATGCCCGGGGGCGGAGACGGCTACGCTTTGACTCGCACCATACGTAAACAACCCAAAGTTGCAAATCTGCCTGTCATTTTATTGACGGGCAAACGTGAAAAGAGTGACGTGGAAAAGGGCATCGAGTCCGGGGTAAATGACTACGTCGTAAAGCCCATTGATCCGGAATTGTTGTTGGCGAAGATTCGCAATCTTCTTTCCATTGAATCTGCGAATGCCATGAAGTTTATTGAAGCCCCGGTTAGCTTTAAAGCGGAATGGGAAACAAAAACAGAAGTCGTTTCTGTTTCAGAATTAGGTCTGACACTGCACTCGAACACGCCGATGCTTCTCGGTCGCATTGTCCGTTTAAACAGTCCTGTCTTTGCGGAAATTGGTATCGATAAAATGCCGATGCGTGTGGATCTTTGCGAAGAGTTGGTCGGTCCCGAGGGTGGCTTTAAAATTCATGCACAGTTTGTCGGGTTGACAGAGAAAGAACTGACTCCGTTACGTCTTTGGATCCGTAAGAAATCACACTAAAAAAAGATCCAGAAGACGGCGAGTCCTCTGGATCGGTTCAAACTATTTACAGAGTGAAAGACCTCTGACCATGGAAGTAATACTGCTGAGCTGATTGTATTTGCTGTTGGTTTTGATAACAGCCCAATAAGCTCCAGAGCCGATGGCAATGGTACCTTTTTTAGCAATTTGGTTGGCCATGATACCCACACCGCAATGCAAGTTGATATAAGGATCTAAGATGGTTTTCTTTGGATCAGTGGCGCTAAGATTTTTGTCTTTGCTCCAGTCGATCTTACAGAATTTGTAAGCTGTGATGTCTTGATAAGACAATTGCAACAAGCCTTCAGAGTAAACAGGTCTTCCTGTCACCGGATCTGTTCCCATTGTCGTTTCTTGCATGCGAGATGTTGGACTGTAAGCACTTTCAAATTTTGCCATGGAAACAAAGAGCTGAGCCCACACGTTAGCACGTTGATTGTTATTCAAGTTGTAGTAAGTAGGACAGAACGTTTTGATATCGCTCGCGCCAGCTAACAAAGATTTCCAGTCCGTGAGTATCAAGGTCATCAAGTAGTTAGACCAATCTTCACGTTGTGGATACTTTGAAGACTCCCACGCCAGAGGAACCATCGTGTATGTTCCAGGGTTTGTTGTGATTGGCGGCGTTGTTGGAGTGGGTGTCGCCGTCGGAACAGGAGTTGGAGACGGTGCTTTTACCGTACCCGAGGACCAGTCTCGATCGTGAGTGCCCTTATCCACGGTCGCATAAATCAAACTTCCGTTTTTAAGTGCATTAATGACTTTCACACTGTTTTGCGGAGCCACAGCGGGACAACCCCAGCTACGGCCCTGAATCACGCTGGATTCAGACACATAGTCGGCAGGATGAACCACAATCGCACGAGCCCGCGCATTGGAGTTTGTGGATGAAAGACCATCAAGTCTCATAGACAATCCATGGCTGCCTGTATAGGGCTCAGAAGCTCTGTAGTAGCCCAAAGAGCTGGCGTTGGAGCCTGAAACATTGCTGAATGTTGTCGCGTTGCCGGTTTGATTTGGGTCGGAACCTTTTCCATGGGCTGTGTGGATGGCCCAGACGCCGCCGGTGTTCATATCAATAATGTAAAAACGTGCTTCTTTAGAGTTTTGACCAAAGTTGATAACAGAAACGTAATTCACGTTAGGAAATTTCACTTTATTTTGGTCCCAGTAAATTATCGCATCTTCAAGAGCTTGCGTAGGAACCAAGTGCTTAGGGTCGAGATAAGCATATTTAGTAAGAATCGCGGCACGATCTGACGTACTAGTACTTTCAACAGTAACATCTTCAGCTGCTTTCTGAGCTCCATCTCCTGCAGGGGTGTTAACGACTGTTTCTTGAGTCGTTTCATCTGGCAGGACGGTGTCTCCGTTATGGTTAGAATTGGCGCCGTTACCACAGGCGGCTAGGGCGAAAAGAGAAGTGGCAAGCAAGGTATTTCTGAAACGTGCGAAGAGTGTATGTCGTTTTACATCAATCGTCATTATTCCCTCCGGATTGTGCGATAACAAAACCTAACTGGGAAAAATTGCAGATTGGAAAATTACATTGCTGAGTTAATAAAAATAAGACCTTGTGCGGAGGTTATTCGAGCGGGGTTGTTGTCTCACCTCATGTTCTTCAGTACCGAAGACGTGTAAACAAACTAGAGTTAATACTAAAGACACCCCTAAGATGTGCTTTGGCAGGGCATTTGGTGGGTTGTCATGGTGAACATTCCAAATTCGAAACTTGTTGTTAGGCAGAAGATACGTTTTAACTTTCGGCATGTTAAATCAACCGGCGTCGGTACAAGAACGTTATGAGCTGAAATTTCTGGTTTCCTCGGAAGCCATCGCTCCTATTTCTAGGTTCATCGAAAAGTATTGCTCCATGGATCCCTATTCCGTGGAGGCGCCAGGGCACTTCTATACAAGTAATAATTTGTATCTCGATAATCGAAGTTTTCAACTTTACCAAAAGAATGCCTCTGCCGGTCCCTTCAGCTTCAACATGCGCGTTCGCTCTTACGGAGAGACTTTGCAGGTGCCTTGTTATTTTGAAATCAAATACAAAGTTCGGGACTTTGTAAGAAAAAAAAGATCGCGTGTCCTTGCCAAGGATTGGATGGGACTTTTTTCTTCCGACGACTTTTTGCTCGAAAGCGATGTGGCATTAAAGAAGAATTTAGAGGAATTTATTTTTCTGAGCCGCAGTTATTCCTGCGGTCCTGTATTGAATGTGCAGTACCAGCGAAAAGCCTATATGGCGTTGGGAGAAGGGTATGCACGGGTTAACTTCGATAAAGAGCTACGCTATCAGAAAAACAATGAATGGAACTTCAAGACCGATGTTCTTTCAGATCCAGATGACCAAGTGATCCTGGAATTGAAATATGAAAAGAAGATGCCTCTGTGGATGACAGCTTTGATCCATGAGTTTGGGTTGACCCCTGCGGTGGGAGGAAAATACGGCAAACTTTTACCGTCTTGGACCGAAGACGGTGTAAGTTCAGGCGATTTGTTTAAATAGAAAACATAAACTTTAGGTCTTTACTCGCATTCATATAAATGTGGCCCAGCAAGCTTGTGAATCTCAACTGTCTTCGGTCACTATAGACCCATGAAGAAAGCAAAACAAAAAACTACTGCGATTGTCTTTGCCATTGTTCTTCCGCAACTGATGGCCATTGCCATCTTTCAATTGCAAAATTTCGGGCAAAACAAAATACCGAATAGATTGAAAACCGCAGAACCGCAGATGCAACTATTGCAGGGACGTATTCCCAAGCCGATTCTCATGTATTTTTCCTAAAGATCCAAAAAATATAGGCCTGTTCACGAAGGAATTTTAGCCTTGAGAAATGAAGACGCTTATTTTTCTGTTACTACTTTTTACGCTTTCCGGTTGTGGCTCTCAAGGTACTTTCCTGGATGATTTTTTAGTTCTGGGTGGCTCACACATGGCCCAGATTGATGAGTACTTTGATTTGAATAACAAACAACACGAGCAGCTAGAAAAGAATATTGATTCAGACCTCAATCGTCTGCGTAAAGAGCGCTTTGATAAGATCGCTAAAACTTTGCGACAAATTGAGCAAAGTGCACAGAAGGCTGGAAACAAGGCCGTCATGTCTTCGGCCTATAAAGATCTTCAGAAACAATATGTAGAGGCCAGCCCATATTTCAAAGGATCGACACAGAAGTTGATAGACTCTTTGAAAGAACCACAGATAGATACTTTTAAGAGTAAAGTGGAAAAGGAAATATCAGAAACCAAAGCTTCCCTCGGAACACCTTCTGTTCTGAACGAAGAACTGATTGCACGCTATAAAAAGGGCCTCGAGTATTGGGTCGGGGATCTGAATACCAGCCAAGAGAAATCCATCGTTCAATTCACTCAAGATCATCCTTATCCCTGGAGTGAAAAAATAAAAAACAAACAGGATATCTTAAATCGTTTTATGACAGTACGGCACAACCCTGAAAAGCTACGCAGATTTGCTGAGGAATTTATTGCCGATTATCCTTCGGTGCGGACCCCAGAATATGCCGCAGCAATTACAAGTTATGAAAAAGAGTTTCAAAATTTTTTGGACTTGTTTTGGGTTAGCATGACTCCGCAGCAGAAAACAAGACTTCAGGAATACCTGATTGGACGAGCCGACAAGCTAGAGCATCTGGCGAAAAGACCTTAAAAAATGCTAGGAACTTAGGACTTCCTCTCTGTATCATAATTTCTCAGGGAGAATTAAAT